>JAZQVM010000045.1:0-68874 GCA_045631845.1 Eubacteriales bacterium | reverse complement strand
GCCTTTACGGGTATGCGTTTGTTCCATCATTAATGGAGGATGTCGATGAAGGTAATGGTTATCGGCGGCGGTGGCAGAGAACATGCCATCATCCGCAAGATTAAAGAAAATCCGTCTGTAGAAGTGATTTACGCCCTGCCCGGTAATGCGGGCATGGAAAAGGATGCCGTATGCGTGGACATTGCGGCAAAAGATATTGATGCTATTGTGGCGTTCGGTGTGGAGCACCAGATCGACTATGCGGTCGTGGCTCCCGATGATCCGCTGGTATTAGGCTGCGTAGACGCTTTGGAGGCGAAAGGAATTCCTTGTTTCGGTCCTCGTGCCAATGCGGCTATTATCGAGGGTAGTAAGGTTTTCTCCAAGCAGTTAATGAAGAAGTACGGGATTCCCACGGCGGCCTATGAGGTCTTTACCGATATGCAGGCGGCGCTGGATTATCTGGAGAGTGCGCCCATTCCGGTAGTTATTAAGGCTGACGGCTTGGCATTAGGTAAGGGTGTTATTATTGCCAATACCTTAGAGGAAGCCAAGGAAGCGGTCACCGGCATGATGCAGGACAAAATGTTCGGCAACAGCGGCGATCAGATTGTTATTGAAGAATTTTTGACTGGCCCTGAGGTTTCGGTACTGTCCTTTACCGATGGGAAAACGGTTGTGCCCATGGTGTCTTCTATGGATCATAAGAGAGCGGGGGATAACGATACCGGACTCAATACCGGCGGTATGGGTACGGTGGCTCCCAATCCGTATTACACCAAGGCGATTGCCGATGAGTGTATGGAAAAGATTTTCCTGCCCACCATTCAGGCTATGAATGAGGAGGGGCGTACCTTTAAGGGGTGCTTGTATTTTGGCTTGATGCTCACGCCCAACGGCCCGAAGGTTATTGAGTACAACTGCCGCTTCGGCGATCCCGAAACGCAGGTGGTATTGCCTTTGCTGGAGAGCGATTTGCTGACGGTTATGCAGGCAGTTTCCAACGGTACGTTGGATCAGGTAGATGTAGCATTTAAGAATGCGCACGCTTGTTGTGTTATCATGGCATCCGAGGGATATCCCACGGCCTACAAAAAAGGCTTTGTTATGACGATTCCCGAAGATATCGAGGCGCAGGTCTATGTGGCAGGCGCAGCGAAAAAGGACGGCCGGATTGTGACCAACGGCGGCCGTGTGTTGGGTTGTACGGCAGTGGCCGGCACCTTGAAGCAGGCAATTGCCGATGCGTACGCCTTGGTGGATCGGGTTGATTTTGAAAATGCATACTGGCGCCATGACATTGGTGCCCGTGCGTTGCAGGCAACTGTGGAGGAATAAAATGGTTTATCGTGTATATGTAGAAAAAAAGAAGGAATTGGCCGCAGAAGCCAAGTCATTGCTTAGCGATGCCCGTTCGCTTCTTGGAATTGAAAGTTTAACCGATGTTCGTATTCTGAATCGGTATGATGCAGAGAACATCACCCCCGAACTGTTTGCTTATGCCGAGCAGACGGTCTTTTCCGAGCCGCAGTTGGATACGGTCAGCTCAAAGTTTGCCTGTGCCGATACCGATACCGTGTTTGCGGTAGAGTATCTGCCCGGTCAGTTTGATCAGCGTGCCGATTCGGCCGCGCAGTGTATTCAGATTATCTCGCAGGGGGATCGTCCGACGGTGCGTACGGCAAGGGTGTATATCTTGTCGGGTGCTTTGACCGATGCGCAGGTGGCAGAGATTAAAAAGTATGTTATCAACCCCGTTGAGGCTCGCGAAGCTTCTCTGGACATGCCCGAAACACTGATTGCTAACTACGAGATTCCGACTGAGGTTCGCACCTTGGACGGTTTCTGTCAGTTGGATCGTGAGGGCTTGGAGTCCTTTGTTAAGGATTACGGTTTGGCTATGGATGCCGATGATATTGCGTTCTGTCAGGAGTATTTCCGCAGCGAGCATCGGGATCCTACCATTACCGAGATCCGTATGATCGATACCTATTGGTCGGATCATTGCCGTCATACGACATTCCTCACCGAGATTGATTCGGTTGTGTTTGAGGATGAATTGTTGCAGGCTACCTTTGATGAATATCTGGCAGTTCGCAAGGAGATCGGTCGTACCAAGCCGGTCTGCTTAATGGATTTGGCAACGGTTGCCGTGAAATATCTCAAGAAAAACGGCAAACTGGATAAGCTGGATGAATCGGAAGAGATCAATGCCTGCACCGTTAAGATCAACGTGAATGTTGACGGTGTGAACGAGCCGTGGTTGTTGCTCTTTAAGAATGAAACCCATAACCATCCGACCGAGATTGAGCCTTTTGGCGGTGCGGCTACCTGTATCGGCGGTGCGATCCGTGATCCGCTGTCGGGCCGCTCCTATGTCTACGGTGCGATGCGTGTAACCGGCGCGGCCGATCCGCTCAAGCCTGTAAATGAGACTATTCAAGGCAAGTTGCCCCAGCGTAAGATCGTGACAACGGCTGCCGCAGGCTACTCTTCTTACGGTAACCAGATTGGTCTGGCTACGGGTATTGTAGATGAACTGTATCACCCCGGCTATGCGGCTAAGCGCATGGAGATCGGTGCAGTTATTGCGGCGGCACCGCAGGAGAATGTACGTCGTGAGCGTCCGTCTGCCGGTGATGTTGTTATTCTGCTCGGCGGCAGTACCGGCCGTGACGGTATCGGTGGTGCTACCGGTTCTTCCAAGGCGCATAACGCCCACTCAGTGGAAACCTGCGGGGCGGAAGTGCAGAAAGGTAATGCGCCCGAGGAGCGTAAACTCCAGCGTTTGTTCCGTAATGCTACCGCAACCAAGATGATTAAGCGTTGTAACGACTTTGGCGCCGGCGGTGTATCGGTTGCTATCGGTGAATTGGCCGACGGGCTGGAGATCGATCTGAACGCTGTGCCTAAGAAATATGAAGGTCTTGACGGTACCGAACTGGCAATCAGCGAATCGCAGGAGCGTATGGCGGTTGTGGTTGAGAAAGAAAATGTTGAGGCATTTTTGGCGCTGGCCGCTATGGAAAACCTGCAGGCCTGCCCTGTGGCTGTGGTGCAGGAAGAAGCCCGTTTGGTCATGAACTGGAACGGGAAGAAGATCGTCGATATCAGCCGTGAATTTCTCAATTCCAACGGTGCATCCAAGCACATTAATATCAAACCCGCCAAACCCGAAGCGTTTGAAAAGAAGGTAACGGGCGATTTCGCAAGTAACTTCAAGGCGATGGCCGCCGACCTGAACATCTGCTCCAAGCGTGGTCTTTCGGAGCGGTTTGACTCGACCATCGGTGCCGGTGCGGTGTTTATGCCCTTTGGCGGTAAGCATCAGTTGACGCCGGTGCAGGCTATGGTACAGAAGATCTCGGTAGAGCAGAAGCATACCGACGATGTGTCCTTGATGGCTTGGGGCTATAACCCCTTCATCGCTGAAAAGAGCCCCTATCACTCGGCCTATCTGGCGGTTGTGGAATCGGTTTGTAAGCTGATTGCTTGCGGAGCTTCTTTTGAGGATGTGTATTTGACCTTCCAAGAATATTTTGAGAAGCCCGGTAAGGATGCCCGTCGTTGGGGTAAGCCGCTGGCCGCTCTGCTCGGTGCATTTAAAGCGCAGAAAGAACTGCAGATCGGCTCGATCGGAGGTAAGGACTCGATGAGTGGTTCGTTTGAGGATCTCGATGTGCCGCCTACCTTGGTTTCTTTTGCGGTTACTACGGATAAATTGCAGCACATGGTTTCTCCCGAACTGAAGAAGGCAGGGAATAAACTGTATGTGATCTCTCCCGAGTATGATGAGAATGGCCTGCCCAAGACCGACTCCTTGCTCAAGGTATTTGCCCAAGTTACCGAGCTTATGCGTGCCGGTAAAGTGGTATCCTGTTACACGCTTGGGCTGGGCGGTATTGCCGAGGCAATTATGAAGATGGCCTTCGGTAACGGGCTTGGCGTGAATGTGGATACGGCTATGGATAATCAGACATTGTTTAGTTACGGCTATGCCTCCTTTGTTGTAGAAGTTACCGACGAGATTGCCGATGCAACCTATCTGGGTGAAGTTACCGATGCCGAGTGCATCTGCCGTGGCAAGGAAAGCGTTGCCCTGTCGGAACTGCTCGGTGTATATGAGGATAAACTGGAAAGCGTTTTTGCCTGCAATATTCCCGATGCGAAGACGCCGCTGTGCAACTTCTCCTATGAGAGTAGGGAGCGCAAAGCGCCCGCCATCCGTGTGGCTAAACCCAAGGTGCTCATTCCCGTATTCCCTGGTACTAACTGTGAATATGATAGTGCCAAAGCCGTGCGTGATGCCGGTGCCGAGCCGGAAATTCTGGTTATTAATAACCTGTCGGCAAGCGGAATTCAGGATAGTGTAGATCGCTTTGTTAAGAGCCTGAAAGATTCGCAGGTCGTCTTCGTGCCCGGTGGTTTCTCGGGCGGCGATGAGCCGGATGGAAGCGGTAAGTTTATTACGGCATTCTTCCGCAACGGCGCAGTAAAAGAGGGCGTTACCGAACTGTTGGAGAACCGTGACGGACTTATGTGCGGTATCTGTAACGGCTTCCAGGCATTGATTAAGCTGGGTCTTGTTCCTTACGGTAAGATCATCGATACCGATGCATCCTGCCCGACATTGACCTATAACACCATCGGCCGTCACCAGTCCCGCATTGTTCGTACCCGTGTGGCTTCGAATAAGTCGCCGTGGTTGGCGCTGACACAGGTGGGAGATGTGTATAATGTTGCGATTTCTCACGGTGAGGGTCGATTCCTTGCCGATGAGGAGTTGATCCGAAAACTGGCCGAAAACGGTCAGATCGCTACCCAGTATGTGGATCTGGACGGCAATGCCACTGCCGATGTTCACTTTAATCCCAACGGCTCGATTTATGCGGTCGAGGGTATCACTTCGCCCGACGGTCGTGTCTTCGGTAAGATGGGACACAGTGAACGTATCGGTGAGGGCTTGTATCTGAATGTGCCGGGTAACTACGATATCCGTATGTTTGAAGCCGCTGTTCATTACTTTAAATAAGTTAGGAGTGCGTGAGAATGGCATATCTTTCCGACATTGAGATTGCTCAGAACTGTCAGATGGAGCCCATTACCGAAATTGCAAAACGAGCCCATGTAGATGAGAAATATGTAGAGCAATACGGCAAATACAAGGCAAAAATTGACCCGTCTTTGTTGCAGGAAACCGACCGTGAGAACGGCAAGCTGATCCTTGTAACGGCAATTACCCCCACCCCTGCGGGCGAGGGGAAAACAACGACCACCATTGGTTTGGCTGACGGTCTGCGCCGTATCGGTAAGGACGTCACTGTTGCTTTGCGTGAGCCCTCCCTCGGTCCGGTCTTCGGTGTCAAGGGTGGTGCGGCCGGCGGCGGCTATGCGCAGGTCGTACCCATGGAAGATATCAACCTGCACTTTACCGGAGATTTTCATGCCATCGGTGCCGCTAACAACCTGTTGGCCGCAATGCTGGATAACCATATCCAGCAGGGGAATGTCTTGGGCATTGATGTGCGGAAAATCACATGGAAGCGCTGCGTCGATATGAACGACCGTCAGCTTCGTTTTATCGTGGACGGTATGGGTGGCAAGGTCAACGGTGTTCCTCGTGAGGATGGTTTTGATATTACCGTGGCCAGCGAGATTATGGCAGTCTTGTGCCTGTCCAACTCGATTACCGATCTGAAAGAGCGCCTCTCTCGTATTATTGTCGGTTATACCTATGACGATCAGCCGGTTACCTGCGGTCAACTGAAGGCGGCAGGTGCTATGACGGCACTGCTTAAAGATGCTATAAAGCCCAATCTGGTGCAAACACTGGAAGGGACCCCTGCTTTTGTTCATGGCGGTCCTTTTGCGAACATTGCCCATGGTTGTAACTCGGTCATGGCCACCAAGCTTGCGCTTAAGATGGGCGACTATACCATTACCGAAGCCGGTTTCGGTGCCGACCTTGGCGCTGAAAAATTCCTGGACATCAAGTGTCGCATGGCAGGACTGGTTCCGGATGCCGTTGTAGTTGTGGCCACCGTTCGTGCCCTTAAAATGCACGGCGGCCTGCCGAAAACCGCACTCAATAATGAGGATATCGAGGCGTTGGAGAAGGGTGTTCCCAATCTGCTTCGCCATGTTTCCAATATCAAAAACGTGTATCAACTGCCCTGTGTGGTGGCGGTCAACCGTTTCCCGACCGATACCGATGCGGAAATCAATTTCATTATTGAAAAGTGTCGTCAATTAGGTGTCAATACGGTATTGTCTACCGTATGGGCCGACGGCGGTAAAGGCGGTGAAGATCTGGCACGAGAAGTGGTGCGCTTGTGTGACGAGGAAACCGGAAACTTTACCTTTGCCTATGAATCGGACTGCTCGATCACCGAAAAGATTGAATCGGTTGTGAAGAAGGTATATGGCGGTAAAGGAATTGTGATAGAACCGGCTGCTAAGAAGCAGATCGCCCGTTTGGAAGAACTGGGCTTTGGTTCGTGTCCGGTCTGCATGGCTAAGACCCAGTACAGTTTCTCCGATGACCCCATAAAACTGGGTGCGCCCGAAGACTTTACCGTAACCATTAAAAAGGTTAAAGTGTCTGCAGGTGCCGGTTTTGTTGTGGTGCTGACCGGTGACATTATGACTATGCCCGGCCTGCCCAAGTCTCCGGCGGCTGAGCGTATCGATGTGGATGAAAACGGAAAAATTACAGGCTTGTTCTAATGAAAAAGGCAGGATCTTATGATCCTGCCTCTTTTATTCTTCTTTCTGTTGTCGATAGGTTAAGGGAGATATGCCGACTTCCTTTTTGAAGGCTCGTGAAAAGTATAATGGATCTTCGAACCCAACCGACAAGGCAATCTCCTTTACAGATAATTTTGTATTGGTTAGTAATGCCTTGCTACGGTCAATGCGCAATCCCTGCAAATACTCAAAGGGGGATATGTGAAACTGTCGGCAAAAATCCTTATAGAGCCAACTGCGGCTGATGCCCACATGTGCGGCCATATCGGTAACGGTTACTCCGTGCATATAATTGTTCTGGGCAAATTCCGCCGCCTTAACCGCATAGATTTCGGGGGCAGAGGATTGTGCGTGTTTGGCCTGTTCGATCAAATAGGCTAACAGTAAATATACCCGACCGGTCATGCGTACCGTATCACAGTTGCGACTGCCCCGACAATCATAAATTTCCCGAATCAGATCAGCCAAGGTATCGTCATCCTTAAAATCCTGAACCGGATCCGCAGGGGAAAAGTCGGTCTGCGACAACATCAATCCTGCTTCAGCACCGTTAAACCCTACCCAATAATATTCCCAAGGGCTTTGTTCATCGGCGCTGTAGGATACCGTTTCATTGGGATAGGCAATAAAGGCCTGCCCGCCGTGCAACTCAAACTCTTTGCCGTTGGCGCAGAAAGTTCCTTTGCCGGAAGAAACAAAATGTATTAAATAGTGATCCCGAACACCGGGTCCCCAAGAATAGCCGGACGAGCATTGTTGCAGGCCGGTATTGCATACATATAGGGGTGTACTGCTTTGTTTGGATTTATAGGAGTATTTATATGTCGTCTTCATTGCCTCACCACCTTACCATGCATTATATAATATCTAAGATTAAAAAGTCAACAAAAATCCATGCGACAAACACGATGTGTACTTGCATAGCGATGGGAAATCGAGTAAACTACAAATAAGAGGAGGTGCTTTTTATGAATCAAGCACAATGTTTAAATGGATTTGCCAAGTCGTTTGGTGATGCCAATGGAGTACAGGTCTTTTTTGCGCCCGGTCGCGTTAATCTGATTGGAGAGCATACCGATTATAACGGTGGTCATGTTTTTCCTTGTGCCCTTTCGATGGGTACTTATGTAGCCATTCGTAAACGTGCCGATCGCAAACTGCGCTTTTACTCTGAGAATTTTACCGAGTCCGGTATTTATGAATTGTCTTTGGATTCTTTAGCTTCCCGCAGCAACCGTACATGGACGGCTTACCCCTGCGGCGTAATCTGGGCCATGGCTCAGGAAGGAAAAGAAATTCCTTACGGTTTTGATATGTGGGTTTATGGCAATATTCCCAACGGTTCGGGTCTGTCTTCGTCGGCCTCGCTTGAAGTGGTTACCGGCTATGCTCTGGGCAAGATTTTTGATATTCCCATGAGTAACGATCATATCGCCATTCTCGGTCAAAAGGCCGAAAATGGTTATGTTGGCATGAACTGCGGTATTATGGATCAGTTTGCCGTGGCAATGGGTAAGGAAGGTTGCGCCATCTATCTCAACACGGCTACGCTGGACTATCAGTATGCGCCCCTGTCGCTGGATGGTTGCGATATTCTGATTATGGATACCCGCAAGAAGCGTGGGTTGAAAGATTCGAAGTATAATGACCGTGTTAAGGAATGTGCACAGGCATTGGAGATTTTGCGTCAATACGGCGAAGCGGAAACTCTTTGCGATGCCACCGAGGAAATGCTGGAGGCGGCTCAGGCGGATATGTCTGAGGTGATTTACCGCCGTGCCCGCCATGCCATTACCGAGGACGGCCGTACCCAGCGTGCCGTAAAGGCGTTGGAGAATAACGATCTTAAGGAATTCGGCCGATTGATGAATGCTTCTCATGAGTCTTTGGAAAAGGACTATGAGGTTACCGGCAAGGAACTGGATAGTCTGGTTCATCATGCGTGGGAATGTGATGGCGTAATCGGTGCTCGTATGACAGGAGCCGGATTTGGCGGATGTGCCGTTGCCTTGGTTTCGTCCGATTGCACCGAAGCGGTGAAGAAATATGTGGCCGAGATTTATAACAAGGAAACCGGTCTTACGGCCGCCTTCTATATTGCATCGGTCGGAAACGGCCCGATGGAGGTTGTGGACTGATGACCACAGCGTTAGATCGTCTTGTCGATTATGCCATCTCGCATGGTTTGATTGATGCAAGTGAATGTACATATCGGCTCAATCTGTTGTATGGTGCTTTTTGCCCCGACGGAGGGGTGCCTGATGTTGCTGATTGTCAAGGAAAGACCATCCAAGGATTGTTGGACTTTCTTTGCGATGAGGCGGTTCGGTTAGGAAGAATTGCCGATACGCAAGGAAATCGGGATCGGTTTGATTCGTTGTTGATGGGATTGGTGGCCGAGAGTCCGTCGCACATCACCCATCGATTTTATGAATTGTATGAGCAATCGCCGAAAGAGGCTACCGATTGGTTTTATCGCTTTTCCCGTGATGTCAATTATATTCGTGCCGAGCGTGTCGCACGGGATGTGAGATGGGACGCCCAAACTCAATACGGCACATTGGAATTGAGCATCAACTTATCCAAGCCGGAAAAGGATCCGAGAGATATTGCGGCGGCAGGGAAGACGGTTTCGGCAAATTATCCTGCCTGTGCGCTGTGTGTGGAGAATGAGGGATATGTCGGCAGTGCAACCCAGCAGGCTCGTCAGAATTTACGTATCATTCCCATAACAGTAAATGACGAAGCATGGGGTTTCCAATATTCGCCCTATGTGTATTATGATGAGCATTGCATTGTTTTGAACGCAGAGCATAAGCCAATGCGGATTGATGCGGCTGTCTTTGACAAGTTGTTTGACTTTATAGGGTTATTCCCGCATTACTTCGTCGGCTCTAATGCCGATCTGCCCATTGTCGGCGGCAGTATTTTGTCCCATGAACATTTTCAAGGTGGTATCCATGAATTGCCGATGGCAAAAGCGCCGATCGAAACGCCGCTGACCTTTGCCGATTATCCGCAAATTAGAGCAGGTATCGTGAAATGGCCGATGTCGGTCATTCGTTTGCAAAGTCAGGATCGCAAAGCGTTGGCAAAATTGGCAGCACGGATTTTGGCGGCATGGCGGGAGTATACCGATGAGTCGGCCTTCGTGTTCAGTCATACCGATGGGGAGCCGCACAATACCATTACGCCTATTGCCCGTATGCGAGAGGGGCAGTATGAACTGGATCTGGTGTTGCGTAATAATATTACCACACAGGAGCATCCGCTCGGTGTCTTCCATCCCCATGCCCATCTGCACCATATTAAGAAAGAGAATATTGGATTGATCGAAGTGCAAGGCTTGGCCGTTTTGCCGGCACGGCTTCGTCAGGAATGGGAGATGTTGCGGCAGGTGTATGTTAACGGCGGATCTTTTGCCGATCATCCGCAAACCGCTTCTCACCAAGCGTGGATGCAGGAAATTATGGAAAGACGCACCGATCTCACGCCCGATACCTTTGATTTGGTAATCAAAGAGGAGATCGCTCATGTCTTTGAGCAGGTATTGGAGGATGCCGGTGTCTTTAAGCGTAACAAGGAAGGGCAGGACGCTTTCCTTCGTTTTGCTTCAAATATTTGATAGAAAAAGCGACAGATTTCTGTCGCTTTTTTCATAATTTGTTCATAAAATAATTGACAAGCGGGAGCGACAATGGTATCATATAAATGATGAAGTTTTAAGCGGTACAGCGATGCCGGTAAGTTTCTGCATCAGCGAATATTAATATGTAGAGGCTTGCCATGGGCAAGCCTTTTTTAGGGGATACTACATGAATTTTAAGGCTAAAATTATGGATGAAGCGGCTGTTCGCCGTTCAATGGCGCGTATTACCCATGAAATTATTGAAAAAAACAGAGGCGTATCGGATATTTGCCTGCTGGGTATTAAACGGCGGGGGATTCCGCTTGCCGGTATGTTGGCTGAAAACTTAAAGCGGTTTGAGGGTGTTGATGTGCCGATGGGGCATATTGATATCACGCGCTATCGGGATGATTTGACGGATGAAATGCCGATTACCGAGTCAAGCGAATTTCCGTGCGCAATTGAAGATAAAAATGTAATCATTGTGGACGATGTGATCTATACCGGTCGCACGGCCCGTGCCGCCATCGAAGCCGTATTTAATTACGGCCGTCCTAAATCGATTCAACTGGCCGTGCTGGTCGATCGCGGTCATCGGGAATTACCCATTCGTCCCGACTTTGTCGGTAAAAATATTCCCACTTCTCACGAAGAACTGGTTTCGGTTATGGTCGAGGGTGTGGACGAGGAAACGGGCGTCTGCCTGTATCATGTCGGTTAATTCGGGAGTGATCCCGTTTTAATAAAGAAAATTAAATTGGAGGAAGAAAATGAATCTCATCTACAATCTGGATGACAAGCCGAAATTCGGCCAGCTGATCGTCTTTGCGTTCCAGCAGGTGCTTGCTATCATGGCGGCTACCATTGCGGTTCCTGCGATCATTGGAAACGGCATGTCGCAATCGGCAGCCCTGTTCGGTGCCGGTGTTGGTACCCTGATCTATCAGTTGTTTACCCGTTTTAAGAGTCCCGTATTCCTTGGCTCGTCCTTTGCCTTTATCGGCTCGATGTTGGCCGCCTTTGCCGGTGCCACCTCAATGGGCATGGGCTACCTCGGTCTGATCCTTGGCGCCGTCTTTGCCGGTCTGGTCTATGTCGTTATCGCTCTGATTGTTAAGGCTGTTGGTGTTAACTGGATCGAAAAACTGATGCCAGCCGTTGTTATCGGACCTACTGTTGCTATTATCGGTCTGTCCCTGGCCGGCAATGCCGTAGGTGATATGCTCAAGGGAGGCCTGCAGGTAGAAGGCGCTTCAGTTTGCTCACCGTATGTAGCTTTGGTTTGTGCTCTGGTTACTCTGTTTGTTGTCATTCTCTGCTCTCACTATGGTAAGAAAATGGCTAAATTAATCCCCTTCATTATCGGTATCTTAGCCGGTTATGTTGTGGCTTTGATTTTTACTCTCATTGGTGATGCCGCAGGTGTCGATGCCCTTAAGGTTATCAACTTCGGCGCATTCAAGGCTCTGTTTGCCGACGGCGTTACCTTCGGTACCTTCTTCTCCATGCCCGACTTTACCTTTGTTACGGCTATTGACGGCGTGAAGGGCTTTGACTGGGCATATCTCGGCACCATCGCCGCGGCCTATGTTCCCGTTGCCTTTGTTGTCTTTGCTGAGCATATTGCCGACCATAAGAATCTGTCCACCATTATCGGTCAGAATCTGTTAGAAGAGCCCGGCCTGTCCCGCACATTGTTGGGCGACGGTATCGGCTCGATGGCCGGTGCATTGTTCGGCGGTTGCCCGAACACCACTTACGGTGAATCGGTCGGTTGCGTAGCCATTACCCGTAATGCTTCGGTTATTACCATCATGACGGCGGCTATCATGACGATCCTGATCTCCTTCGTTTCTCCCTTTGTTGCCTTCTTGAGCACCATTCCCAACTGCGTCATGGGTGGTGTCTGCATGACCCTTTATGGCTTCATCGCGGTTTCCGGTCTGAAAATGGTTCAGAAGGTTGATCTGGAGCAGAACAAGAATGTATTTGTGGTATCGGTCATTCTCATTGCTGGTATCGGCGGCCTGTCGCTGACCTTCGGCGGCGTGACCATCACCTCCATTGCCTGTGCTCTGATCTTGGGCATCCTTGTTAATACGATTTTGAATCTCAAAAAGGAAGTTCCCGCTCAGATTGATACCGATAACGAATAATCAATACATGAAGAAGCCGAAACGGAAAACCGTTTCGGCTTCTTTTTTTATAAGGCAAATAAAATATGCTCGTTTCGAAGATTTCCGTCAGAAATGGTCTGATTGATTTCATATGCTTGCGCTTCCAAATCAGTGTAAGGTAAGGCTGTGAGTCCTTGTTCCTGCAACACACCGGCCACATCTTTGGCTATGGCTTGTATAATTTCCGCCTTTTTGGCGGATGTGGCGGAGTCATTTGTGCTTGAAATCAAAAATTCAAGTCCTTGCGCATGATTTGAAAGCAGGGGAAGGGATTTCATGGCTCGAAATGCCCATTTGTAAAATGGGGCAAATTTTCCATTCAGCAGGAAGATGATTCGTATAGCCTGATTAACGAATTCGCCAATGGCCAACTGTGCCGCACCGCCCTCACCATGCGCCAAACAGCGAGGATAGTTGTATTGCCCCGCCTGTGCCATAATCAGTAGGGCACTCGCCAGCTTTTTTCGACGCACATCTTCGGGAATCTGTTCAAGAGATTGTCGAATTTTACTGAATTGTCCATAATTATCTTGAAAAATCTCACCGTTTACCGCTTCGGCAATCGAAAATTCAGGAACCGAAAACCAATCATACAGACAAGAAAAACCATGCGCAAATCCAATCTTGTCACGGTAAAAATCGGCTATGCGGATGACTCCGTGCCGATTGCCGCCCACGGGAGATTGCTTAAGGCGGTGCATGCCCATAAATTCCTTGGGAAGTTTATCGTAGGCCCGTTCAAGGGCAAAGGCCTCTCGATTGCTGATGATATCCTCATCGGGAATAAAAAGACAAAACCCCGGCTCAAAATCATGATCTTGCGAAATAGCATCATCAAAGCCATAACATTCCGACCCGCTTCCCACTAAACCAACCGCAAGCAGTGATTCTAAATGAGAAAATTTCTCATGAATCATGGGCGCTCCATAGGTCAAATAATATTGTCTGGATAACTCAAGCCCTTTCATAGATGCTCCTTGATCTATCTTCCAGTTGTCTGGCATAGAAGAAATGTCCGTAATAGCGGAATGTCGGCGCACACTTTTCGGCAACAAAGGCATAATACCCATTGCGAGGCAAGGCGGAATTTTCCAATAAGTCCTGCGCTTTTCCTATATGTTCCTCAATCATGCCGGCCGCCGATTCTAAACCGTATTGAGCAGTAACGGCATCGGCCATATTTAAATGGGTAATGGCCTGTTCAAGTGCCCCGTTTTCTACATGCGCCATAATCTCCAACGCCTTGGCATAGTAGTCGTTCGCCCGATCATATTGACGCAAATCAACCAAGGCTAAGCCCATATTGTTATATAATCCGCCAAATAACGAATCGGTAGGGGAGAGTACCTGCTTAAAGATCTGCAATGCCCTTTCATATAACGGCAACGCCTGCTCGGACAATTGAAAGGATTTGTATACGGTGGCCGCATTGAGAAGTGTAGTACCTCCCGTTTTGTCGCCGTCATGTCCTAATTGCGCGAGCAAAAGGAGTGCCGCTCTTGCATCCGCAATGGCTTCGTCCTTCTTTCCGATCTTGCGGTAAAGCCCCATGCGTTCATTATAGAGCGAAAGCAGACCACCGTCATCGCCTAAGGCAAGGGCTTCTTTAACCCAATAATTTAAATGATCGAGCGCTGAGGAATAATCGTTTCGATTGAAATACTCATCTAATTTTTGAATAATGCGGGCAACGGGAATCCGCTCGCTCTTATCGGTATCCATGCAGAGCGGGCAGGCCGGCTCTTGATAATCTTCAGGGGAAAGCGGTATGGTCATGTTGGTATCACCTCTGTTAAAATTATATCATATCATAGCGCAAATACAAAGAATATCTTTTCTTTTTCGGAATCTTTTGCTATACTGTTGTAAAAAGGAGGGCTAATTATGCGAAAGAATTTCGGCGCCAAGCCTCAACTCTATCCCCAGCCGGTCTTTATTGTCGGCACCTATAACGACGATGGCACACCTAACGCTATGAATGCCGCATGGGGCGGCCTCACCGAGGAAACGGAGATCACCATCTGTATTGATGATACCCACAAAACGGCGGACAACCTCGTAAAGCGCAACGCCTTTACGGTAAGCATGGGCACGGAACGGACAATGATTGCCTGCGACTATGTCGGAATCGTGTCAGGGCAAGATCATCCCGATAAAATGAACAAAACAGGCTGGCATGCCGTGAAAAGCGAATTTGTGGATGCCCCGCTTTTTGAAGAATTACCCATGGCACTGGAGTGTAAGGTTAAATCCTATGATAAGGAAACCTGTCGATTGATTGGAGAAATTGTCAATGTCAGCGCAGATGAAAGCATCTTAAATGAAAAAGGTAAGGTTGATCCTGTCAAACTCAAACCGATCATATATGATTCTATGAATCATGCCTATTGGGGAATCGGGGAAAAGATTGGGCAAGCCTTTCATGATGGATTATCATTATAAAAATAGCCGGAAAACATCGTTTTCCGGCTGTTTTTATATCTGTTCAAACATTTCTTTGATGCATTCAGGACAAATATTTTTTCCTTTATAATTGATCACCTGGGCGTTACCGCAAAATACGCATCCTGCTTGGTATTTTTTGAGAATGATTGTATCGTTGTCTACATAAATTTCAAGGGGATCTTTAATATTAATATCCATCTTTCTGCGTAATTCAATAGGCAATACGATACGGCCGAGATCATCGACCTGTCTGACAATGCCGGTTGCTTTCATTATTTCCACCTTCCTTTGTTTATAATGTAACACATTACGACAAATTTCGTCAATAGCAAATTACACTTTTTGGAGGAATAGGCGTGTTGATCTATATTGTGCTGGCTCTTATGTTGATTTCGGTTGCCGTTTCTGTAATTACCGGCAACGGCGATGCCTTATTATCCGCAACGTTGAGCGGTGCACAAGATGCCGTATCTCTTTGCTTGGGATTGGCCGGTACTATGGCTTTTTGGAGCGGTTTGTTCCGTATCGCAAGGCAAGCGGGATTGTTAACCATTCTATCCAAATGGTTGCGGCCCATTACACGTGTCTTATTTCCCAAAGAATCCGACGAGGAAACGCTTGGTCACATAACAACCAATATCGTATCCAATATGATCGGTATCGGCAATGCGGCAACCCCCGCCGGTCTTGCCGCTATGCGCCGTATGGGGAAGCGTTCGGCAGGAAAAGCCACTTCAGCTATGGCCGTATTTTGTGTGCTTAACGGGGCTTCCATTCAGCTAATCCCCACCACCATTATCAGCATGCGGGCCTCGGCAGGATCGGCCATGCCGGCCGATATTTTGATTCCCGTCTGGGTTACATCGTTTGCTTCCGCCATCATTGGTATCGTAATGATTAAGGCATTAAACAGAAAATGAAAATTATATCCTATCTCATTCCCATTATTATCTTGGGTATCTTAGTGCTTGGCTGTATAAAAAAAGTGAATATCATGGATGCCTTTACGGAGGGCGCGAAAGAGGGAATTTCAGCTATTTTAGGCGTTGCGTCCACCTTGCTGTTGATGGTAACGGCACTGAATATGTTTCGCGGCTCCGGTGCCGTAGATGGCTTGACTCGGCTTCTTTCACCCGTCTGTCATGCGATTGGAATTCCGCCGGAACTGGTGCCTTTGGCCATTCTGCGCCCCATTTCCGGCTCAGGAAGTATTGCGCAATTATCGGAGTATCTAAGCGTGTACGGCGCGGATAGTGCCGTCGGGCGTATGGCAAGCGTGTTGGCGGCATCTTCAGAAACTACCTTCTATACCTATGCTTTGTATAGCGGTGCGGCAGGGGTGGGGAAATTACCACACGCCCTAACCTGTGGGCTGGTTGCTGATCTGGCGGCCTTTATTTTCTCCGTTGTGTCGGTGCGATTATTCCTCGGGTAAAGAGAACCAGAAGGTACTGCCTTCGCCGACCTGACTGGTAACGCCGTACTCGGCACCGTGCAACTCCAGAATATGCTTTACAATGGATAATCCAAGCCCCGACCCGTGCGCGGCACGGCGATGTTGCTTGTCTATTTTATAGTAACGGTTCCAGATGTGGGGGATCTTATCCGCTTCAATGCCTTCGCCGGTATCCCGTATCTCTACATAAGCCCGATGCTCAATACTCTTAAGTGTAATGTAGATGTGCTTGTCGGTATAATTCAGGGCATTGTTGAGTAGGTTGTAAATGGCCTGCGTAAGCTTGAGGGGATCGGCATTCACATAGATGGCATCGGCAATATCAGTATGGATGATAATGCCGTTATTTTCGGTAAATTTACGATAGCGCAGGGCAATTTCCTGCATACAGAAGGAAAGATTAACCGATTTTCGATCTAAATGGATGATGCCGTCGGTATATTGGGTTTGTTCAATCATATCATTGACCAACGCGGTAAGCCGCTTGGCTTCGGAAATAATAATATCCAAATTTTCGGCATTGTTTTCACTGGGAATGTCCCGCATGACCTCGCCGTAGCCCGAAATCAAAGTAAGTGGCGTGCGCATATCATGGGATACATTGGCCAGTAATTCACGTCGATATTCATCAACTTTATTGAGTTCCTGTGCGGCAATGGTAAGAGAATCGGACAACTCCTCAATCTCTCGGTAGCCATCGGCTTGGAAGGAAACGTTATAATTAGCGGTAGCCAAGGCCTTGGCGCTGTCATTGAGTTTGGAAATGGGCTTGGCAATTAAGCGCGATAAAATCCAGGCAAAAGCCCCTGCTAATAACAACAGAATGATGGTAATAATCATCATTTGATTGATTAAGGTTTGCGCCGTAGCATCAACCGGTACAATGGTGCCGTTGATCATGATGGCAACGGTGTGTCCAATGGTATTTTCTTTGACGCGAATATACATCAAACTGTCATACATCCCGGGGTCATTTTTAGGGACATCCCCCTGAAAATGATCGTTATTATAGTCGGGATTTCGGAACATGTCACCCTCAAAAAATTCCAAAGATTCTCCGCCGGCGTACAGGGCGTCCATGCACATATGATACCGATCATAGGGCATGAGTTTGTGGACAAAACATCCGACCAATACATCGGAATCGGCCAGATAGGCGCCGTTGTCATTGAGGTCATACACAACAATGCACAGTTCGCCGTCTTGCGATATGCGGGTCACCAATGTTTGCAGTTCATCCGAGGGCTTGTCCAGATTGTGGGAAATAACAGTAGCCGTCTTTTTGATCAGATTCGTTTTAATCAATCGGTAAAAGTCATCCAGAAAAACAACCTGCAAAACCCATAATAATGCTAAAGTAAGAGCAACAAAGAGGGCAAAGCAGGCAAAAAGTTTGGAACGAATCCCCATGCGGTTTTGTTTATGTTTCAAAACGATAACCTATCCCCCTTAGTGTCACAATAAATTTGCTGTATGCCCCTAAACTTTTTCGTAATAATTTGATGTGAGTATCCAGCGTGCGATCATCTCCGAAAAAGTCATACCCCCAAACTTCGCTTAACAGTTTTTCACGGTATAGGGCAATGTTGCGATTGCGCACCATGTAAAACAGCAGTTCATATTCCTTAGGGGACAGATTGGCTCGTTCTCCGTCAACGGTCACAATGCGGCTGGTAAAATCAATCATTAATCCTTCGGCTTTAAAGATGTCAGTACGGTCGGTATTTCGTACCCGACGGGATAAAATAGCGTGGATGCGAAGCATCAGTTCTTTTGGAGAAAAGGGCTTGACTACATAGTCGTCAATGCCGGCCATGAAACCGTGGATGCGATCATACTCCTCACCTCGTGCCGAAAGCATAATAATGGGGGTATCTTTCATTTTACGAATCTCGGCAGCGGCCGAAAATCCGTCCAATTCCGGCATCATGACATCCATAACAATCAGATCAAAATCGTTTTTTCGCACCAGCTCCACGGCTTGCATGCCGTTTTCTGCTTCACTCACTTCATGCCCGTCATATTCAGCATATTTATGTATTAATTTACGGATATTTTCTTCATCGTCAACAATCAAAAGTTTATACATGGTTTTCCCTCCTGATGCTATTATAAATGAAAAAGTTTTTTTTCGCAATAGGGAACAAGCCCTTGCCCCAATAAGGGCAAAGGCTTGTTTTTATCAGTTGGTGGATTCTGCCATAAAGACCTCTACGGTCTTTTCCTGTCCGCCCCGTTCAATGGTGATGCGCAGTGTGTCGCCGGGGGAGATACCTTCCAGTATATTCTCTACATCTTTGGTGGAGGTGATTTGAGTATCGTTGATGCTTACCAGATAGTCCCCTGAACGCAGACCGGCGTTGGAGGCATTGGAATTATTTTCTACCTGCAGAATATAAATACCGGTCTTGGATACCCGATACATCATAGCCGTGCGTTCATCGGCAATGTGAATCAAGGTAACCCCAAGAGCCACACGCCCGCTGACATAGCCGTGATCCATCAGCTCGCCCGAAACTTCTCTGGCCAGATTAGCCGGAATGGCAAACCCCAACCCTTCGATCGGATCACCGCTCGAATCGGTGCTGACCTTTGCATTAACAATGCCAATCAGGTTGCCTTGCTCATCAAATAAACCGCCGCCCGAGTTGCCGGGATTAACCGCCGCACTGATTTGCAACAGCGTCATCGACTCCTTCTCAATCGTGATCTCCCGATCTAAGGCGCTGATAATGCCTTCGGTTACCGTTCCGCCAAGCGAACCGAGCGGATTGCCGATGGCCAATACCGTTTGCCCAACTACCAATTGCGAAGAATCACCAAAAGTAGCGGCATTCAGATCGCTCGCTTCAATCTTAATAACCGCCAAGTCGGTCTGCGCGTCAGAAGCAACCAGCTGTGCCTGATGTGTCTCGCCGTTGGCTAAGGCCACCTCAATGGCTGACGCCCCGTCAACTACATGATGATTGGTCACAATGTAGCCGTCGGTCGTGATGATAACGCCGCTTCCCGCACCGCTGAGCACCTGCTGCGGCATGAACATGGAGGTGTTAACGGAGGATGTTGTAATCTCAACCACACTGCTGTAAACCTTCTGCACAACAGCAGCACGACTGTAAGACTCCTCCGATAATTCAATCGGCGTCGAGTTCATGACAATATTACCGCTCTGTCCCTCTGACGGTTTGCTCGGATTTTGGCGCATATGCATAAAATAATAGCCGCATACACCGCCACCAAGCCCCAACAAGGTAGAGGCGAGCAAGGAAATAATCAAAACTAAGGCAATCGGCGCCTTGGCCGAGCCGCCTTTCTTGGATTGCGGTTCATCGATCGGTTCAACCGAAACAATGGGATCTATCGGCTGTGACTGAAAAAGATTATTATTGTCTTCCATAATTGTTTTCTCCTTGTCGTAATATCTATATTATGCACGATGATTATGATAACACTATGGTCTGTATGTGAAAAACATGTGAAAAGTTTATAAAAAAAATTTGCATTTTTTTCAGTTGCGTATATAATAAAGAAAAAAGGGGGCTTTGCGCATGATTTACATATCCAGTCCGGTTAACCCTACAATCAAATATTATAACTCCTTATCCCGCGCTAAAATCCGTACCCGTGACCGTGTCTTTACGGTCGAGGGCGATGTGTTGCTACGGGAGGTGTTATCGGCTGGTATTGATATCGTGTCTGCCCTCGTCGATCAATCCCGATCGGCACAGATTGTTGATTTGATTGATTTGCTGGAATCCCGCCATGTTCCGGTGTATAGCGCACCGACTGCCGCCATAGAGCGTGCCAGTGCTATGGATACCCCCCAAAGCATTTTGGCCGTCTGTCGCATCCCCGATAGGGTTATCGAGATGAAAAAACAAGGCAAATATATGGTCTGCGAAAACCTCCAAAACCCCGGTAATGCCGGTGCTGTACTGCGCTCTGCCGCCGCATTCGGAATCGACGGCGTGTTCTTTATTGGCGGTTGCGATATCTATTCCATTAAGGTTCTGCGCGGCAGTATGGGTGCCGCTTTCCGTGTGCCCTTTCAGATATGCCAATCCGCTTCAGAGGTATCCGAATATTTAAAACAAAACCATATCCCATCCTATGCCGCTGTGGTCGGTAAAAATGCTCGGGATATATCCGAGTACTGCTTGAATGACACCTGTGCCGTATGGATCGGAAATGAAGGTAACGGTCTGTCTCAACAAGCCGTTGATTGTTGTGAACATCAAATATATATCCCCATGCAGGAAGATACCGAATCGTTGAATGCTTCGGTTGCTGCCTCTATATTTATGTGGGAGATGTCAAAATAATGGAACAAAACTCCTTAGCTTATCTTGTTTGGCTGGTTCAATTAATGACGCCCGCCAATCGGAATACCTTACCGCTTATTGAATATTTCGGCTCAGCGGAGGCTGTCTTTTTCGCTACCGAAACGCAATTGCGTCAATGCGGCTTGTTAATGCCCGATACAATCCAAAAACTTATATCGAACCATACGCTAACCATCATTGAGCCAACCCTGTACCATTGCGAAAAGAACGATGTCCGTATCCTGACTTATTGGGATGAGGATTATCCACCCAATTGCAAAACTATGCCCGATCCCCCCGTTATGCTGTTCTGTATGGGTAATCCCGTCTGGAAGGACTCTCTGTTGCAGATTGCTGTAGCCGGTACTCGCGGTATGACCGTCTACGGCCGTCGTATGACCGAACATATCGTGACCGATTTGTCTGAAATCGGTTGTACGATCATCGGCGGTATGTCCGACGGCGTCGATGCCTGTGCCCATCGTGCGGCCTTAAACAGCCAAGGTAAAACGGTGGCTGTACTCCCTGGCGGCATTGATGTGATCTATCCTAACTCCCAATATGATCTGTACTGGGAAATCGCCGAAAAGGGATGTGTCATTAGCGAATTTCTACCGGGAACCCGTCCTCTGGGATCCAACTTTCAAGCAAGAAACCGCCTGATCGCCGGTTTGTCCAACGGTGTGATCCATGTCCAATCTCCCCAGCAAAGCGGTTCGTTGATTACCGTCAAATGGGCTGTGCAATATAACCGTGATGTCTTCGCCATTCCGGGTGATGCCGATGTCCGCCAAAGCCAAGGACCCAATCAGTTGATCCGTAGCGGTGCAAAATTGATTGAGTCGGCTATGGATGTACTTGAGGAGTATGGATATGTCTTCGCCAACCATACAGTCACAGAGCCGAAAACCCCTTCTCCCACCGTGGAAAATGAACAAATGCAGGCAATCATTAACGCGTTGATTTCGGGCGATGCGGATATGACGGAATTGGCGCTAAAAACGGGAATTGATCTGACAAATATCATTTTACTGTTGACAGAATTGCAGATTAGAGGCATAATAACCGAGAAGCCCGGTGGCTGTTATGCCCTTTCAAAAACATTCACTATTTAGGAGGAACCATGGCAAAGCTTGTGATTGTAGAGTCGCCTGCAAAGGCGGGTACGATAAAAAAATATCTGGGAAAAGACTATGAGGTCGTCGCCTCGGTCGGCCATGTTCGTGATCTTCCCGTTAGCTCCTTAGGCGTGGATGTTGATAACGATTTCAAGCCTAAATATATCATGATGCGCGGGAAAAAGGATATCATCAACGATATCAAAAAGAAGGCGGCTAAGAGTGACGCCGTGTTTCTGGCAACGGACCCGGATCGTGAAGGAGAAGCCATCTCCTGGCATTTAGCCTATATGCTGGGACTGGATATTGAAAAGAAAAACCGTGTTACCTTTAATGAGATCAGCAAAAAGGCGGTACTGGAAGGGATGAAACATCCCTCCTGCATCAATCAGGATATGGTGGATGCTCAGCAAGCCCGCCGTGTACTTGATCGTTTGGTCGGATATAAGATCAGCCCCTTTTTATGGAAAAAGATAAAGAAAGGTCTCTCGGCCGGCCGTGTCCAGTCGGTCGTTGTGCGTATGCTCTGCGATCGGGAACGTGAGATCGAGGCCTTTGTTCCGGAGGAGTATTGGTCGCTTGCCGCTCAGTTTAAAGGTGTTGGCAAGGCCAAATATGCCGCCGCCTTCTACGGCAATCACGACGGCAAAATTGATCTGAAAAATCAAGAACAGACCGACGCTATCGTAGCCGCACTGGATGGGGCGCAGTATGTGGTGTCGGATATTACTAAGAAGAAAAAAGCGGTCAAACCCATGCCGCCCTACATTACTTCTACACTGCAACGTGAAGCATCCCGTCGTTTCGGGTTCCGCCCTGAGATTACTATGCGTACCGCTCAGCAACTCTATGAAGGTATCGACATCGAGGGCGTTGGCAGTACCGGTCTGATCACTTATATGCGTACCGATTCGTTGCGCATCTCGGACGATGCGGCACAAGCGGCCCGTGATTATATCGTTAACACTTATGGCAAGGACTATTGTCCGTCTTCGCCCAATATCTTTACCAAATCGAAAAATGCACAGGATGCCCATGAAGCCATCCGTCCTACTGATGTCAATTTGATCCCCGATCGCATCAAGGATAGTTTAACCCCTCAGCAGTATCGGCTCTATAAATTGATCTGGAGCCGCTTTGTGGCTTGCCAGATGGCCAATAAAACGCTGGATGTCACAACTGTGGAAATCACGGCCAATGACTACCTGTTTAAATTGACTCATAATAAGGTCGTTTTTGATGGCTATGCCAAACTGTATAGCGAAAGCAAGGATGAGGACGATACGCCCAGCAAGGGTATTCCCGAAATGCAGGTGGGGGATGTGTTGCCCTTCCTAGGGTTGCTCACCGAGCAGAAATTTACCCAACCGCCCGCACGATATACCGATGATACCTTGATCAAGGCCATGGAAGATAAAGGTATTGGACGCCCCAGTACCTATGCTCCCACTATTGCCACCGTGATCAGCCGTGACTATGCCGAGAGAGAAAAGAAGATCCTTTCTCCGACTCCTCTGGGTGAAACGGTAAATCAGGTTATGACCGAGAATTTTAAAGACATTGTTAATGTCAAATTTACCGCCGCCATGGAAGATAACCTGGAAAAGGTGGCCGACGGTGAGGTTGACTGGGTTGAGGTTATTCGGGATTTCTATGGTGATTTTGCTAAAACCTTGGCTCAGGCCGATAAGAAATTTGAGGGTATTAAAATTAAAGTACCCGAAGAAGTTACCGATATTATCTGTGAAAAGTGTGGCCGCAATATGGTCATTCGCAACGGTAAAAATGGTAAGTTCTTGGCCTGCCCCGGCTTCCCGCAATGCCGCAATACCAAGTCCATCTTGGTTGAAACCGAAGGGAAATGTCTCCTTTGCGGCAGTCGCATTGTTGAGAGAAAAACCCGTAAGGGTAAGACTTATTACGCCTGCGAAAAGGGGAAGGACTGTGGCTTCATGACATGGGATAAACCCTTGGCTGAAACCTGCCCGCAGTGCGGTCAAACGTTGTTCCGTGAAATGCGCCGAGGCGGTAAAATCCATTGCTTGAAGGACGGTTGCGGTTTTGAAAAGCAGCCGGAGAAGAAAAATGAAGATTAAGGTAGTCGGTGCAGGGCTGGCCGGTTGCGAAGCCGCTTGGCAGGCGGCCGAGCGGGGCGTGGACGTTGAATTGGTGGATATTAAGCCCCATGAATTTACCCCCGCCCATCACAATCGGGATTTTGCCGAATTGGTTTGCTCCAATTCTCTGCGTGCCGCAGGACTGGAAAATGCCGTCGGTTTGCTCAAAGAAGAATTGCGTATCATGGATTCGCTGATTCTCTCCGCCGCCGATGCCACAACCGTTCCCGCAGGCGGAGCGTTGGCGGTCGATCGAGAAGCCTTTTCTCGTTATATTACCGAAAAAATACTGTCTCACCCCCGTATTGCTTTTGTTAGTCAAAAGGTAGAGAAGATCCCCGAGGACGAGATTTGTATCATTGCCTCCGGTCCCTTAACCAGCGGGCCGTTGGCGGATGATATTTCCAATGCCTTAGGAGAACCGCTCTCCTTTTTTGATGCGGCCGCTCCCATTGTGTCTTTTGAGAGCGTTGATATGTCTAAGGCATACTTTGCTTCCCGCTACGGGAAAGGAAGCCCTGATTATATCAATTGCCCTATGGATAAAGAGCAGTATTTGGCTTTTCATCGGGAATTGGTAAACGGGGACTGTGTACAGCTACATGAATTTGAGGATAGCCGCGTTTTTGAGGGGTGTATGCCCATTGAGGTTATGGCTCGTCGAGGAGAGGATACCATCCGTTTCGGCCCTCTTAAGCCGGTCGGTCTGCCTGACCCCCGAACGGGAAAAGATCCGTATGCCGTCGTACAACTGCGGAAAGACAACAGCGAGGGCAGTCTGTATAATATCGTCGGATTCCAAACCCATTTGCGTATACCCGAACAGAAACGAATTTTCTCCATGATTCCCGGTCTTGAACAAGCTGAGTTTGTTCGGTATGGGGTCATGCATCGCAATACCTTTCTCCATTCTCCCGGTCAGTTAGACCACACCTATATGGTTAAAAACCGAGCAGGGCTGTTCTTTGCCGGTCAGATGACGGGAGTGGAAGGATATGTCGAAAGTACCGCATCGGGGCTTGTGGCAGGGATTGCCGCGGCTCGTATGGCCTTAGGGGAAGCATCGGTAGATATTCCTGCCAATACGGCTATCGGCGCCTTGGCACACTATATCAGCAATGAATCCATTGTGAATTTCCAGCCCATGAATGTCAATTTCGGCATTTTTGATCAATCGAAGATAACAGCGAAGAAGAAAAAAGATCGTCGTGCCATGATTTCCGCTATGGCACAAGAGGAAATCACTAAGATAGCGGCCGATATTTTGCCGCAGAAAAGGAACGAAAAATGAAGATTATTGTAGATGCCATGGGGGGCGATCATGCTCCCGAGCAAATTTTAAAAGGTTGCGCCCTCGCTGTTGCCGAGTACGGAGTGGAGATTCTTCTGTGCGGTAAGCAGGATGTGCTTGAACAGTCGGTCAAAGAGAATAACATCAATATGACGGGTATGTCGATTGTCCATGCCGAGCAGGTTGTGGAAATGACCGACAGTGCTGACAGCGTGGTCAAGGAGAAAAAGAATTCGTCCATGGCCGTCGGTATGCGCATGCTCAAAGAGGGACAGGGCGATGCCTTTATCTCGGCTGGCAATACCGGTGCTGTCATTACGGGAGCCACTCTGCTTGTCAAGCGCATGAAGGGTGTCAAGCGGGCGGCTATCGGCGGGATGATCCCCAGCATAGGCGGCAAGAAGCATCTGTTGATTGACAGCGGTGCCAATGTTGAATGTTCGGCCGAATATCTGCACCAATTTGCCATCATGGGCAGTATGTATATGAAATGCCTGTACGGTATGGATGCTCCCCGTGTCGGTTTGCTCAATAACGGCACCGAGGATACCAAGGGTACCGCTTTACAGATCGAAGCCAATGCCTTGCTTAAACAGGAAGATCGCATCTGCTATGTCGGCAACATCGAAGGGCGTGACGGCCTGCTCGGTAATGTCGATGTGGTGGTTGCCGATGGATTTTCGGGTAATGTCTATCTGAAAGCCTTGGAAGGCATGGGCAAGATGATTGCTAAGTCGCTTAAGGGTGTACTTTTTAAAAATCTTCGCACCAAACTGGGCACCCTGCTGATTGCAAAAGAGTTTACGGCATTTAAGAAATCGCTCGATTACACCGAGGCGGGCGGCGCGCCCCTGTTGGGTGTGTCGGGTATCGTGATTAAAGCACACGGATCGTCGGATGCCGTGGCCTTTAAGAATGCCATTCGTCAGGCGACCGAGTTGCATCAGGCAGGCATTATCAGCCAATTATCCGAAATGATGATGCCGGCGGATAAGAGGGAAAATTAAGTATATTTGTTAATATTTTCGAAATAACTCTTGACAGAACGGTAAATTCAATTTATCATTTTTAGTGAAATCAGCCATAGTATGGAGGAAAGAATCATGGTATTTGATAAAATTAAAGCACTTATTGTGGAACAGTTTATGATTAACGATCCGGATACAATCACGATGCAAACTTCGTTTGTGGATGATCTGGAGGCCGATTCGCTTGATATCGTAGAATTGATCATGGCCGTTGAGGAAGAATTCGGCGTGGCGATCGACGATCAGGATGTAGACGGCGTAAAGACTATCGGTGATGTTGTTAATTACATTACCGAAAAGCAGGGCAACTGAGAATGATTCAATATCCCCTTGAATGAGGGGATATTGCCTTGTATAGGGAAAGGGTGTGAGAAGATGAATTATGAGGCGCTTGAAGGAAAAATCGGATATCGTTTTCAGGATAAGTCGTTATTGCAGCGAGCGCTTACCCATTCTTCTTACGTCAACGAAGCCAAAGAAGAGGGAACCGTATCCAATGAGCGCTTGGAGTTTTTGGGTGACTCGGTATTGGGATTTATCTGTGCCGGTATGCTCTTTATGGATCAGAATCGGTTTAATGAAGGTAGTCTAAGTAAATTGCGTGCCGCCTTGGTATGCGAAGCCTCATTGGCGAAATTTGCCCTTGAGATCGACTTGGGTTCGTATATTCGCTTTAGCCGCAGTGAGGAATTGTCGGACGGCAGTCACCGTCCCTCGGCTCTGGCGGATGCCTTTGAAGCCTTGATTGCGGCCATCTATTTGGATGGCGGGATCGAAGCGGCAAGAAAGTTTATCCTGCCCTATTTGGAGCGAGGCCTGCCCGATGCTATTTCGGGGCGGCTGTTTAAGGATGCCAAGACGATGTTGCAAGAGATTGTTCAGCAAAATCGAGGCGAGCACTTGACTTATCGGTTACTCAAAACCGAAGGGCCGGATCATCGCAAGATATTCACGGTCGCCGTCCTGCTCAACAGCAATTGTATCGGCACGGGAACAGGGCGAAGCAAGAAAGAAGCCGAGCAAATGGCGGCCAATGAAGCATTAAAATTGATGGGTTTATAAAAATTTTGGGCTGTTTCTTTACGAAAAAGGGAAGAAACAGCCCTTTTTTCGTTCAAAAAGCCTTCAAAAAAGCGAAAAAAACAGAATAAATATTGAAATTTCCTTTGTTTTTTGATATAATTTTTAATCAAATGCATTAACAGAATTGAGGTTTATGCAAGATATGTTTTTAAAATCTTTACAAATGCAGGGATTTAAATCGTTCCCTGATAAGACAACCATCCATTTTAACAAGGGCATCACGGCTATTGTGGGTCCTAACGGAAGCGGTAAGAGTAATATTACCGATGCCGTGCGCTGGGTTTTGGGCGAAATGAGTTCTAAGATGCTGCGCGGTACCAAGATGGAAGATGTTGTTTTCGACGGTACGACCGGCCGCAAGGCTATGGGATTTGCGGAGGTTTCGCTGACGCTGGATAACTCGGATAAGAGTTTGCCTATTGATTTTACGGAAGTTACCGTGACTCGGCGGTATTACCGTTCGGGTGAGAGCGAATATATGATCAATCGCAGCCCTGTTCGCCTAAAGGATATTCATGAATTGCTTATGGATACCGGCATTGGCCGCGATGGGTATTCGATCATCGGTCAGGGTAAAATTTCAGATATTTTGGCCTCTAAGAGCGATGAGCGCCGCCAGATTTTTGAAGAGGCGGCCGGTATTTCCAAGTACCGCTATCGCAAGCAGGAATCGGAGCGTAAGCTGGAACAGACCGAAGAAAATCTGATCCGTCTGCGGGATATTGTTGCCGAACTGGAATCTCGTGTGGGCCCGCTGGAGAAGCAGGCAGAAACGGCACGGGAATATCTGCGTTTGCGGGACGAGAAGAAGGGGCTGGAAGTTAGCCTTTGGCTGGGAAATATTGATAACATTAAGGTTAACAAAGAGAAGATTGAGCAGGATTGCATTACCGGCCGTGCCGATTTAGAGCAGGTAGAGCAGAAAATTGCTCTGCAGGAAAAGGAATCGGAAGACATTTATTTGGCCGCTCAGCAGGCCACCCAAGCTATCGATTTTCTGCGTGGTGAGATCGTATCTCTCAACGAGCAGGCGGCGGCTAAAGAAAATGAAATTTCTTTGATTCGCAGTGATATCGAGCACAACGGGGAATTGATCGCCCGTTTGCAGACTGAGATCGACGAAGACGATGAAAAGATGAAGAGTTTTGATCAAACCATTGCCGATCGTCAATCTCAAATTGATGCTTTGCGTGTGGATTTAACCAAAGAGCAGGAACAACTGACTGCCCTGAATGATACCAATTCGGCCATCCATGGCGAGGAATCGCAGGTAGAGGAGCGTATCAACACGCTCAACAAAGAGATACTGGAATTGTCGGAGCGCTTGACCGATGCTAAGATTAAGATCGGTTTTGCCGAAAGCAACTGTGCGGTACTCAATCAAAACTTTGAAAGACTGTCTGAGCAATTGATGCAGGCGAAGAGCGAATATGCCGAGATTGAAGGACAGGTTAAGGAAAAGGAAGAAGAAATTGCCAAGACCTGTGAGGCTATTAACGGACTTAGCAATACGGTCAGCGGTTATGAAATGCGCATTAGCGCCCTGCAATTGCGGGTGGAGAAGCAGGAAAAGATTAAACTGGAACTGGAAAACAATATGAACGCCAAGAAACTGCGATTGACGACTTTGGCGGATATGCAGAACCATTTTGACGGGTATCACGACAGCGTTAAACGGGTGATGCAAGCCTCCTCCCGTCAGCAGTTGCACGGCGTGTGCGGCCCTGTTTCTTCGATCGTGCGTACCGATGAGAAATATGCCGTTGCCATTGAAACGGCATTGGGCAATACCATTCAAAATATCGTAGTAGACACCGAAAGCGATGCCAAGGCGGCGGTGTATTACCTGAAGAACAACAATGCCGGACGGGCTACATTCCTGCCCGTATCCACCATTTCGGGCAAGGTGATCAATACCGATGACATGAAAGAGAGCCTTGGTTTTTTGGGTATTGCATCGGAGATGGTGAAGTGTGACGACAAATACCGCAGCCTTGTCAACTGGTTGCTGGGTCGTGTCTGCGTGGTTTACAATCTGGAAAATGCCGTTACCTTGGCAAAGCAGATTGGGTATAAGTTCCGTATTGTGACCTTGGACGGTCAGGTGGTAAATGCCGGCGGCAGTATGACCGGCGGTAGTGCCGTTAAGGGGTCGGGGCTTCTGACTCGCCAAAACGAAATGAAGCGTTTGGAAGGCGAACTCAAGGCGCACGAGATCGAGTATCAGAAGGCTTGCGAAGCACTCAATGAGTTGAGTGACAAATTGGCAAGAGATAATGCGTTTGCCGACGGGGTGCGTGCCGAGATTCGTCAGCATGAAGATGCCAACATGGCCAATCGCTTACGTTTGGATGATGCCAAGCAGCGGCTGTCCAATGCCCAGGCGGTTGTGTCCCAGTTGACCCAGCGGGATGCTGATGCCCATGCCGAATATGATGCGGCTAAGGCGGAGATGGTTTCTTGCTCGGCCTTGTCCGATCAGTTGACGCAGGAAATTGCCCAGCATACGGCGCAATCGGATGAGTTGCTTAAGGGGCATGAGGAGATCATTGCCAGACGGGATGCGGTTGTGGCTCAAATTGGTGAGCGCAAACTGGCCATCTTTACCATGGAAAAGGATATTGAAACGATTCTGCGTTCGATTGAGGAACTCAACGGCTACAAGCTGGAGCGTAATTCGATTATAGATGCCAAGCATGCCGAAATGGATCAGCTGACACAGAAGAATGTAGAACTGGAAAACGGTATTGAAAATTGCCGTCAGCAGGCTGAGGACTTGCGTGCGCAGGCTTTAGATAAACAGGCTCATGTGGAGGATATTCGCCGTCAGCGTGAAGAGGCCGAGAAGAAGGTTAATGAACTTCGGGTATCTTCCCGTGATGTGGCGGCCGAGAAGGAGCGTCTGATTCGTGAGGTGGAGCGTTTGGAAACCAGACGGGAAACCATCGAGTCGGAGTATGATAACATTGTGGCTCGTCTGTTTGACGAATATGAATTGACGCTGACCGATGCCCAGCCGCTTCGTCAGGAATTGCCGAGTATTACCAAGGCGCAACAGCGTTTAGGGGAGATCAAGGGCAAGATGAAGCGCATGGGAGATGTTAATATTGGCGCCATTGAGGAATATAAAGCGGTTAAGGATCGTTATGATTTCCTGATGGGGCAGACCAATGACTTAGAGCAGGCCAAGAGTGACATGGAAAAGGTAATTGCCGAGCTGACCGAGCAGATGAAGTCGATCTTCAGCGAGCAGTTTGTGGTTATCAATGAGACCTTTAAGCAGACCTTCCGTGAGTTGTTCGGCGGCGGTAAAGCCGATCTGATTCTGACCGACCCGACCGATATGCTCAATACCGGCATCGAAATCCGAGTGACCCCGCCGGGTAAGGTGATTAAGAATCTGTCGGCCTTGTCGGGTGGTGAGCAGGCCTTTGTTGCCATTGCCTTGTACTTTGCCATTATCCGTGTTCGTCCTACTCCGTTCTGTATCATGGACGAGATTGAAACGGCGCTGGACGAAGTCAATACGGCACGTTTTGCCGCCTTCTTACATACCATTACCGAGCATACGCAGGTGATTATTGTATCTCACCGTCGCAGTACGATGGAGGAGGCCGATGTTCTGTATGGCGTTACCATGCAGGAGAAAGGTGTTTCCAAGCTACTGACGATCAATGTTGGTGAAGTGTATGATGAATTGCGGATTCAATAGGAGCATATAGATGGGACTTTTTGAAAAGCTGAAAAGTACATTAAGCAAGACCCGCCAATCTTTTGGTGAGAGTATGAACTCCTTGCTTTCCAATTTCCGCACGGTGGATGAGGATTTTCTGGAAGAACTGGAAGAAACTCTGATTATGGCCGATGCGGGAGTGGAAGTGACCGAGGAGATCATTGACAAGTTAAGAAAGCAGGCGAAACTGGAGAAGATCTCTACGGCCGAGCAGGTGCGGGAACTGTTGATGCGGATTATTACCGAGCAGATGTCGGACGATCGGTCGGCCTTGCAGATTAACACCAAGCCGTCGGTGATTATGGTCATTGGTGTTAACGGTACGGGCAAGACGACTACTTGCGCTAAATTGGCTAAGTACCTGCACGACAACGGCAAGCAGGTGTTGCTGGCGGCAGGAGATACCTTCCGTGCGGCGGCGTCGGAGCAGTTGGATATCTGGGCCAAGCGGATTGATATTGATATTGTCAAGCACCGTGAGGGCGGAGATCCGGCGGCGGTACTGTTTGATGCCATTGCGGCGGCCAAGGCTCGGGGCAAAGATGTGATTGTTTGTGATACGGCCGGTCGCTTGCATAACAAAAAGCATTTGATGGATGAACTGACCAAGATGAGTCGTGTGATTGATCGGGAGTTACCCGATGCCGACAAGGAATTTTTGCTGGTGATTGATGCGACGACAGGGCAGAATGCCATCAACCAAGCCAAGGAATTTGCCACGGCAACGGGATTGACCGGTATTGTATTGACCAAGCTGGACGGCACGGCTCGCGGCGGTATGGCCATCGGCGTGTTGCATCAGCTGGGGATTCCCATTAAGTTTGTAGGATTGGGCGAAGGTGCGGATGATTTTGACTTATTCTCGCCCGAGAGTTATGCTAAAGGATTGTTAGAATGAAACTGCTGATTGCGACCAATAATGTCAACAAGAAACGGGAAATCGATGAGATTTTAGGTCCTCTCGGATTTGAAACGGTGATACCTAAAGAATTAGGTGTTGACTTTGATCCCGAGGAGACCGGCTCGACCTTTGAAGAAAATGCCATGATCAAGGCGCAGTGTGGCTATGCGTTAACAGGGCTGGGCACGATTGCCGATGATTCGGGCTTGTGCGTAAATGCTTTGGGCGGGCGCCCCGGTATTTACTCGGCACGCTATGGCGGTGAGGATGCAACCTATCCGGAGAAGATTGCCAAACTGCAACAGGAGATCGGGGATGCGGCTGACCGCAGTGCCAGTTTCGAGTGTGCGATTGCCTGTGTATTACCTGAGGATGTGTCGTTTACCGTAACGGGTCGTTGTTTGGGTGAAATTGCCCATGAGGCGGCAGGAAGCGGCGGGTTTGGTTATGACCCCGTTTTCTACATTCCGTCGCAGGGGAAGACCTTTTCGGAACTTACGGATGAGGAAAAGAATGCGATCAGTCATCGGGGTGCGGCCTTGGCGGCGCTTCGAATGAAACTACAAGAGATACAGGAGAACAAATGATTACCAGTGGACAACGGGCGCAGTTGCGCAAGATGGCAAATACCATGAAGGCGACCGAGCAGCTGGGCAAGGCGGGCATTACCGAGAATCTGATTCGGCAGCTGGATGAAACCTTAGAAATCAAAGAAATGTTCAAGATCAATGTGCTGGAGACGGCATTTATGACTACCAAGGAGTGCGCCGGGCAGTTAGCCGAGGCTTTGGGGGCGGATGTGGTGCAATGCATTGGGTCAAAGATTGTATTGTATCGGCCGGCCAGCGATCACGAGAAACGTAAGATCGTTTTGGAGTGATCGATGTGAAAATCGGTATTTTCGGCGGCACTTTTAATCCGCCGCACAAGGGGCATCGGTTGTTATTGGACCGTGTAGTGGAGAAAGTTGGTTTGGATCGGGTGATTGTCATTCCGTCCTATATGCCGCCGCATAAGACGGTGGCCGATAACGATCCTACTCATCGGTTTGAGATGGCTCGGTTGGCTTTTCCCGATCATGAAGTTTCGAACATAGAATTGGAGCGGAAGGGGAAGAGTTACACGGTAGATACGCTGCGACAGTTGCGGGAGCAGTATCCGACCGATCAGCTGCATTTGATTTGCGGCAGTGATATGTTTTTATCCTTGGGAACATGGCGGGACACGGCTTCCATTTTTGCGATGGCGACCATCGTAACGGCGGCAAGGGAGAAGCATGTGCTTTTGAAATTGTGGTTGAAAAAAGTTTTTTACTTTTTTAAATATCGTGCCCGTTGTCGGATTATTTTCATAAAGCCTTTGGCGGTCAGTTCCAGTGAGATACGGGACGGATCGGTGCAGGGGAATATGGTAGAGCCGGCGGTGTGGCAGTATATGCAGGAGCATCAGTTATATCATGAAGAATAAGCAAGATTTCAAATCGCTGGCCAAGGAGCGGTTATCGCTCAAGCGGTATCTGCATACCTGCGGTGTGGTGGATGCGGCGTATGACTTGGCGGTGCGGTATGGGGCGGATCCCGAGCAGGCGTGCTTGGCCAGCTGGTTGCATGACATTACCAAGGAATGTTCTGCGCAAGAGCAATTGGAGATGTGTGGGCAATTCGGTATTGCTTTGACGGATATGGAGAAGTGTTCGCCCAAGTTATGGCATGCTATGACGGCGGCGGGGTATGCCCGAGATTGTTTAGGTATTGATGATCCGATGGTGTTGGATGCGCTTCGGTATCACACGACAGGGCGGGCGAATATGACGGTATTGGATAAAATCGTGTATTTAGCCGATTATATTGAAGTGAACCGAACCTTTGATGGGGTAGAGGAAGTGCGAGCCTTGATCGATGAGGGATTGGATGCGATGTTGTTGCAGGCCATGAAACAGACGATTGAGGAGTTATTGGAGAGGTCGGCACCGATTCATCCGGACACATTTTTATGTTATAATCAATTAGTATCAGAAAGGGCGAAATGATGGAAAAGGTAATGTTGAAGACAATTGTTGGCGCTATGGAAAACCGTAAGGCGATCAACGTTAAGGTGTTGAAGATTGACAAATTGACGGCGGTTGCTGATTATTTTGTCATTTGTAACGGTACATCGACGACGCAGATCAAGGCGATTGCCGATGAAGTGGAATTTAAGCTGGAGCAGGCCGGAGTTGTGGTATCGCATCGGGAAGGGTACAGTTCGGGGAACTGGATTTTGCTTGACTATGATAGTGTTGTGGTGCATATTTTCCACCCTACGGCCAGAGATTATTACAACCTTGAAAAACTTTGGGCGGATGCCGACGAGATCGACACGGCTCAATTTGAAGAATAATACGCCGAAAGGCTGACAGGAAGGCATAAAATGAAATACGATTTTTCTGCAATTGAAAAGAAATGGCAAGACCATTGGGAGAAGAACGAAACATTTAAGACGGGAACCGATTCGGACAAACCGAAATTCTATGCGCTTATTGAGTTTCCGTATCCGTCGGGGCAGGGGCTTCATGTAGGGCATACCCGTCCTTACACGGCGATGGATGTTGTGGCGCGTAAACGTCGTTTGAACGGTTACAATGTATTGTTCCCGATTGGCTGGGATGCGTTTGGTTTGCCGACCGAGAACTATGCGATTAAGAATAAGATTCATCCGAAGATTGTTACGGCGCAAAACATTGCGCATTTTAAGGAGCAGATCAAAGCGACGGGTATGTCCTTTGACTGGTCCAGAGAGATTTCGACGACCGATCCGGCATATTATAAGTGGACACAGTGGATTTTCCTGCAGTTATTCAAGAAGGGATTGGCCTACAAGAAGGAGATGGCCGTTAACTGGTGTACCTCCTGTAAGTGTGTATTGGCTAACGAGGAAGTGGTCAACGGTGTTTGCGAGCGTTGCGGATCGCCTGTTGAGCGTCGTGTTAAGAGCCAGTGGATGCTCAAGATTACCGAGTATGCCGACCGTTTGATCAGCGATCTGGATGAGGTTGATTTCATTGAGCGTGTTAAGATTCAGCAGAAGAACTGGATCGGTAAGAGCTATGGGGCTGAGGTTTCCTTTAAGACGACGGCGGGAGATACGCTCTTAATCTTCACAACACGTCCCGATACCATTTTTGGTGCTACTTACATGGTTATTTCGCCTGAACATCCGATGATTGAGGCGAACAAGGATAAGCTGGCCAACTATGATGCGATCAAGGACTATGCAGCGTTGGCGGCACGCAAGAGTGATTTTGAGCGTAGCGAGATCAACAAGGATAAGACGGGCGTTTGCTTAGATGGGATTCGTGCCATCAATCCGGCGACGGGTAAGGAGATTCCCATTTTTGTGTCCGATTACGTGTTGATGTCCTATGGCACGGGTGCGATCATGGCGGTGCCGGCACACGATACCCGTGACTATGATTTTGCCAAGGCGTTTGATTTGCCGATGGTGCAGGTTGTGGATGGTGGAGATATTAGTGATGGACCGTTTACCGATATTGAGAACGGAACGATGATCAATTCGGGATTCTTAAATGGATTGACGGTTAAGGAAGCCATTGATAAGATTATTGAGTTTTTTGAGGAGCAGGGAATTGGCACCAAGAAGGTCAACTTCAAGTTGCGTGACTGGGTATTCTCCCGTCAGCGGTATTGGGGTGAGCCGATTCCGATGGTCTATTGTGAGCATTGCGGTTGGGTGCCCATTCCGGAAAGTGAATTGCCTTTACAGTTACCGGAAGTGGAGAGTTATGAACCGACCGACAACGGCGAGTCACCGTTGGCCAATATGACCGAGTGGATTAACACGACCTGTCCTCACTGTGGAGCTCCTGCTCGCAGAGAGACCGATACCATGCCGCAGTGGGCGGGATCTTCGTGGTATTTCCTGCGCTACATTGACCCGAACAACGATGATGCGTTGGCTTCGAAGGAAGCGCTGGAGTACTGGTCGCCGATCGACTGGTATAACGGCGGTATGGAGCACACCACGTTGCATTTGCTCTATTCTCGGTTCTGGCATAAGTTCCTGTATGATTTGGGTGTAGTACCGACCTGTGAGCCTTATCAGAAGCGTACCTCGCACGGTATGATTTTGGGCGAGAACGGTGAAAAGATGTCCAAGTCCCGTGGGAATGTGGTCAATCCCGATGATGTGGTGGCTGAGTACGGTGCTGACACCTTGCGCTTGTTTATCATGTTTATTGGTGACTTTGAGAAGGCGGCGCCTTGGTCGAGCCAGTCGATCAAGGGATGCAAGCGGTTCTTGGAACGTGTCTTTAACCTGCTGGATATGATGGTTGAGGGCGACGATTACGGCGCTCTGGAGAAGAATTTCCACAAGACCATCAAGAAGGTTTCGGCGGATATTGAAGATATGAAGTTCAATACGGCAATTGCTTCGCTGATGGCGTTACTGAATGATATCTATGCGGCGGGATCTATCACCAAGAAGGCGCTGAGCGATTACATTCTGATGGTTAGCCCCTTTGCTCCGCATCTGGCTGAGGAAATGTGGCAGATGTGCGGTCATGAGCAAGACATCACTACCTCGGCTGTTTGGCCCGAGTATGACGAGAGCAAGACGGTGGATGACACCATTCAGATTCCCGTTCAGATCAACGGCAAATTGCGCAGCCTGATTCCCATTGCGCCCGACTCGGAGCAGCAGACGGTGGTGGATTTGGCGCTTGCTGACGAGAAAGTGAAGGCCGCCATTGACGGAAAATCTGTCTTTAAGACGATTTATGTTAAAAATAAGTTAATTAACTTGGTTGTAAAGTAAAATATTGCTTGACAATTGACGATAGGTTTATTATAATTAAACTCGTAGTTTTAAGGTTTCATATTCGGAGGGAGGGTAGAACATAATGGCAGTCGTTAAGGTTAAAGAAAACGAGTCGCTCGACAGCGCTCTTAGAAGATTTAAGAGATCCTGCTCGAAGGACGGCACGTTGTCCGAACTCCGCAAGAGAGAGCATTACGAGAAACCCAGTGTTAAGCGTAAGAAAAAGTCCGAAGCTGCTCGTAAGCGCAAATACAAATAAGCATTGAGAAACAGGAAAAGCCATGTGCTTTTCCTGTTTTTTTGCGTTCATTTTCCCCTATGGTTTAGAATAAGATAAAGTATTAATAGGAGGGGATAATATGAAGCGAATATGCAGCATAATACTCGTGATTATTATATGCAGTTTTGTTTTGCCTGTGCGGGCGGAGATGGCGATATCGGCGCAAAGTTGTATTTTGATTGAAGCCATGACAGGTCATGTATTATATGAAAAGGATCCCGATATGGTCATGCCTATGGCCAGCACAACAAAGCTATTTACGGCGTTAATGATACGGGAATGTTGTCGGTTGGATGAGATTGTGACGATCAGCCAATCCGCGGCAGGCGTTGAAGGAAGCAGTTCAAATTTGCAGGCAGGGGAGCGGATAAGTGTAGAGCAGTTGCTTTATGCGCTGCTTCTCAGTTCGGGTAATGATGCGGCCGAGGCATTAGCAGAACATGCATTTGACGGGGATCGAGAGACGTTTATTTCCTATATGAACCGACGGGCAGGAGAGATGGGATTGGCGAGTACCGCATTTGCCAACCCATCGGGCTTGCCTGATGAGACACATTATACTACGGCACGGGAGTTGGCGCAGATTGGACGCTTTGCTCATCAGGATGCGGTACTCTCCCGCATAGTGGCAACAAAAAATATAACATTTACCACTGTGGATGGCCTCACTCATAGTTACAGCAATCACAATTCTTTGCTTCGCATGTATGACTATGCAACGGGTATGAAGACGGGATTTACCAAGGCGGCGGGGCGTTGTTTGGTATCCTCGGCCTCTAAGGACGGTATTGCCTTGATCTGCGTTACCTTACGCGCCCCCGACGATTGGCAGGACCATGCGCAATTATTGGATTACGGTTTTAGCAAGATGGCGATAACCAAGCAAGCCGATGTCGATGAAATTGCGGTAACGGTTCCGGTTGCCGGCGGCGTGGCGGGATCGGTTGTGGCTACCAACAGTATGCCGATCTGCTTGCCGAATACGCAAGAGGGGTTGACCTATGAGATATTGCACCAAACGCCTGCGGTTGTATTTGCGCCCATACGCAAAGGGCAGGTGTTGGCCAAGGCAGAGATTAGCTGTAACGGAAAAGCGGTGGCTACCATCGATCTATGTGCGGTAGAGGATGTTGCGCTACGATCTTCTGTAACAAAAAGTTTTCAAATGGAATGGCGAAGAATTTTCAATTTGTTATTGCTATAAATGAAAAAATCATATAAAATAAAGGGATAGGAGGATTTGATATGGACAAACCGATTCGTTTGCAAAAATTTTTAGCCGATCAGGGATTATGTTCTCGACGGCAAGGGGAAACGCTGATTGAGGCCGGTCGTGTCAGCGTGAACGGAAAATCCGCCTATCTCGGACAGACGGTGACCGGAGAGGAAAAGATTTCGGTAGACGGTAAGCCGGTACGGACGATTCAGCGCCGCCCGACCTACTTGATTTTGTATAAACCCCGTGGCTATGTTACAACGCTTAGTGATGAGTTGGGGCGAAAATGTGTGAAGGATTTAATTCCTAACATCAGCGCCAGAGTTTATCCTGTCGGGCGGTTAGATAAGGATTCGGAAGGCATGTTGTTGTTGACCGATGACGGGGAATTGGCTCACCGTTTGGCTTCGCCCTCGGCGCATATTCCCAAGACTTATCGAGTCACGGTAAATGGGGAATTGACCGACGAGCAGATTAGGCTCATGAGTGAAGGTATGGCCTTGGAAGACGGGGAGCAGTTGCAACCTGCCGAAATTCAGGTGCGTGAAAAAACCGAAGCGCGCAGTGTTTTTCATATTACGATCTATGAAGGGAAAAACCGACAGATTCGACGCATGTGCGAACAATTGGGATTGCAGGTGAAATTGCTCAAAAGAGAGTCTATCGCCCAGTTGCGATTAGGAAATATTAAGCCCGGACAAACACGGTTTTTAACCGAAGAAGAAGTACAATATATTAAATCGTTATAAATGGAGAAAATCATGAAAAAGTACACAGAAATGACCAGAGAAGAACTGCAAGAACTGTATAGCGGATTGCAGAAGGAATATGCGCAGATTCAAAGCCGAAATCTGTCCTTGGATATGTCCCGAGGCAAACCGGGTAAAGAGCAATTGGATTTGAGCGAAGATATGCTTCATTGCATCAAAGATAGTGCCGATTGCATGATCGATGGTATTGATGCGCGTAACTATGGTGTGCTCGACGGTCTGCCCTCGATTAAGAAAATGTTTGCCGAACTCTTGGATGTGGACGATTCCATGGTAATTGTGGGCGGAAACTCTTCTTTAACCATGATGTACGATACCGTTGCCCGTGCCATGACTCATGGTGTATACGGTTCTGACAAGCCTTGGGGCAAACAGGAAGGATTGAAGTTCCTTTGTCCGTCCCCCGGCTATGACCGTCATTTTGCCATTACTGAGTTCTTTGGTTTTGAACTGGTCACGGTTCCGATGACCGAAGATGGTCCCGATATGGATGTTGTGGAGAAATTAGTAGCGCAGGATGCTTCGATTAAGGGTATTTGGTGTGTTCCCAAATACTCCAATCCCGACAGTATTGTGTATTCGGATGAAACGGTACGCCGATTGGCGGCTCTCAAGCCTGCGGCTGACGATTTCCGTATTTTCTATGATAATGCCTATGTTGTCCATCATTTGACCGATGAGGAGATTGAAATTCCCGAAATTTTCTCCTTGGCTCGTGAGTACGGCAATGAAGATATGATCTTTGAATTTGCATCCACATCTAAGATCTGCTATCCCGGTGCCGGCGTGGCCTGCATGGTTGCATCAAAGGCGAATGTGGAATTTATTAAGAAGCAGATGTTCTATCAGACCATTGGTCCGGACAAAATTAACGAGTTACGACATATCAAATATTTTAAGGATGTTGCAGGCATCAAAGCGCACATGAGAAAGCATGCGCAGGTGCTTCGTCCTCGTTTTGACGTGGTGACCGACACGCTGGATCGGGAATTGAGCGGATTGGGCATCGGCTGCTGGATCACGCCCAAGGGTGGTTATTTTGTATCCTTTAATGCTATGGCGGGATGCGCTAAGCGTATCGTCGTGCTGATGAAGGAGGCGGGCGTGGTTATGACGGGTGCCGGCGCTACCTTCCCCTATAAGAATGATCCTCAGGACAGCAATATCCGTATTGCACCCAGTTTTCCTTCTGTTGAGGATCTGCAGATGGCGATGGATGTTTTCTGCGTGTGCGTGAAATTGGCCGCCATTGAGAAATTGTTGGCATAACAGGTATGAAAATCGGAATATCCACCTCTTGTTTCTATCCGGATAAAACAGAAGAAACGTTGGAACGTATTGCGGCATTGGGCTTTTCTGATATAGAGGTTTTTGTTAATGCCCCTTCCGAATCTACCGTGGATTATGCCCGTAGATTTCGAGAGCGCGCAAACCGATTGGGTTTGCAGATACTGGCGTTTCATCCCTTTACCTCATTTGCCGAAACCTATTGTTTGTTTGGTAGTTATGAAACCCGCCGCCGAGATTTTTACGAGATTTACAAAGGGTATTTTGAGGCAGCGGCGGCTATGGGTGCCCGTGTGTTTAATTTTCATGGCTGTCGATCGGAATGGCCTATCAGCGTGGAGAAATATTGCGATATTTACGCGGCGTTATTCGAATTGGCCAAGCGGGAAGGGATATGCTTTTCCCAGGAAAATGTGAACCGACACTATGCAGGGCATATGGATTTTATTGGTCAGATGAAGCAAATGTTGCAGACAAATGTGTATTTTACGCTGGATGTCAAACAAGCCATGCGTTGCCACGAGGATCCGTGCCGTATACGAGATGTGATGGGGGAGCAGTTGATCCATTTTCATGCCAGTGACTATCATGATGATGGGTCTTGTGCTTTACCAGGACAGGGCGTATGTGATTATGCGGCTATCCTGAATGATCACATTCGCAGTGAGGCGGTAAGCAAGGTTATAGAGGTGTATTCTGATAACTATCAGCAAGATTTGCAACTGCGAGATGCAGCTGACTTTATGAACAAACTGTAAATTTATTTTTTAAGTTAACATAATATTGCTTAAAATGAAATTTTTGAAAAAAAGAATGACTTTTTAGCATTTTTTGTCGAATGATTGTTGTTTACAAGGCAACAGTACTCGTGTCATAATGTTCTCAACGAAGCAAAGGGGAATGGGAACATGAGACAGGAGCGGATATACCAAGTGTCTGTTGATGGCATGGATGGTGTGGTATTGGACTACTATATGACGGTGGATGATACATCGGCGAGTGATCCGTTTGGGATTAGCATTGTAAAGAGGTGCGAGACGGATACGATGGAAGAGTATGTGGCAGTGGACCATATTGGTGCGGATCGGCAGGAAATTTGTCGGTTGATCGATCGTTTGGCGCGGGGGAAAACCTTTCCCGTGTCTTTGAGTGAGATAGTAGACGATTATTTGGCAGGGAATGATTTCGAATTTTAAAAAGAGAGGAAAATAGAATCGATGAGATGTCCTTTTTGCGGTCATGAAGAGAGCAAGGTCAGCAATTCCCGTCCGACGGATGACGGGCAGAGGATTCGTCGCCGTAGAGAATGTTTAAAATGTCAGAAGCGATTTACGACCTTTGAGATTATTGAAACGGTTCCCATTGTCGTAGTTAAGAAAGACGGTTCGCGACAAGAGTTTGATCGGGATAAGTTGTTGCGGGGATTTTTGCGTTCCTGTGATAAGCGTCCGGTTTCTCTATCTACGCTGGAAAAGGCGGCGGATGAGATCGAGTATGCCATTTCCAATTCCATGGAACAGGAAATCTCCTCGGAGAAGATCGGGGAATTGGCCATGGAAAAACTACGGGGTATTGATGAGGTAGCCTATGTGCGATTTGCATCGGTATATCGTCAGTTTAAGGATATCAGTACCTTTAAAAAGGAATTGGATCGGCTGTTAAGTGAAAAATAAGAATCAATGCATGGAACATAATAAACTTGTAAAAATAGATAAGTAATCTTTTTTAGGGTTACTTATCCTTTTTATATTGCACAAACTTTTACTTTGTGCTATAATGCATGTGTGGTATTTTTTGCAATTTAGAGAAAGCATAAAGAAGAGGTGCTGTAATGGCCAATACATTTAGTGGCGGTATTCATTTTCCTTCCAACAAGGAATTAACGCATGCTCGCCCGATTGAACATGTAGAACAACCGCAGTATGTGGTAATTCCGATGCGGCAACATATCGGTGTACCTTGTACGCCGCTGGTTAAAACGGGTGATTATGTATATATGGGGCAGAAGATCGGCGATAGTGATGCCTTTATGTCGGTCCCTGTGCATGCTTCGGTTTCCGGCAATGTTATTGATGTAGCGCCCCGCTGGCATCCTACCGGTGAGCGGGTGATGAGTGTAGTTATCGAGAATGATTTTCAGGATGATCCGATTCCCGGTAAGCAGAAAAACATAAAAAATGTGGACAAGATGACGCCCGATGAGATTGTGGATTTTTGCAGAGAAATGGGTCTGGTCGGCATGGGTGGTGCAGGTTTCCCTACGCATGTTAAGTTAAGAACGGCGATTGACCGCAAGGTGGATACGCTGATCATTAACGGTGCCGAATGTGAACCGGTCATTGCGGCTGATGAGCGAGCGATGATAGAATATCCTAAATTCATTGTGGGCGGCATTCGTATGCTCATGCGTGCGTTGAGTTTGGATGAGGCTTATGTTGGTATTGAAACCAACAAGGCGGATGCCATTTCTACTATGAAAATTATCGCTGAATCGTATGGCATTCATATTGTTCCGCTGAAAACGAAGTATCCTCAGGGTGCGGAAAAGCAGTTGATTCGCGCCATCACTCGTCGTGAGGTGAAACCCGGAGAGTTGCCGCTGGATGCGGGTTGTGCGGTGTTTAACATTGATACTTGTGCGTCATTGTATCGCAGTGCCAGCAGTGGTTTGCCGGTTATTAAGCGTGTGGTGACGGTGTCCGGTCCGGCAGTAAAGACCAGTAAAAATGCTCTGGCCCGTATCGGCACGCCGATGCAGTATATGTTTGAAGCGGCCGGCGGCTTTACGGTTGAACCCACGAAGATCATTATGGGCGGGCCTATGATGGGTATTGCTCAGCACACATTGGAAGCGCCGATCATTAAGCAGACAAACGGATTGATTGCCTATACCACAAACAATGTGGAATTGGTGGAGAATCCGGTATGCATTCGTTGCGGTCGGTGTGTCAAGGGGTGCCCGATGCATTTGATGCCTAATTATATTTATCGCTATGCCAAGAACGAAATGTATGATGAGGCTGAGAAATACAATGTACTCGATTGTATTGAATGTGGGGCTTGTTCGTACAGCTGTCCTGCTAAGATTCAGTTGGTACAAATGATGCGTTTGACCAAGTTTAAGATCACCAGTAAAAAGAAAAGGGAGGGTTAAATCGATATGGACGGAAAATTTCTTATTACATCCTCGCCGCATATTCGATCCAATGATACCACGCAGTCGCTCATGTTTTCTGTGTTGGTGGCATTAACTCCTGCCGTTGTCTTTTCGGGATTTTTATTTGGTTTGCGTGCTATTATTATAACCTTGATCAGTGTTGGGGCCTCGATGTTGGCAGAGACATTGTTCAATATGTGCTGCAAAAAAAAGCAGACGATCAGTGATCTTTCGGCGGCTGTCTCGGGGCTGTTATTAGCGCTGACGCTGCCTGTCACCGTGCCGTTATGGATTCCGATTGTCGGCGCATTTTTTGCCATGATTGTGGTTAAGGGTGTATTTGGTGGACTGGGTAACAACTTTATGAATCCTGCGCTTGCCGCCCGTGCATTTTTGTTTATCGCCTGGCCGGTTCACATGACAACATGGCTTAAACCGTTTGAGTATAACGGGGTTCCTATTCTGTTGAATGTAAATACCGATCAGATCATTACCAGCGCTACGCCGCTGCAGTCTTTGCGGAATCTGGAATATAGTTTTACCAATCTCTCGGATCTGTTTTGGGGTAATATTGCCGGCTGTATTGGTGAAACTTCGGCAGTTTTGCTCCTGATTGGCGGAATCTATCTGTTGGTGCGTAAGGTAATTAACTGGCATATTCCTGTATTTTACATTGGTACGGTTGGCCTGTTGGCCTATCTATTCCCCACGTCCGGTACGCCCATGCAATATGCGTTGGCGCAAATGCTTGGCGGCGGTTTGTTGCTGGGTGCCATTTATATGGCGACCGACTATTCTTCTTCACCCACAACGACAAGAGGAAGGATTCTGTATGCTATTGGCTGCGGATTGCTTACCTTTGTATTTCGTAGATTTTCTAACTATCCCGAAGGTGTTTCCTTTGCCATTTTGTTAATGAATGCTTTGGCATGGGCGATTGACGGGGCAACCAAACCCAGAAGATTTGGAAAGGGGGGCGCGTTCTATGGCAGACGAGAAGAAGCCGACACAGAAACGAACAAGGCAGAACCGACCGCAACCACAGATTGAAGAAATTGAGAAGATTGCGGATGAGGCTTTGGCTTCGGTAACTGCGGACGAATTGCCCGCCGATAACGATTCTCCCATTGCACAAATGGAGGCTATGACGCAGATTGAGGAGCAGAAGATGCCGCCTCGTAAACCTCGTATTATGCCTTCCTTTAGAAAGAGAACAGACGGAGAAACCAGTAATGATAATGATATTACTGATATTTTCCTGTTTGGCGTTGTGCTGATGGCTATTGCGGCCATTGTAGCGGGATTGCTGGGTTTTATTCATGCGCAAACCAACCCCATCATTGCTCAGCATGAGGCGGAGAAACGGCAGGCGGCACTGGAATCCATTTTCCCGCAGGCGGATAAGTTTGTGGATGCCAAGGAACTGACATCAAGCGAATTTGCTTACAGCGATGCTAATGTGGATTCGGTTTACTTGGTTTATGAAAATGATGAAATCATCGGATATTGCGTTAATGTTCAAGCGATTGGTTACTCGAGTACGCCGATTGAAATGATCATTGGCAGTGATCTTCTTAATAAGGTGACGGCTATACAGGTAGTTAATCATTCGGAAACTCCGGGTATCGGTGAAACCGTGATTTCCGGTAACGAGGGCTTCTTTAAACAGTTTGAAGGGCTGTCCCGTCCAATTGAATTTTCCAATCAGGTCACGGCAGTCAGCGGAGCTACCTTTACCTCGGATGGTATTAAGAACGGTATCAATACGGCGCTGGGCGCTGTAGATGAGGTGCGCTTGGATATGGCACAACCGGGAGGGGAGGGCTAACCATGAGTGAGAAACAACCAAATAAAATCAGTAAAATATTCATGGACGGTATCCTCAATCAAAATCCTGTTTTTGTGCAGTTGCTCGGTATGTGTTCGGCACTTGCCATTACCGTAAGTGTAAAAAACGGATTTTTCATGGGGCTTGCCGTTACGGCGGTTTTGATTGGGGCTAATCTTGTCATTTCTTTGCTTCGGTCGGTCATTCCCAATCAGATTCGTATTGCGGCCTTTATCGTTATTATCTCGGGATTTGTTACGGCTATTGAGATGCTTCTTGAGGCATATTTACCGGATATATCTGAAGCCTTGGGTCTTTTTATCCCGCTGATTGTGGTAAACTGCATTATCTTGGCTCGTGCCGAAAGTTTTGCCTCTAAAAATAATCCGCTTATGTCGGTGCTGGATGGATTATCTATGGGTATTGGCTATACCTTGGTTGTAATCATTGTTTCGGCCGTGCGTGAAATTTTAGGTTCGGGAAAGATCCTGGGCTGGGATTTTGCGCAGTACATCGGGTATGAACCGGCTGTTATTATGATTCTGCCTGCCGGTGGCTTCCTGGCACTTGGGTTCTTGATTGCCGCTTTTAATAAGCTTTCCGACAAATGGAAAGGGGGCGACAACTAATGTTGCAGACCTATTTTTCGGTAGCCATCACTACTATCTTTATTGAAAACTATGTACTGGTGCAGTTCTTGGGTGTTTGTCCGTTTTTAGGGGTTTCTAAAAAACGCAGCACTGCCGTTGGCATGGGTATGGCCGTTATTTTCACCATGACCTTGTCGTCTATGGTTACCTGGTTGGATAATACCTTTGTTTTAGTGCCGTATGAACTGGAATATCTGCAAACGATCTCCTTTATTTTGATCATTGCCTCGCTGGTGCAATTCATTGAGTTGTTCCTTAAGAAGATGATTCCGTCCCTTTACCGTGCGCTTGGCATCTATCTGCCTTTGATTACGACCAACTGTGCCGTTCTCGGTTCGGCTATTTTAGGTATCCAGCGCCAGTATGATTTCGGCTTGGCTACCTTCTACGGTTTCGCTTCGGGCGTGTCGTTCTTGTTGGCAATCTTCATCTTTGCCTGTGTACGAGAGAGAATTGAACTGAATGATATTCCCAAGCCGTTCAAGGGATTTCCTATTGCCTTGATTACGGCGGCCTTGTTGGCCATCGCCTTCTCCGGATTTTCCGGTATGAAGATATTCGGGTAAGGAGGGAAAAAGATGACTGTATTTGAACAGGTCTTGCGCGCCCTTATTCCGCTGGGTGTCTTTGGGCTGATTTTCGGTGCTTTGCTTGGTATTGCCAGTAAAGCCTTTAAAGTCAAAGTGGATAAGCGCATTGATGATATCAAAAATATTTTACCCGGAGCCAATTGCGGTGCTTGTGGGTATGCCGGCTGTGCCAACTATGCCGAAGCCATTGTCAATGATAAGGTTCCCGGTAACAAGTGCATGGCTGCCCCGCCCGAGGTTACTGAACAGATCGGTAAGATTATGGGTGAGGAAACAAAGTCGGACACCCTTCGTTTGCGTGCACAGGTGATGTGCTCGGGTACTAATGATCTGGCTCGTCATAAATTCCAATACGACGGGCTGATGGACTGTGTGTCGGTATCCCGTATTGGCGGCGGTGATAAAGAATGTCCCTATGGTTGCTTGGGGTACGGTACTTGTGTGCGTGCTTGCCCCTTTGGTGCGATCAAGGTGGAAAACGGCGTAGCGGTGGTGGAATATGAAAAATGTGTAGGCTGTGGTTTGTGTGCCAATGCCTGCCCCAAGCATATCATTCATCTTGTTCCGTTTTCGGGTCAATATTGGGTGGGCTGCTCCTCCCGTGATCATGGTAAGATGGTTCGTTCCTATTGCCAAATCGGGTGTATCGGCTGTGGCATCTGCCAGAAAAATTGTCCGACGGATGCTATTAAAGTTGTGAATCACTTGGCGGAAATCGACTATGATCGATGCATCCAATGCGGAACCTGCTTCGAGAAATGTCCGAGAAGTACGATATGGTTTGGCGAATTTCAAATGAAAAACGGGGATACCCGTCAGTAACAAAAGCCTCCGAACACGTTTCGGAGGCTTTTTGTATAGAATGAAAGGATGTGGCTATACTAATCACAAAAATATAATAGGAGCAGGAATTATGAGCAAGATTAAGGTTGTACAGTACGGTTGTGGCAAGATGAGTAAATATATTTTGCGTTATCTTCATGATAAAGGGGCACAAATTGTGGGTGCCATTGATGTAGATCCGCAGATTGTCGGCATGGATATCGGAGAATATGCCGATCTTGGATTTAAAACGGGCATATTGATCAGCGATGATGCTGATGCCGTATTGGACAATGTTGATGCCGATATCGCCATTGTAACCTTGTTTAGCTTTGTAGGTGACTGCTATGAGCATTATGTGAAATGTTTAAGCCGAGGTATTAATGTTATCACTACATGTGAGGAAGCCACCTATAGTTGGACTACCGATCCGATACGCACCAATAAATTGGATCGAATAGCCAAAGATAACGGCTGTACTTTTGTGGGAAGCGGCATGGAGGATATCTTTTGGGTTAATGCTGTAGCGCATATTGCTGCCGGCTGTCACAATATTTCTCGCATTGAGGGTGCAGTTAGCTATAATGTAGAGGATTACGGATTGGCCTTGGCTAAGGCTCACGGCGTGGGCTTGACCTACGATGAGTTTCAGCAAAAGATAGGCGAGCCTGAACAGTTTGAACCTTCCTATGTTTGGAATTCCAATGAGGCATTGGCGCAGAAAATGGGCTGGACAATCCGTTCCCAAACCCAAAAACATGTCCCGTATTTCGAAAAAGGAAGCGTGTATTCGACAACCCTTGGGCGAGAAATTACCGAGGGGCAATGCTTAGGTATGGCCGCCATTGTGGAAACCTATACTCATCAGGGTCCTGTCATTCAGACTCGATGTATCGGTAAGGTATATGGAGAGGATGACGGTGATATGTGTCAGTGGCGAATGATCGGTGAGCCGGAGACCGAATTTCAGGTGGTGAAACCCGCCACGGTTGAGCATACCTGTGCGACGGTTGTAAATCGTATTCCCAGTGTTTTATGTGCGCCGGCCGGAGTTGTTACGGTTGATCAATTAGAGCCGGTCGAATATTTAACCTATCCTATGGAATTTTATTGCTAAAGAGAGGCGGCAGGGGAACTGCCGCCATCTTTGCATATTTGCGCTATATTGCGAATAGGTTGTAAAGACAGGAGGGTGACTGTATGAAAATTGTAGTGTTTCGTAAGAATGCCGTTATTGCAACGATAGTGCTTGTGGTTGTGACCTTGGCGGCTGTGATCTTTTCAGGTAGTGTGGTGCAAAGTGCAATGAGCACAACGATGGCCTCACGTAGCCTTCCTATTTACAGCGTAAAGCGAAACGATAACAAAGCCTCTATCTCCTTTGATGCGGCATGGGGCAATGAGGATACCCAGCAAATTATTGATATTTTGGCCAAATACGAGGTGAAGGCCACCTTTTTTGTGGTAGGAGAATGGGTGGATAAATATCCGGAATCGGTTAAGGCGTTGCATGATGCCGGTCACGAAATTATGAATCATTCCGATACCCACCCCTATATGACAAAACTTTCTCCCGAGGATATGCTCAAACAGGTCAACGCATGCTCGGATAAAATTGAAAAAGTAACGGGTGTTCGTCCGCATCTGTTCCGTCCGCCTTATGGCGATTATAACGATCAGGTAGTAAATACCCTATTGGAAAACGGTTATTATACCATACAATGGTCGATTGACAGTTTGGATTGGAAAGATCTTTCGGCTAAAGAAATTACCTCTCGTGTAACAAAAAAAATGGAAGCCGGTTCGATTACCTTGTTCCATAATGCTGCCCTGCATACGCCCGAAGCATTGCCTGCGATATTGGACTATGCCAAAGAGAAGGGGATTGAATTGATAAAGATATCTGAACTGATCTATACGGAAAATTATAATATGGATCATACGGGGCAACAATATCAGATAGAGCAACCAAAAGAAACGGTAGGAGTGTAAGGCATGGTTAAGGTACTAATGATACCGGGCAAAAACTTTGATCCGCGACAATTTATTGAAATTGTCCGTAATTGTCGTGGATTATTATATGTTTCGGCCGATTCAGGTGCCGTGTGCGGGGATGCGGCAACAGAGCTTTTAATATTGGAACTGCGAAATGTTGCGGGACCTTGTGATTTCGGTGCCGATATCGTATTGATCGGAAATGATGTTGCAGATATTCATGATTTGCCGTATGGTTGTATAAAAAAGAATGCGCTTGTTGTCTTTGATCCGGAGGATGCCGCTCATTGTCGCTTTATTGAGCGGCGAGGGTTACGGCCGGTTACCTGCGGAGTTGGAGAACGAAATACGCTCTCTATCTCCAGTATTGCCGATGATGCCATCGTGCTGACGGTAGGGCGGGATGTGCAAAATGTAAATGGTGAATCCATAGAGATACAGGATCATATCTATCATGCTCAAATTTGGGATGTGCCTTCTGCTATATTGGCATGCGCACTGTTATTGTTGACACAGGAGAAAGGGAATATATGAACTGCACAAATTCAGTTTTTTTGCGTGGCGTCGTCGATCAATTGCCAACGTCCGGTCATCAAGCATACGGGGAGAATTTTTATACATTTATTCTTCGAGTCGATCGGCTAAGCGGACAGCCCGACCGTATATCGGTAGTCGTATCCGAACGCTTATTTCCAAAGCGTTATGTGGATGTTGGGGATTTGCTGGAAATTACCGGAGAGTTTCGATCTAAAAATATGGATGTGGAAGGTCGTCGTCGTTTAATCTTGTATGTTTTTGCGCAGGAAGTTCAGATATGCGTCGAACCGTTAGAGCATGAAAACAAGATCGAGTTGGCTGGTTTTTTATGTAAAACACCCATTCATCGAACAACTCCGCTTGGGCGAGAGATCGCTGATATCATGTTGGCAGTGAATCGGCGATATGGCCGATGTGATTATATTCCATGCTTGGCATGGGGCAGAGATTCCGTCTTTGTTCAATCGCTCAGGCAATCGGATATGTTGCACATTTGGGGGCGTATTCAAAGTCGAAATTACATAAAGAAGATCGAAACGGGTGAGAAGGAAATGACGGCATGGGAGATCTCCTGTTCGCAGATAGATTTTGTTGATATGTAGTATGCATGTCATTGTTAGGAATGCGATTAGATCTCAATGCTTTACATATATTTCAAATTATAACGAGAATGGCGAAGGATAAAATAATAGTGCAACCACTATATTTTGAGTAAAGGAGAAATATCAATGAGCGCTATGGTTCCTTCGGCTAAAGAAGCCATGAATCGTTTCAAGATGGAATGTGCTAACGAAGTTGGTGTCAATCTTAAGCAGGGCTACAACGGCGACCTGACCTCCAAGCAGGCCGGTTCGATCGGTGGCCAGATGGTTAAGAAGATGATCAAGTCCGTTGAGGAAAGCATGTAACATTCTGCAAGATAAAAGACCGGGATTTCCCGGTCTTTTATCTTGCAAAAAATGATTGTAATCCCCATGGAAATCTGTTACAATAATAAAATAGTATATAAGGAGGCGCAGTCCGATATGATGGGAGATATATTTGCATCCATTGAACAACTGTATCCGTCATTTTCTAAAGGGCAGAAAGCCATTGCGGATTATCTGTTGGCGCATTATGAAAAGGTCGCATTTATGACGGCGGCGAAATTGGGACAAGCCGTGGGTGTCAGTGAATCTACGGTTGTGCGCTTTGTAACGGAACTGGGTTTTGAAAGTTACCAAGGGCTTAAGCAGGCGTTGCATCAGCTTAGCCGTAGTCGGCTTACTGCCTTGCAAAGGGTTCAGATTACCGAGGAGCGCATCCGTGAAGATGGAGTACTCGGTAGCGTTCTATCCAATGATATTATTAATATTAGCCAAACGTTGGCCCATATAGATCCTGTAGAATTTGAATCGGCTATTCAGAAAATTGTGGCTGCACGCAATGTTTATATCATTGGTGTACGTACCGCCAGTATGTTATCTGAATTTTTGGGGTATAATCTAAATCTGATCTGTGATAATATTCGGCCGGTTAACGCTTCGGGTACCGAAGAGGTGTTTGAGCAGATCGTTCGGATCGGGCAGGGGGATGTCATTATTGGCATCAGTTTTCCTCGCTATTCCCAGCGTACGATTCGTGCCCTTAATTTTGCGCGTGACCGTGGGGCGGATGTTGTGGCAATTACCGATGCGCCGTCTTCTCCTTTGGCGCAGGCGGCAACCAATCTGTTATTGGCTCGAAGTGATATGGCCTCCTTTGTCGACTCCTTAACGGCGCCGATGAGTCTGATCAATGCCCTCATTGTGGGTGTGACCATGAAGCGTAGGCAGGAGATTGAAAAACGGCTGGGAGAATTGGAACAGATATGGGATGAATACCAGGTATATGAGAAGCAGGACGGAGGTCATGCCGATGTCTGATATCGCCATTATCGGCGGCGGTGCGGCAGGGTTGATGGCTGCATCTTTGTTGGCGCAAGCCGGCGTGCCGTGTGATCTTTATGAAAAAAAGGATCGCTTTGGTCTGAAGATCGGCATTACCGGAAAAGGAAGATGTAATCTTACCAATGCCTGTGATGCGGATCGTTTTCGGGCAAACATCATGCAAGGGGATCGATTTTTATACAGTGCCTTTTCCCGCTATGATAATATGTGGCTTATGCAGATCTTTCGCGAGTGGGGTTTGGCACTTAAAATTGAGCGAGGCGATCGAGTTTTTCCGGTTTCCGATCGGGCGCTGGATGTAGTGGGTACTCTGCTCAAGGCATGTGATGAGCGTTATGTTGCCCGTATCAAAGAGGAAGTAACGGAAATATCGGTGAGTGATGGTTTTTCCGTTGTTACAAAAAGTGGAAAGCGTCATTATTCTAAAGTGTTGCTGGCCACCGGCGGTCTTTCTTATCCGCAGACGGGCAGTAGTGGTGACGGATATCGATTTGCAGAAAGTTTAGGACATTCCATTCAGCCGCCCATGCCATCCTTGGTGGGGGTGCATTGTGCAGGGAATGAGTGTTCTCGCATGAGTGGTCTGGGGCTTAAAAATGTGGCTCTCACCCTTTTAAATGAAAAGGGAAAGGTATTATATTCCGAGATTGGAGAGGCGCTATTTACGCATTTTGGTCTTTCGGGGCCCTTGGTGCTCACGGCATCGGCCTACATAGCCCATAAAAAGCCGGAAAAGGCCACCATATCTTTGGATTTGAAGCCGGGGCTGTCTATCGATCAGTTGGATCAGCGCATTTTGCGCGATTTTTCTGAGCAGAAAAACAAGAGTTTTCGCAATAGTCTTGGTAAATTATTGCCGGCCAGTTTAATTCCTGTTATGATTGAGCGTAGCGGGATCGATTCGGAGAAGCCGGTCAATGTCGTATCCCGAGAGGAGCGGCAACGGCTTTGTTCATTAATCAAGAATTTTTCTTTTACCGTTACGGGAACTCGTCCCATTGAAGAAGCCGTGGTGACGGCCGGCGGGGTTTCCCTGAAGGAAATTGATCCAAAAACCATGCAATCCAAATTGGTAAACGGCTTATATTTTGCCGGTGAGGTAATGGATATCGATGCCTTAACCGGTGGATTTAATCTGCAATTAGCATTTACAACGGCGGCTGCGGCGGCAGAAGCCATGATAAACGGAGGATGATGTTATGTCTATAAATATTGCCATAGATGGCCCGTCGGGTGCAGGTAAGAGCAGTGCGGCTAAGGCGCTGGCTAAGAAACTTGGCTATTTGTATATCGATACCGGTGCGCTCTACCGCGCTATCGGACTGTATGCTATCCGACGGAATGTTGTTGATATGAAAAAGGCGGATTTGGTTGCTCCTTTGTTGGCTGATATTGATGTCAGTTTACGGTTTGTTGAGGGGGAACAAAGAGTATATCTCAATGGGGAAGATGTGTCGGGCTTGATTCGTACACAGCCGGTGGCGCAAGCGGCATCCGATGTGTCAGCCCATCCCGTTGTCCGTACCTTCTTATTGGATTTGCAACGAAAAATGGCGGCAGAACACAATGTATTAATGGATGGACGGGATATCGGTACGGTCATTTTGCCGCAGGCACAGGTTAAATTTTTCCTCACGGCTGATGCGTCGGCACGTGCCCGCCGTCGCACATTGGAATTGCAGGCGAAAGGTATAGCGGCTGATTATGACACGGTATTGCGTGAGATTGAGCAGCGGGATGCCAGCGATTCCTCCCGTGCTACGGCGCCGCTCAAGGCGGCCGAGGATGCGGTCTTGGTAGATAATTCCGATATGGATGAGGCGCAAACGGTAGAGTATATGTGCCGCATCATCGAGGAGAAACTCGGATGATGTATAAAATATTACGGCCGATTGCTTGGTTTTTGATGAAGGTATTGTTCTTTCATAAGACTGTCGGAACGGAACGGATAGCAGTCGATGGGGGCTGTATTTTTGCTTGTAATCATATGTCCTTGCTCGATCCTGTTTTTTTGGGGTTGGGGGTCAAGAAGCGTACGGTTCATTATATGGCCAAGGCTGAGATATTTAAAGGGAAATTAGCGTCTTGGTTCTTTCGATCGATGGGGGCTTTCCCGGTAAAACGGGGGTCAAAGGATATTTCCGCTATCAAAAACGGCATTGATATGATTGAAAAAGGGCATATTGTCGGCATTTTTCCGCAGGGTAAACGGGTAAAGGGGGAAACGTTGTCCAAATATAAAACCGGTTTTGCCCTGTTGGCGATTCGTAGTGGTTGTCCGATTGTGCCGGTATATGTTAAAACTAAGAATCAGCGTCTGCGCCTCTTTCGTCGGGTTAGCGTTATTTTCGGTGAGCCGTTGACTGTGGATCAGCTCGGTTATGTTGATGGTACGGCAGAAAACCTGCAACAGATGGCTCAGCGGTTGATGGGAATTACGGAAGAATTGGCCAAAGAGATATGAAGCAGATTATAGTAGCCAAATCGGCAGGATTTTGTTTTGGGGTTAACCGTGCTGTAACCCGGGCGCAGGAATTGATGACAGAGCGAGGGCAAACGACCGTCACCTACGGCGAGCTGATACACAATCCCGATGTATTAAAGCGCTTAGAGGAAAGCGGCATTTGCCGTATTGATCAGGTGTCGCAGGTGGAAAAGGGGATGCGAGTCATTATTCGGGCTCACGGTGTAGGGCAGACGGTTAAGGATGAGATTGAGGCAATCGGCGGTACGGTAGAGGATATGACCTGTCCGTTTGTTGCCCGTATCCAGCAATTGGCGGCCAAGGCCAGTGAGGAGAAAAGGGCCTTCATTATTGCGGGTGATGAGGGACATCCGGAGGTAAACGGCATCCGGGGACACTATTTCTTTGATGATTTTTATGTCATTTCGAGCGAAAATGAAGCAAAAAAACTCTTTTCTGAGCACGATTTTTCGACAAAATCACCTGTTTTAGCGGCTCAAACGACATTCAATGAGGCTATTTGGAAAAATATTTGTAAAGAATTTCGCAAGAAAGACTATACAAACGCTCAAATATTTGATACAATATGCTTTGCAACTTATGAACGACAGCTGGAAGCTGAGCAACTTGCGGCTCGGTGTGACGGAATGATCGTGATCGGCGGTCGCAACAGCGCGAACACGGTGCGCCTTTATGAGATATGCCGTAGTCGATGCGAGAATACTGTTTTGATTCAGGATGTGTCGGAATTAAGTTGGTCAAAATTTAAAAACAATAATCTGATTGGGATAACAGCGGGCGCCTCTACTCCCGTCTGGATTATCGAGGAGGTATTATTCACCATGGAAGAAAACATCAAAAACATGGAAGCTCAGGAGGAAATGTCGTTCGAAGAGGCATTGAACGAATCCTTCAAAACCGTTCGCAGAGGAGAAATCGTTACCGGTATCATTATGGCCGTTATGCCGAATGAGATTCAGGTAGATGTGGGTGCCAAGTATACCGGCATTCTGCCCACCGATGAATTGTCTGCAAGTTTTGCCGACGTGGCGGCTCAGTTCAAAGTGGGCGACACCATTGAGGCTCAGGTTATCAAGACCAATGATGTGGAAGGCACGGCTACTCTCAGCCGCAAGCGCATGGAGGCTCAGAAGGCTTGGCAGCAGATCAGCGATGCTGAGGAAAGCGGCGCTATTCTGGCCGGCAAGATCTCCAGTGCCGTTAACGGCGGTGTTGTGGTAACCTATGAATCCAACCGCATCTTCATCCCTGCTTCGCAGATCACATCCGATCGTGAAGCCGATCTGTCCCTGTTTGTCGGACAGACTGTTCAGTTCAAGATTATCGAGGTTGACAAGCGTCGCAGACGTGTTATCGGCTCGGTGAAGCGTGCTTCTTCCGAAATGAGAAAAGAAGCTCGTGAAAAGATTTTGGCTGAGATCGAAGTTGGTAAGCATTATGAGGGTACCGTTCGTTCTTTGACTTCTTACGGTGCTTTTGTTGATATCGGCGGTGTAGACGGCATGGTACATATTACCGAGCTGTCCTGGAGCAAACTCAGACATCCCAACGAGGTTGTCAATGTGGGCGATGTGATTGATGTCTATGTGAAGGACTTCAATGAAGAGACCGGCCGCATTTCGCTGGGTTACAAAGATCCAAACGCTAACCCGATGGATAATTTCCGCAACAACTACAATGTAGATGACATTGTTGATGCCAAGATCGTGAAGCTCATGAAATACGGTGCTTTTGCAGAGATCATCCCCGGCATTGATGGTTTGATTCACATTTCCGAGATTGCTCCCGAGCACATCGAGAAGGTTTCGGATAAGCTGAAGGTCGGCGATGTGGTTTCGGCTAAGATCATTGAAATTGACTTTGAGCGCAATCGTATTTCTCTCTCTATCAAGGCGGCATTGCCTGTAGAAGAGGTGGAGGAAGAAGTTGCGGTTGAGGAAACGGCCGAAGAAGCTCCTGCTGAAGAATAATGATAAAGAGTCGCTGTGAAAAGCGACTCTTTTTTTTAGAAAAATATTGAAAAAATCTTTACAATATAGTACACTATAGGCAAGACCATTTTAAGGAGAAGGGTATGGGACTCAAATATAAAAGGATTTTATTAAAAATCAGCGGAGAAGCTTTGGCCGGCGGAAAAGGATCGGGTATAGACTTTGAAGTTCTGGGTCGTGTTGCGCAGAAGGTAAGTGAGAGTGTGGCACTTGGAGCGCAGGTGGCTATCGTTGTCGGCGGCGGTAATTTCTGGCGTGGGAAAACCAGCGGAAATATGGACCGCACGAGAGCCGATCATATGGGTATGTTGGCCACGACCATTAATGCGCTGGCTTTTGCTGATGCCATGGAGCAGTTGGGTGTGCCGACTCGTGTGCAGACGGCCATTGAAATGCGGCAAATTGCCGAGCCGTACATTCGCAACAAGGCGGTTCGTCATCTGGAAAAGGGACGTGTGGTTGTGTTTGGATGCGGTACAGGCAATCCGTTTTTCTCCACCGATACGGCGGCGGCCTTGCGTGCGGCAGAGATTGATGCTGATATTTTCATGAAGGCTACTAATGTGGACGGTGTGTATACGGCTGATCCGAAGAAGGATCCCAATGCGGTTAAGATTGATCATTTGAGCCCTGCTGAGATTCTCAATAAGGATCTTGGTGTTATGGATAGCACGGCGGCGGCTATGTGTAAAGATAACCATATTCCGATTTTGGTGTTTGGATTAAACGATCCTGATAATATTGTAAGAGCCATTTCCGGCGAGAATGTCGGAACATTAGTTGAGGAGGATTAAAACATGAAAGGCAGTTATCCCGAAATTCAAGAAAAAATGAATAAGACCATTTCCGTATTGGAGAAGGATTATGCGGCAGTTCGTGCCGGCCGTGCCAATCCTGCGGTATTGGATAAGATCCGTATTGATTACTGGGGGACCGAGACTCCGCTTAACCAGATGGCGTCGATTTCGGTTAGTGAAGCTCGTGTGCTGGTGGTTCAGCCCTATGATGCTTCCCAGCTCAAGCCGATTGAGAAGGCTATCAATGCTTCGGATATTGGAATCAACCCGTCGAACGACGGTAAGGTAATTCGTCTGGTGTTCCCGCCGCTGACCGAGGAACGTCGTAAGGATCTGATTAAAGAGGTTTCGGCCATGGCGGAGTCGGCTAAGGTTTCGATCCGTTCCATTCGCCGCGATGCTATCGATAAATACAAGAAGCAGCAGAAGGCCAGTGAGATTACCGAAGACGATTACAAGGTTATTGAAAAGGATATTCAGGAACTGACCGACAAGAGCGTTAAGGCGATTGATGAGATCTATTCGGCAAAAGAAAAGGAACTGAAATCGGTATAACCGAACCATCCCCGCAGTCGTTAAGCGCCTGCGGGGTCATCATATCATAGGAGAATTTTTGTGGGTATTTTTTCGAAAAAAACAGACATTTCCCAGTGTGTCATTCCTTCTCATATCGGGATTATCATGGACGGAAACGGCCGATGGGCCAAGAAGCGTGGGTTACCCCGCTTTTTAGGACATGCACAGGGTGGTAAGACGTTCCGTACCATTACCCGTTACTGCTCTAAAATAGGGGTAAAATATGTGACCTATTACGCCTTTTCTACCGAGAACTGGAGTCGGCCGCAGGAAGAAATTGATGCTTTGATGAAGCAGTTTAATGAATACTTGGATGAGATTCTGGTGGATTTCAATGAGTATAACATGAAATTGCGATTTATCGGGGATTTGTCACGTCTTTCGAATGAATTACAGGAGAAGATAACTAAGGCGATGGCGTTGACCGAGTCGATGACCGGTATTACGGTTAATATCGCCATCAATTACGGAGGACGGCAGGAGATTGTGCAGGCGGTCAAGCGTTTGGCGGGGCAGTGTGTAGATGGAGAAATTGCACCATCGTCGATTGATGAAGGGATGATGGGACAAGCCATGTATACGGGCGATCAGCCCGATCCCGATTTGATTATTCGCCCAAGCGGAGAACAGCGGCTATCGAATTTTCTGCTATGGCAATGTGCTTATGCCGAGTTTTGGTATTCGGATGTGTTGTGGCCCGATTTTTCCGAGCGGGATTTGGATGCGGCTATTTTAGACTTTAACCGTCGTACACGGCGGTTCGGAGGGGTATAATCATGCTCAAACAGAGGGTAATTACCGGCTTTTTTATCGGGTTGTGCACCGCCTTGATCTTGGTGTTTTCCGATATTGTTTGGGTAATGAAAGGTGTTGTATCCTTCTTGTCCGGCTTTGCGGTGTATGAATTGTTTCAAGTCAGCGGCTTGTTGAAGCAGAGTAAAATGGCTCGAGGGCTGTTTGGCGTTTCCTTGGTATGGGGGCTTGGTTTTTCTTTTTTGCCTTATCGGTACTATTTGCTTGTGTTGGCGGTAGTTTTCATTCTGTCTATGGCATTAAGTGGGTGGAATATGTTGAAATTTGGGGCATATTCTCTGAAAAAGCCGTGGATGGTTTTTGCGATATCGCTGGTATTTCCGATTTTGTATAATAGCATTGCCTATGTACGGACGCAGGGGTTAGCCTATTTGATTTTAATTCTTTTGAGTTGTTTTGGAACGGATACGGGTGCTTATTTTGTAGGGCGTGCTTGTGGAAAGCATAAGTTGGCTCCGGTTATCAGTCCGAAGAAGACCGTAGAGGGGTTCATCGGCGGGGTTGTGATTTCGGCGGTGATCTATGGTATTGTAGGGCTGGTTCTTTTGTTGGCTTGTCATGTGACGGTGAGTTTCCCGATGCTGATTATGTTGGGCGTGATCTGTGGCGTATTGGATCAGTTTGGGGATCTATCGATGTCGGCCATCAAGCGCAATTTTGAAGTTAAAGATTTTGGATCATGGATGCCCGGTCACGGTGGGGTATTGGATCGGTTTGACAGTTTGTTGTATGTAGGGCCGTGCGTATGTCTTTTCATAATGTGGATGCATCCGCTATATAGTTAAAAGAGGGAAATATGAAACAGGTTATTCTTTTGGGGGCGACCGGTTCAATCGGTTGTTCGGCCATTGATGTTTGCATAAAAAACGGATATGAAATCGCAGGCGTGAGTGCTAACCGTGATGTGGCAGGGATGGAGCAGATTATTCGGGCTCATCATATCCCGTTGGCCGTTATGGCGGATGAGCAGGCGGCGGCTGATCTTCGTGTTCGTGTTAACGATACCGAAACGGTGGTTTTGGGCGGAGCGAAGGCGGTTGAGGATCTGGCGACATGGGATTCGGCAGATGTTGTTCTCAATGCCATTGTTGGCATTGCTGGATTGCGGCCAACGTTAGCGGCGTTGCATGCAGGAAAAGATGTGGCCTTGGCCAATAAGGAAACGCTGGTAACCGGTGGTGAATTGGTAAAGGCACAAGCCAAGAAGCACGGGGCAAGCGTTTTGCCTGTGGATAGTGAGCATAGTGCGATTTTTCAGTGTTTGCAGGATGCCAAGCGTAATGTAAAGTCCATTATCTTGACAGCATCGGGTGGGCCCTTCTTTGGGTATAGTGCCGAGAAACTTCGCACAGTGACCAAGGAGCAGGCGTTAAAGCATCCGAATTGGAGCATGGGTGCAAAAATTACGATTGATAGTGCAACCATGATGAATAAGGGGTTGGAATTGATTGAAGCGGTGCATCTGTTTGATGTGAAGCCCGAGCAGGTGGAGATCGTGGTGCATCGACAGAGCATTGTTCATTCGATGGTACGGTTTGAGGATAACAGTGTGTTGGCGCAGATGGGGGTACCCGATATGCGCCTGCCTATTCAATATGCATTGGCCTATCCGGACAGTACGCCTGCGGTTGTTGAGCCGCTGGATTTGATCGGGGCGGGGACATTGACTTTTGATGCTTGCGATGAAGAGACCTTCCGTTTGGTGGGATTGGCTCGGTATGCTATCACGGTTGGCGGGACGATGCCGACCATTCTGAATGGTGCGAATGAGTGTGCCGTGGCGGCATTTTTGGCCGATCGGATTCCCTTTTATCGGATACCGATGGTTGTTGAGGAAGTTTGCTCTCGAGTGGAGCATGTGTTAAATCCGAGTTTGGAGGATATAATAGAAGCTGACCGTTTCGCGCGGCAGACGGCGGATATTTTGATGGAGAGGGGCTAAGCCTGACGATGTTTTGGTCAATACTGATTGCGGTTTTCATGTTTGGATTTTTGATATTCATTCATGAATTGGGGCATTTTTTAGCAGCGAAGAAGGCCGGTATCGGTGTTGTGGAATTTTCGCTGGGGATGGGGCCTCGTATATGGAAAAAGCAAGGCAAGGAAACGCTGTTCTCTTTAAAACTGTTCCCGATCGGCGGATCGTGCATGATGGTGGGCGAGGATGAGGATATCGAGGATGAGCGTGCCTTTAATAAAAAGAGTAAACGTGCACGCATAGGGGTATTGGCGGCGGGAGCCGGCATGAACCTATTGTTTGGCGTGATTCTTGTATTTATCATTCAATGTTTTGTGCCGCAGTATGTGACGACACGCATTGAGAATGTATATTTAGAGGAGCAGACGGCATTTCGGGCGGGAGACCGTATTGTGAGATGTGACGGATACGGTGTGCTGAATTACACCGATTTGAATTTGGCTATCAATTTTATTGATTCGGATACCTTTGATGCGACGGTGATTCGTGATGGTGAGCGGATTAAATTGACCGACATCCCTATTATTGAGACTGAGGAAGGAAAGCGGATCGGTATATCGTTCGGTGTGGAAGATATGACTTTAGGATCGGTATTTACGCAGACGGCGACCGAGAGTCTATCGATTGTGCGGTCGGTATGGAAATCACTGGCCTTTTTGGTGACCGGACGGGTTGGTGTCGGGGAATTGACGGGGCCTGTCGGGATTACGGCTATGATTGGGGAGACGGTAGAGTACGGGGCTTTGAGCGTACTCAATTTAGTGGCATTGATTGCCATAAATTTGGGAGTAATGAACCTGTTGCCGTTGCCTGCGTTGGATGGTGGGCGAATTTTATTTATTTGCATTGAGGCGATCCTTGGGCGGCCGATTCCGCCGGAAAAAGAGGGGATTGTGCATCTGGTTGGCTTTGGATTATTGATGCTGTTGACGGTATTTGTATTTATTAATGATATTATCCGGGTGGTGACATAATGGAGCGTAAGCGAGTATATGTTGGCGATATCTGTATGGGTGACGCAACGGTATCGGTGCAGAGTATGTTATCGGTTGACACGCATGATGTTGAGGGTTGTTTATTGCAGATTGAACGGCTTGCAAAGGCGGGATGTCAGATTGTACGGTTGGCGGTGCCGGATGAAGAGGCCGTAAGGACGTTTGCTAAGATTCGTGAGCGGTCGCCGTTGCCGATGGTTGCGGATATTCATTTTGATTATAAGCTGGCCCTTGGTGCGATTTCGGCCGGTGCGGATAAGATTCGCATCAATCCGGGTAATATTGGGTCGGATGAGCGGGTCAAGGCGGTGGCGGATGCCTGCCGTATGGCGGGGATTCCGATTCGTGTGGGGGTGAATTCGGGCTCATTAGAGAAAAATATTTTAGAGAAATACGGACGCGTATGTCCGGAGGCGCTTTGTGAGAGTGCGAAATACAGTGCATCACTTTTGGAGCGCTTTGATTTTGACGATATTGTAATTTCGGTTAAGTCCTCACGGGTGCCGGAGATGGTGGCTTGTAATCGGTTGTTGCATGAACAGTCGCCATATCCGTTACATATTGGGGTGACCGAGGCTGGTACATTGATTAACGGCATCATCAAGTCCAGCGTAGGTATTGGTTCCTTATTGTTGGACGGGATTGGGGATACGATGCGGGTATCGTTAACCGCGGATCCGGTTGAGGAGGTTAAGGCGGCCTATAAGCTTTTGCGGGCGCTGGGATTGTCAAATCGAGGGGTGCAGGTGGTGTCCTGCCCGACTTGTGGGCGCACCAAGGTGGACTTAGTGTCCTTGGCGCAGCAGGTGGAAGATCGATTGGCGGATGTGGACATGCCGATTACGGTGGCGGTTATGGGATGTATTGTCAACGGGCCGGGTGAAGCGAAGGAGGCGGACATCGGGTTGGCCGGCGGTGTGGATGAATATATGCTGTTTCGTGGCGGACAAGTATTGCGCAAAGTACCGGCGGAGCGGGCGTTGGATGAGTTAATGCTGGAAATTAAGAAAATGCAGGAGAAATAATGAAGACATTTGCTGAATATTTTCCTAAATATCCTAAATCGGACGAGTTGTATGAACTCGTCCGCTTGTGCGTTGTAAAAAGCACATTGGTTAACAAGGGGCAACGAAAGATCAAGGTATGGCTGGAGAGTCAATCATATCTTTCGGTGGATGTATGTGCCCGAATTGCTCGCAATCTTAAAGAGGCCTATGTTTTGGCGGAAGTGATTGTGCGGTGTTGTTGCCAAGGTGCGCATTTGGATAGCGTAGATGATTTTCTTAATGAAATGAAGGCGGATCATGCGGCGCTTGGTGCTTATGTGACGGGTGATGCTGTATGGAATGGGGATACTCTTTCGGTGCCGGTGATGGCTTCGGGTGCGGCGGTGCTGGAGCGGATCGGGATGGTGAAGAAGTTTCAGGAATATCTGGAATTTAAGTACGGGATTCGTGCGACGGTTCAATTTGTTGATCATACGAATACGACGGAAACAGTAGAGGAGTATATACGGCGAAAGGAAAGTATGGTAGATCGCACGGCGCCCATGACGGCGGGAGCGATGTCGCAAGAGGTTGAGGGGGTCGAAGGTGCTATTTTGGCAGGAGATATTCTGTATGGAAGGGCATTTGAGGGTGAGCCGCAGAAGATCTCTTCCTTGCAAGATGGCATGAAGAACGCTATTGTTTGCGGACAGATTGACACGCCGAAAAAGAGAGTATATCATGCCAAACAGGAAGACGAACAAGAAGAAGCCAAAGAGCGGGCGATGATTGCTTTTTCCATTGAAGATGGAAGCGGCGTTTTGCCTGTTAAGATATTTAACTCGGAGAAAGCGGATGATATCATAGCCGGCCTGCATATGGGAGATCGGTTGATGATTCGGGGTGCTGTGAATGAGGATGCCTTTGCGGGAGGATTATCCATGCGTGCTTACGGGGTTTGCCGTGTGCAGGTAGAGGGCAGTCAAGACAATAGCGAGGAAAAGCGTGTTGAACTGCACACGCATACCTTTGCTTCGGCAATGGATGCACCGCTATCGGTGGAGGCACTGGTGCAGCGTGCGGCCGACTGGGGGCATCGGGCGATTGCTATTACTGATCATGCTTCGTTGCGTAGTTTGCCGCAGGCGGTGCGGGTTGGCCGTGATTTGGGCGTAAAGATCATCGGTGGCATGGAAGCTTATATGGTCAACGATCAGGATGCGGCGGTAAGCGGTGATAGCGTACAGGCCTTGACGGGCAGATTTACCGTATTCGATTTGGAGACGACGGGACTGAGTATGTCGGTGGATCGTATCACGGAAATCGGGGCTGTATTGGTGGAAAACGGAGAGATTGTTGATGAATTTAACTCCTTCGTTAATCCTGGAATTCCCATTCCGCCTCGCATTACTGAATTGACGGGTATTACCAATCAGATGGTGGCCGATGCGCCGAAAATTGATGAGGCGCTTGAGAAGTTCCTTGCTTTTGCAAAGGATAGTGTTTTGGTGGCGCATAATGCCAATTTTGACTGTGGATTTGTGCGTGCGGCAGCCTCTCGATTAGGTAAGGAATTTAATCATACATACATGGATACGGTGCCGCTTTGCAGCAGTGCTTTTCCGCAGTTGCGCAATGTGAAACTGGATACGGTGGCGGCCTTTATGGGGTTGGGCGAATTTAATCATCATCGTGCTTGTGATGATGCGCGGATGTTGGCTAAGATTTTTTTACCGCTTTTAGAGGATTTAAAGAAGAAAAAGCGGGTCGAACTGGTTTCGCAGATCAATCGCGCCATTACGGTAAACTGGGCGAAACAACATCGGTATCATGTGGTGCTCTTAGCGAAAAATGAGGAAGGTATGCGGCAGCTGCACAAGTTGTGTAGTTTGTCATATTTGGACTATTTTTCAAGAAAACCGCTGATTCCCAAGAGTGTTCTTCTCGAGAATCGTGAGCATATTTTGATTGGCAGTGCTTGCAGTGAGGGAGAATTATTTGAGATGTTGACTGAATTTCGGCGGGATGAAGACCTGATACGGGCGGCGTCATTTTATGATTATTTCGAATTGCAACCGGCCGAGACCTATATGCACATGGTGGATAGCGGACGTTTGCATGATTCTCAGATGTTAGAGGATATGCATAAGCGTGTTATGGCGATTGCGAAGGAACTCGGTCGTCCGGTGGTGGCGACGGGGGATGTGCATTATTTGGATGAGGATCAGCATCTGTCCCGTGTGGTTTTGGCGGCCACCAAGAATATGCGGGATGAAGATACGCAGGGGCTGAAGCATATGCGTACAACTGAACAGATGCTTAAAGGATTCGACGGTATAAGTGATGAGGAAACATATCGGATTGTAGTAGAAGCATCGACCGATATTGCCAATCGGTGCGAGACGGCGATGCCTATCCCGCAACCGATGTTGCCTTGTCCGGCCGATGAATCTTATTCAAGACGATTGGATGAGGTTTTGAATCATTATCCGCAGGAAAAGGAATGGATTGAAGAACATGGCTTGCGGTCGTTATTGCTGGCGGCCATGGAAATCAAAAGAATATTTCCTGAACTTTCCATGGAAGGCGGGATGCATCGGTTGCATGCCGCTTATGAATTAGGGTTGACTGATTGGGTGGATGCTGCCATGGAAGGGGATATGGATCCGTTTTCTTTGGAGATTAGTCTGCCTCTTTCGTTACGGGATCATATCCAAGGGCGAGTGGATGCGGAATACGGGATATGGCACTGTCCCTATGCGGGATCGGCCGTTGTTTACACGCCGGAAACGGCTAAGCAGGCGATCATACGATATGAGGAAGAAAGCCGTAAGGGTTTTCGTGAGATCGTTGAGAACCGCATAGCGGCCAGTATGGCGGGATCGGTACGGCAGTTGCAATTGCAAAAAGATCGACTATATGTATTGCCTGCGCAGGCGCCGAAGTATACCGTTCCGGTTTCAGGTGTGAAAGATTGTTACTTTACACACTACGAGGCGAGTGAGTATGACAATGTTTTGTTATGCCTACGATTTACGGAAGATATAGCGGCGCAGATGCTTCGAATTTGCGAGTATTTGAGTGGTGTTCCTGCGCGGGATGTTCTGCCGGATGAGGCGTGTTTTTCTCTGCAAGAGAGTGCGGATGAACTGTATATTGAGCAGGAGCATGGCTTAGCAAACGGATTGGCGGGATGTGAAGGGTTATCCGAGCAGGCAACTATGAAGTTGCTTTGGTATAAACTGAATTTTCCGCAGGAGTTTTATTGTGCGTATTTTTCTACGCATGACATGGAAGATATGATTCACTGCGGTCGCGCGGAAAATCTTCCGGCATTGGCTTTACGAGTAGAGATGTATCACAATGAAACTCAGACAGTAGAGTATGAGATGTTGTTGCGGGGAATACAATTTTCGCCAATTAGCCTGTTTGAATCGGATTATCAGAGTTTTGTGCCTAATGAACAGGGTGATGTTGTATTGCCGATGCGAGCCCTAGACGGATTTACCGAAAAGGATGCTCAAACGATTATGAAGACAAGGGAAAATCAGTCTTTTATGACGGCGGCTGAATTGTTGCAGGCCAGCCCGGTTTCCAAGGCGGGGGCGGCAATGCTCAAGCAGGCAGGTATCGGTGATGAAAATGACGGGTTAATGCGGTTGTTTTGATGTGGAATTGAGAGTATATTGCACCTGAAAAACCATGTGAAATTCGACAAAACATCTTGACACTTATTGGGATTTTTCGTATGATAGATATAGTATATTGGCGGAGGTATGTAGTATGTATGCGGCCAGAGTAATCGGCACGGTTGTCTGCACGGCAAAGGAAGAAAAGTTAAACAATCTTAAGATGCTTGTTGTACAACCGGTTAATGTCTTGAACATGAAGAATGATGGTAAATGCGCAGTGGCTATTGATGCTGTTGGTGCAGGACAAGGCGAGATTGTTTTGGTTGTAGGAGGTTCTTCCGCCAGACAGACAGAGGTTACGACCAATAAACCCGTTGATGCTACGATCAATGCGATTGTGGATTATATTGAGATTGAAGGCAAACTGGTGTACGATAAGTTGGTCGGTGATGCTGACTACGCCAAGGCGCAGATGGCCGTTAAGGCATAAGGGGAGTCGGTATGCAACTTGCCAGAGTAATCGGTTCAGTGGTTTCCACGCAGAAGATTCCCGGTTTGCAGGGGATTAAAATGCTGGTATTGCAGCCGCTGGACAGTAGTGGAAAAGATGTCGGTCAGCCTTTGATCAGCGTAGATTCGGTTGGTGCCGGTGTGGGTGAGACGGTCTTTTATGCCAAGAGTAAAGAGGGCGCTATGACCTTGACCGATCCAAACGTTTGTGCGGATGCTGGCGTGGCCGGTATTTTGGATTATTATTATTCAGTAAAGAAGGATAATCAATGACGTTTTGTCGTGTTGTCGGAAATTTGGTTGCGACACAAAAGAAGGATGAGTTGACCGGATCCAAATTGATGATTGTGCAACCGATTGACAATTTCGGTAAGGATTCGGGCGAAGAAATGATTGCCGTGGATTGTGTCGGTGCAGGGATCGGTGATCTTGTAATTGTGATATATGAAGGCTGGGCGGCGCGTTGGTGTGCGAAAGCGAAAAGCAATACGGCACCGATTGAAACGGTAATCGCCGGCATTATCGACAGTTATGAGACCGATGAGAACTGTATATTTCAAAAATAAGTGTAACTCGGGAAGGTGAAGATCATGGCAGTAGATGCCGCAGTTGCAGTTGCCAGAGCGCAGGAACTGTTGGATAAAGCGTATACCGCACAAAAACAGTATGCCAACTTTGATCAGGATCGTGTGGATCGGATCATTGCGAATATGGCCAAGGTGGGCTATGAGAATGCAGAGCGTCTGGCTCGCATGGCTGTAGATGAGACCAAGATCGGAAAATATGAAGACAAGATAATAAAGAACCGTTTTGCATCCAAGAATTTCTTTGATTCTATCAAGGATATGAAAACGGCGGGAATTATTGCCAGAGATCCGGATAAAAAGGTGATCGAGATTGCAGCGCCTATGGGTGTGGTTACGGCGATTATTCCGACTACCAATCCGACGTCTACCGTTATTTTCAAGTGTATGGCGTCCCTCAAATCCCGCAATGCGGTTGTAATTTCTCCGCATCCGCGTGCGATTGCCTGTTGTATGGAAACGGCTCGGTTGATGGAAGAAGCGGCCGTGGCGGCGGGTGCACCTGCGGGATTGATTCAGTGCTTGGACATGGCTTCGATGGATGCGGCCAATGAATTGATGCATAACGATAAGGTTGCCGTTATCTTGGCGACCGGCGGTACGGGACTCGTGAAGGCGGCATACAGCAGCGGAAAGCCTGCTTATGGTGTGGGACCCGGTAATGTACCGGCTTACATAGAGAGAAGCGCCGATATTTCGTTGGCGTTGGATAAAATTTTAGCAAGTAAGACTTTTGATAACGGTACGATCTGTGCGTCTGAGCAGTCGATCATTGTAGAAAAGGTGATTTACGATCAGGCTAAAGCGTTACTGAAAGAAAAGGGTGGCTATTTCGTTACAGGCGAAGATGCCAAAAAGCTTTCAGCTACCGTAATCAAGCCCAATGGCGGTGTAAATGCTGATGTTGTCGGTAAGGCGCCGCAGGTGATTGCCGATTTGGCAGGGATCTCGATGTCGGAAGGTACGCGAGTCTTTGTTGTGGAATTGGATAAGGTGGGAACGGATACGCCGCTTTCTGCTGAAAAACTGTGTCCGGTTCTGGCATTCTACACGGTGGAAAACTGGGTAGAGGCTTGTGAATTGTGCATGGAGTTGTTGGAGTTTGGTGGATTGGGACACAGTTTGTCCATTCATTCCAATAATGATGAAATTATTGAACAGTTCGGATTGCTCAAGCCGGTTTCTCGTATTTTGGTTAACTCTCCCTCGTCGCAGGGTGGTATTGGTTATACGACCGGTTTGAATCCTTCGTTGACATTGGGTTGCGGTACCTTCGGCGGCAACATTGCCTCGGAGAACATTACTCCGCTTCACCTGATGAACAAGAAGAGAATTGCTTATTATAATGCTCCTGCGGATTTCGTTTTACCCACGGTTTCGCCGGTACGGCAGACGGGATATTCGCACGAGGACATTGTGGCGGCTGTTGAGCGGGCGCTGAAAAATCTGTGAAGTTAGGCAGAAATGCTTAATGATAAATTTTGTACACAATAACTTAGGAGGTAAATGTCATGGAAGCAATCGGGTTAATTGAAACCAAAGGTTTGGTAGCCGCTATCGAGGCCGCTGATGCTATGGTTAAGGCCGCTAATGTTAAGCTGGTCTCCAAGGAGTATGTCGGTGC
>JAZQVM010000044.1:0-10068 GCA_045631845.1 Eubacteriales bacterium | reverse complement strand
TTATTATGCTCATCGCTTTCAAATCCTTCCTCCTGCCCGATCTGCCAATACAGATAGCAGGAGATCAGGAGAGCGGCAGGGCGTTTCTTATGCCGCTTTTCATGCCGTGTGATCTCACGGCGTAAATTCGATAGTTGTTGGATTCTCATCACTTTCCTCATGCTCCCTATTTAACCAATGGACACTGGCTTTGATGCAGCCAAGCTCGCCTTCCGGATGCTTGCAATTCCCATCCTCTCGCCAATGCGGACAGTCTTTGGGATTACACCCCTTAGAACAAAAGTCTATGTCCATTGTCTCGTGCGCAAAATGCGCCACGTCCAAGCTCTTTAACCATTCAAAATTTGTCATGTTATTTCCCTCTCTTTATGCTTTTTATGATGGCCCACAACAGGATCGCTGCCGCAAATCCTGTCATAAAGCCGATTATGATATCATTCCAATGTAGCGGCATCATCCGGCATCTCCCGATTCCAGCAGGCTACACATTCCGCAACCGAAGGCGGCATGGCAAAGCCCGTCATTTTATCTGCGCAATGGTAGTCCTTTTCATATCCGTAACCTTTAGGACAACCTTGGCAACCAGCTTTATATCGGGGATCCACATGATCCGGCCAATCCTCTTTTAGTTTTTCTCGAAATGTCATAATTCCCTCTACTTGTATTTTTTTATGCACCGCATGAGACTGGGCGCTGCTTGTACGTCGAATATATTGTGAAGAAATGGTTTTTTGTTGTATCGATCCATGCCGGATTTTTATTTAGTTGTGATACAGCGCCCATTCTCCTGCGGTGCCTTGCCTTTTACTGTTTTATATTCTTTGGTATCTTAATCGTTACCGAACTTTCCGCCAGCATCTGATATATCAGGTCACCCCGAACACGAGCATTCTCATCCACGCACAGGATCTTCTCTGCCGTCAGCAACAGGATGGCCCTTATAAACGGAACCTCCATCTCTGCCATGGGATTGATTACGGCACTGATCCGTCCCTGATAGTAGCTGCACACCCCTAAGATGCACTGTATACACAATTCGTCATCTCGTTCCTCTTCAGGCTTTTCCAACTCCGCCACAAAGCGAGCAATGTTCCGTAAGGCGTCTTTTCTGTTCATAGTTCTCTCTCCTTTATGTAAAATTTATAAATCACAACGTTTCCACCAAGCATCGTCATCATCTTCCTCTTCCGTCTCGACGCTCGGCTCTTCCCAATAGTGCGGGCAGTTGAGGCGGTGCGGTCGGTACCCGATATACAACCCTATCTTCGGTCCGGCCTTGACCTCATGCACCATCTTCTTTTCACCAAAGACGGTCAGGATCTCGGTCGATCCCTTGCCGTCATACTGCACCGGCCGAGCCTCAACCGGAATCCATACTCCCGTGCGCGATGATCGGACAAAGTCGATCTCTGCTCCGCAATACTTGCACTGACTCATAGGCTTAGTACCCGATCGCCGCCCGAAGCTTGTCTATGGGGATCCCGAGGTTCCGTCCGATGATCCGAAGCTCCCCTACCGTGAATTTCTCCGGCCGCTTCTTTCGGCTGTATAAGATCGACATGCTGATACCCGTACGCTCGGCCAGTTCCGACACCTGCATATCCCTCGATTCCAGTTCGCCCCAGATCAGCTTCACGATCTCGGTGCCCGCCTTCTGCATGGATGTAAATGTTACTTTTGGCATATTCTCTCTCCTTTTTGATTTAAATTAGATTTGGATTATCGGTCAGAAAATCATTGACCGTACAATTCAGCACCTCAGCCACCGCCACCGCTACCGGCAGCGACATGTTCTTATATCCATTCTCTACCTGGCATATCATCGGCTTGGTAATGCCGGCCGCCTTGGCCACCTGCTCCTGCGTCATGTTTCGGCTCTCCCGTATACGTTTCAGGCGCTCGCCTATACTCACTTATTCCACCTCCTCACGATCACTGCTTTCCAAGAAATTTACAAATCGGTTATAACAGTTTATACATAAATCCATCTGTTGGCCCGGTCCTGCTCGATACTCGCCCGGCCCCCATAATTTTATCCGTGCAGACTCGGCAGCTGCAACCTGTGCGGAATGACTTACAATTTCACGACCGCAAATGTCGCATATATATGACATCCGTCTACTCATTTCCCCGCTCCCTTCTCGTCCGCCTCTTTCCATACCGTGTATAATGCGTAAGCAAGAGGATTGTAGATAAAATCGAGCTGCTTTGCCTTTTCGTACTCTTCCTTTACATGCTTTAGTGCCGTTTCTAATCTCATTCCTCATCCCTCACAGTTTCTCAAGGACGGCATCCAACAGATCCACCGCCTGCTCCATCAGCGCCGCCGCTCCGGCCAGCGCCGTTCTTATCTCTTCGGAGTGGTTCGGCGCCCCGTCTTCCCTCTCCACGTGGAAGACGGGGCGTTTACTCTCTTCCGGCGCTTGGAATGGACCAAGCTGATCCCGTATCCGTCCGATCTTGCGGCTCAGCGCCCCCAGTTCCAGATTGGCAAAATATATCTTCTCTTTCGTAGTTTCTATTCTCATTCCTGTTTCCCTCTCTTCATGGTGTAGTACAGGATCGGGAGCAGGAAGATCAGGAACTCGCCACCAACGGCGTCATACCCTCTCTCCCGCCATGCAATCCCCATAAACAATAAGTACAATAACCACGTGATGCCGAATACCAGCAGCCGTTCCGTCCATTTGTCCATATTAAAACCAATCCCTTCTTGCCTTTGCTGCCTTTTCGGCGCCGGCGTTCCATGACAGGATGGCCGATCGGATCCCTCTCATCAGAGAGCGCTCGTTGGTGGGATTGCCGATCACCCCCTCCCACTCGATGTTGATGTGGATCGGGAACAGTCGGGTCCGGTTCTCACAGTGTGTACATTTCACCATAGCACCCGTTTCTCCGTACTGCGGCATCTTGATTACGATCTCGCCGCTCCGCCCACAGATCGGGCAGGGGCTGATTTGAATATCCTTGCGGATCATAGCCTCAAACTTGGCCTTCGATACTTCTTTTATCATGGTTTCTCTCTCCTTGTTTCTTGTTAATCTTCGGACTGACCGTAGGTGCGACCCTCTTTCATGTATCGTTTGGCTGCTTCCTGCGCTTGCTTCTTGTCCGTGAAGATCTCACGCCCAAAATCTCGCCAGTTCCACCAGTTACCCTTATCATCCTGCGGTGGAAGAAAAGCGCTTGTCCAACAACCTCTGACACCGACCTCTGTCACTGTTTCTTCTGATACATACCATTTCTTCCGAGGAATCGTGTCGTACAGCACAGCATATATGGTGTCGCCAATCTTACACAAAGGACGAACCCAACCGTCCGCCAAAATGCGATCTGCCGCTATCTCCGCCCAGTCTCGGTGATAACCGCCGGCGGCAATCAGATTGATCAACCGTTCTCTATCAGTCATCTTGGCGCTCCCTTCTCCATCTCAGCCAAAAGTAAAGCAAGCAACTCTATTTCTTTAGCCCACTTTGCAATACTCTTATAATTCTCAACATGGTTCTCGTGGTGGATGTACTCTTGTATATGTCTTATGTTCCGATCGATGGCACCATTTAATTTCTCGATACGCTTGCATTGAGTAAACCAACAAGGCTCTACCCCCAGCGGAGGTTTGATATCTTTATCCATCACTCACACTCCCGTTCGTGTCTTGATTACGGTTTTTCTTTGCCCTTTTCATTGCATTTCCCTCTTTCTTTCGTTTTTGAATTTACAAAGTTATCAAGTAAAATCCCTCTACACCTGCAAAAGTAAACTGTTAAGTTATTTTTTTAATAAAAAAAATGAGTTTGGATCATCTATATTAAGAAGCTCTACCATTTTTCTCATTTCGTGAAGAGTAAAAGACTCCTGTTTGACCTTTCTAATTAGTGTAGAATCGGCCATTCCTAACAATCTGGCTAGTTGATATTGTGTAAACCCATTCTTTGCCATGACGGCCCTGTATAAATTCATATCCATGTTACCACCTCCTTTTGGTTAACTTGTTAAGTTGTTTTAAGTTTAGCATACGAAAACCAAATTGTCAAGTTATTTTTGCAAACAATTTTTTTATTCTTGAAACTTTCCAGTTTTTGTGTTATAATAATAAAAAAAATAGTTTCAAATATACAATAAAAGGTGGGGGCTACAATGGCAATCGGTGAACGGATCCGGTTATTAAGGAAGCAACACAACCTTACACAGGATGACCTTGCAAAGAAAATACAAACTACTCCGCAAAACATTTATAAGTACGAAAAAGGAATAATAACCGACATCCCTCTTTCAAAAATTCAGTTATTAGCAACTGCCCTACAAACAAGCCCCGCCTATCTTCTTGGACATTCAAATATTCCGTTAGATATAAATATAGATGAGCAAAAGATTCTTTCTAAACCTCAACTACGCTCTCTTATAATGCAGATCAGAAAACTACCTCCCGATCAACAATCCCGCTTTATTGATCTATGCGTATGTCTTCTAAACATTCCAGAGGAGCAGCGAAACCGATTTCTTGAAGCGCTGGATATTCAGCTTAAATTACTCAACCCACCCTCTACCCAGAAATAAAAGTCCATTGGATAGAGGTGTTTATATGGATAAATTAGGCGATCGAATTCAAGCCCTAAGAAAGAAAAATGGACTCACTCAACTTGAGCTTGCCGAGAAATTAAAAACAAGAAAGCAAACTATCGGCAAATACGAAACAGGGATTGTAACTAATATCCCTCTCTCCCGTATTCACGACCTTGCCGACGCTTTGGATACAACTCCCGAATACTTACTTGGGTTTTATAGTGAGGAATTTGATAAATATCAAAAGCTAGTATCTGATCCGTCCATTAAAGCTTTAATCACAAAACTTCTTTCCATTCCTCCGGCTAAGAGAAATTCCTTTCTTATTAAACTCGATCAAGAACTTAATAAACTTGATAATCTCAAATAAAAAAAGACCATCTGAGCGGCAACTCAGATGATCTTTCCAATTTGTACGAAAGAGGCACTATGTCAATTGACATAGTGGAAAACGGTCTTTTCAAGATCGCAGCCAAAATTGAATATAACCGCCCTCTTTCAGATAAATGAGGGGAGTGATGTGTGATGAAGTATTCTGCATATGAATACGCTGCTCTTTTAATCCTAACGGCTCCAACTGATGTGCCGTTAGAACTCAAATTAGCACTGATCGAGCAGTTAAAGATTTATTTTCTTTAATTGACTGCTGTTTACCATGGCTGCAAGGTAAACATTACACAAGAGAGAGAACTTCTCCGTTTATTTCTCCACTCCCTTATTTTATTATAACACACATTTTTATGTTTGTATACACCCCGATCAACGGGACCGCTTCCTCGAGGAGCTGGACACCCAACTCAAACTCCTCACCAATCCCGATGGTTCACAACAAGACAAATAATAAGGAGAAGACTATGACCACACCCCATTGGATTATATATATTTTAATGTTTATACTTGGAGTCATTGTTCGAATATCTTGGGTATTACTCAAACGGGATTATTTATTCCATGTAGATCGTGATTATGACCAGCTCGGAAGAAGCCACTTTGTTAAGGATTTCATGATTGATATCATAAATGACCCGGATTATAAAAGAAAACACAAAGCGCTTGAGATATACGCCGATATTGTAGCCGCCGGTGAAGTCAGAGTTCAACTTTCTGCGGCGACCAGCGCCAAATCAAACCAGACGGAACATTCCGGCATTATTACCATAGCCTCATTTATGTATTTATTATTTATTGCGGCATATGTAGCGCCCAACACAACATCGGGGTTAATTGCCCTTGGCTCCGGCATTATTGGAATTCTTGTGACTTGGTTATTTACACGAAACTACCCGAAGGAAGTCAAATATTTTGATCCAAAACATTACGATTGGAAATATGAACGGGCTCAAACATCAGCAGAAAAAGTTCAAGAATTATACCAATACAAGGAGTGGCTATTAAAGCGCCGCTGGGATATCGACGCCTCAACCGAGAGTGCATTTGCGCAAATTAGTAATTCTATTGCAATAACCACAATAATGATGTTGGCATTTTACTTTATCTCTATTATCATTTTTATTTTTACATAACACCGCCAACACCTCCCCTTCCTCCGCAAAAAAATAAAAGGCCCGACCTCACGGCCGAGCCTTCTCACATTCATTATCGTTTTGCCGAGACTGGCAAAACGATATCTAATTCTTTTTCCACCTCATCTAAGGAATATGTTTTGGGATCCGTCAGGTAGGCTTCCTTCGCCCTCTGATATGCCAACACATCCCTCTCATCTTCCGCTAATGATTCTTCATTACATGCCTTTTCCATTCGACGATCCAGTTCTGCCGCCGGAAGCCGGATTTGTTTTCCGTTATTTTCCTTTAGCTTTTGCAATGCTTCTATGTATTCCTCTCGTTGGATTCTGCCTGAGCTCATCGCCTCATCTAAGATCCGAAGCGTACCCATGAGGGATACCCCTTCCTGCTCGGCCGCTCGCCGCAAGGCTCCGTCACCGGATAACAGCGGAATGTTTCGCTCCTTGGCAATCGCCAGCGCCATAGCATCATAAACAGATAAGCGATTATATTTCCCATTCAGTTGAATGGTTAGGATCAACTCGGCTTCTGTCAATTCCGTTTCCTGAAGGCCGAATTTCTTTAATTGATCCTTAATTCCTGCCGGAGATAACAGCTCATCCTCAACGGCAAGGGCGCTCATCAGATAGGTGTACGGCAAAGAAAAAGGAATATCCAGACGATCGATAATTGAAAAATCAATCCAGACATTGGTATCACTGCTGATATATGTCATCACTTACTCCTTATCCATGTCGCACAGATTCAACATTGCATCATAGGAGATCTTCAGCAGTTCCGCACCTCGCTGTATACTTATCAACCCTTCGCTAACTGCACGACATACCAACTGCTCATGCAGGGTTATCGATTCTGCCGCAATACGAGCCGGTTCATTCGTACGCCATCCTTTGGGGTTGACAACGTTAAAATAGAAATTTCTTAGAGCCTTTTCCGTAATAATTTGCAACACCTTGGCACGTTGAGCCAACAACTGCATAGATATCCCATATTCACGGGCTACTCCAATCATATCCGCCGTTACGCCAGATCGGCGCACACCCAGCTCACGAAAAGCATCTTTAGCTGGGAACAAGAAGGCGCCGCCGATGGCCGTCGCATGGTTTTCCATATCCTTCTCGCTCATGCCGGAATCTTCCCAGTTGAACATCAAATGAGCCAGCTCATGCACTAAGGTCGACCTCAGCCGCTCAGGCGTTACATTACTACTCACCATGATATACGGTCGGCTATTTACAAAACCGTTTAATCCAAAGAAATCCGATTTCCCTAAATTACAAATATAGATTAAAAAGCCCTTATTTTCCAGCTGACCCGTCAGATTCTCTATCGGACCGCTTAACGCAAAGCCTAAACTTTGACGCAAACATTCCGCATCAACCTCAGCTTCGCCACTTATCGGCAACTGATGGCACTGAGGAACCGCCGACAGCACAGTACCGCCCAGAATATTCACAATCATCATAAACCGATTAAAATATTCTTCAGCGCTTGCCATCGCCAAATCCTGTCCGGCCTTAGTCAATGTAGATTTTTTACGGAATTCATTGTGTTGAATCTTCAACTCATCGCTTCGTGAAGATAACAAATCCACCGTAGAAACATTCAGCGCCGCCGCCAGCTTTTTCAGCGTATCCACGTCAGGCATTCTGCTGTCACTTTCATAATTGGAGATCGACATGGGCGTAACATTTAACTTTTCAGCTAGTGCTTTTTGGCTTAGCGAACGCATCAAACGATAATATTTTAAATTTCTTCCAATCATATCTATCCCTCCCTGTTTATATTTTACATCATTTTTTTGTAAAAATAAACACCTTTTTGCAAAAAACCAAAAATTTTTTCAACTTATAGAAAAAGCTCGCCCCTTACGGGACGAGCCTTGCCGACTTAGGAGCCGGAATTGTCGAACTCTTTGAGGGTCTTTTCCAGCACATCCAGCGCCTGCGCCGGATCCGGATGCGCCAGCAGACGATCGAGGACTGCAGCGATGAAATTACGGTCGTTTTCATGGTTTGACTTCATTGGTTTTCACTTCCTTTTTGTCTATTCATGTCGAAACATGTCAAAACCATGATAACAACCGCATCAATAGTCTATTCTACCCTCGACAAGGTTTGACACAAGGGGTAAAAAAGAAAGAGCTGCCAATCTGACAGCTCTCTATTTATCAAAACATAAGACATGGCATCTTTTCTATTACCTCATAATACGGTTTTCCGAACCGACGATAATACGCCAGATAAAAAATAATATCACTCGGCGCATTGATGCAATCCAGTCGACGCCCAACCAGTTCCTCAAGCCTTTGGACATTGGAGGGCGCCAGGCATAGATTTGCAGCACGCTCGATACTGCGAGTGGCAGCCGCCTGCGTAATACCCAGACGTGAGGCAACCATCGGGTATATATCCTTGGTTACATAAATATCATCCCGATCTATGCTCTGATCAAACATCAATTCTTCTGCCTCCTCCACGGCAACGGACATCGGTTTGATCTTTGTGCGCACGGGTCCAACCAAAGAACGAAGCATCATGTCTGTATTTTTCATTTTCTCTCTCCTTTTATCGCTTGCTTGGACTAAAAATATCATAAGTTGTCGAAAATTATCATTCTTCGACAATATTAAACAAATTACAACGCCCATTCGGAGGACGATCATGAATTGCAAATTCTGCAAAAACGAAATACCGGAAGGATCCATCTTCTGCAACTGGTGCGGCGAGCGCCAAATTAAGCCACGTACCAAGAAAACAGAAATTAAGGTTCCTACGCCTCGCCAGCTCCCCTCCGGACGATGGTTTATTCAGTTGCGTGCCGAAGGTCAATCCATTACCGAGGACACCGCCGAACTGTGCATAGCCAAAGCTCGTGCCATTCGTGCCGGTTATCTGAAGGTCAAACAAAAGCCGGACAACATCACACTTCGAAACGCCTGCACCAAGTACATCGAAGAAAAAAGCGCCCGTCTTTCTCCCTCTACAAAAGAAGGTTACGAGAAAATTCGAGATCAGTATTTTCAATCCATCATGGATCATTCCCTGCAATCGCTGACACCGGCTCGGCTGGATCAAGCTATCGAACAGGAGAGCCGCCGCATCTCCCGTCGAGGTAAACCACTTTCTGCCAAAACGATTAACAACGCATGGGGATTTGTAACGTCGGTACTCGATCGCTACGCTCCTGAGATCCACCTCAAGAGCATTACCTTACCGGAGATCAAACCCACCATTCCGGTAATCATCCCTCCCGAGCAGATCTATCCCATTATCAAAGGAACACCCATCGAGCTCCCCTGCATGTTGGCCATGTGGCTTTCCCTATCCCTATCGGAGATCAAAGGACTAACCAAGAGTAAAAGTCTTGTCAACAATCAGCTTGTTATCACAGAAACCGTGATTCACGTGGGACGGGAGGACATCCGTAAAACCGGAGCTAAGGAACAAACCCGTGTCCGAGCCTATAATATCCCACCTTATCTGATGGAACTGATTAACAACGTGGAGGGGGATGTCATCGTCCCTATGTCCGGCAGCGCCATCCGTCACCGCCTCAAGCGCTTGCTTGCCGCCAACGGTCTGCCGCATATCGGATTCCACCGTCTGCGCCATATCAACGCATCGGTCATGGCCATGCTGAATATTCCCGAAACAACAGCAAACGAACGTGGCGGCTGGAGTTCAGACTATACCCGCAAGCGAGTCTACACCCATACATTCTCCGATCAGCGCACAAAAGCCGATCAAAAGGTAGATGCTTTCTTCGAATCTATCATCCATCAAAACATTGAATAATACTAAATTAGTAAATTCATTAGTAAAATTTATTTGTTATTTAACAAATTGCGACAGTTTTTTACTAATACATTAAGAAAAAACAAAACAACAAAAACCAACAAAAGCATTGAAAAATAAAAAGAAACCAGTAATCTCAATGATTACTGGTTTCTCTTCTTTATGGTGGAGATAAGGGGATT
>JAZQVM010000043.1:0-2854 GCA_045631845.1 Eubacteriales bacterium | reverse complement strand
GCCTGCGCCGCCCCGTAACTCTCGGGATGCACAAAGGTGCGGTCGAGAATATTCTCGCTCTCGGGCACGTGCAGGAAACCGGCCGCCTGCTCAAACACTTTCTTGCCCAGTTTGGGCACCTTTAAGAGTGCCTTTCTGTCCTTAAATTCGCCGTTCTCCTCACGGTAGGCCACAATGTTTTTGGCCACTCCCGCATTGACCCCCGCTACGCGGGAAAGCAGCGGCGCCGATGCCGTGTTCAGGTCCACGCCCACGGCATTGACACAGTCCACAACCACACCTGTGAGCGTTTCACTCAGCTTGTTTTGCGGCATATCGTGCTGATACTGCCCGACTCCAATGGCCTTGGGCTCAATCTTCACCAGTTCCGCCAGCGGGTCTTGCAAACGGCGGGCGATCGACACCGCACTGCGCTGGGTCACGTCAAAATCAGGGAACTCCTCCGCGCCAAGCTTGCTGGCCGAATAGACCGAAGCCCCCGCCTCATTGACAATGACGTAATGCACATCCAGGCCGTTATTTTTAATCATATCGGCCACAAACTGCTCACTTTCACGGGAAGCCGTACCGTTACCGATGGAAATGACATTGACCCCGTATTTCTTGATCAACGCCAGCAATTTCTTCTCAGCCTCCTCGATCCGTTTTTGCGGCGGGGTCGGGTACACCACCGTGGTATCCAGCACCGCACCCGTGGCATCCACCACGGCGATCTTGCACCCCGTACGGTAGGCAGGGTCAAGTCCCATCACCACCATACCCTTGATGGGCGGTTGCATAAGCAAACTCTTTAAGTTCGCACCAAACACACGAATGGCCCCATCGGCCGCTCGCTCGGTCAGCATCGAACGAATCTCCCGCTCAATCGAGGGGAAGATCAGTCGGGCATAGGCATCCTCGGCCGCCGCCTGCACCAACGCCCCGCAGGCGTTGTTCTTTTTCACAAAGGCATCGGTCAAAATCTTCAAGGCCTTCTCCTCGTCCACCTTGAGCGTTACCTTCAAAAATTCTTCCTTCTCGCCACGGTCGAGCGCCAACACCCGATGCCCCGCCAAGCGCTTGACAGGCTCGGCAAACTCATAGTACATCCGATAGGTGCTATCTTCATCCTTAGCGGCGCACGACTCGATCACGCCCTCACTAAGCGCCAGCGCACGAAGCAGCGCACGGGTCTGCGGCGTATCCGAAATCGCCTCGGCGATGATGTCGCAAGCCCCCGCCAGCGCATCCTCCACCGTTTCCACCTGCTCGCCCAGGAACTCGGCCGCCTTTGCCTGCGGATCGCCCTCCTCTTGGGAGAGTATCCAATCGGCCAACGGCTCCAAGCCCTTCTCTTTGGCCACGCTGGCACGGGTGCGCCGCTTGGGGCGGTAAGGCCGATAAATGTCTTCCAGCTCCGACAAAATCTTGGCCGAATTTAGCATCGCCTCAATCTCGGGGTTCATCTTGCCCTGCTCGTCAATGGCCGTCCGGATCTCCTCTTTGCGCTTCTCAAAGGAGCGCAAATAGTTTAATCTTTGCTCGAATTGGCGCAGCACCTCATCATCCATACCCCCCGTCACCTCTTTACGGTAACGGGAAATGAAAGGCACGGTGTTCCCCTCGTCCAAAAGTGCGGCCGCCGCTTCCACCTGCGAGACCGTCAAATTCAGTTCCTTACTCAATGTTTCTACTATGTTCATGGTACGCTCCTCCGTATCTATGAATAAGGCTCCCTTGCGCAAAGGGAGTCTTATCCTCAAACCTTAATAATCGAATCAATAAATTCCTTAATCCTCGGATCTTCCGGTCGATCGAAAATCTCTTCGGGCGTGCCGTATCCCAGCACCCCGCCGTCGGCCATAAACAAAATCTTATCAGCCACCTCACGGGCAAAGCCCATCTCGTGGGTTACAATCACCATCGTCATGCGCCGGTCATGCAGTTTGCGCATAACACCCAGCACCTCGGCCGTCAACTGCGGGTCAAGCGCCGAGGTCGGCTCGTCAAAGAGCAACACTTCGGGATTGCGCATCAGCGCACGGGCAATGGCCACACGCTGCGCCTGCCCGCCCGACAGTTCACTCGGCTTGGCATCGGCCTTGTCGGCCAAGCCCACCATGTCCAACAACTCTATCGCCCGCGCCTTGGCCTGTGCCCGCTCCTCCTTGCTCACCGTCACCGGCGAGGCAATCAGATTGCCAAGCACACTCATGTGCGGGAATAAATTAAAGTTCTGGAACACCATGCCCATGCAGGCGCATACCTGTCTGGACTGCCGATCCTTGCCGTATTTCCCGTTTTCCACCAACGGCTCACCTTGTATCAATACTATGCCGCCGTCGGCCTTCTCCAAGTTAATCAGACAACGGAGCATCGTCGATTTGCCGGCGCCCGACGGCCCGATAATGGCCACCGTTTCGCCCTGCTCCACCGAGAATTTTACCCCGTCAAAGACACAAAGATTCCCAAAACGCTTCGATAAATCGGTTACTTCTATCATTTTCATCTCATTCACCTCAATACCGATACTTCTTCTCTAAATAGCGGAACAACTGGGTCAGCACCGTGTTCATCAACAGATAAAACACCGCCGCCACCGCATAGGCCGTCGCATCCACCTCACGATTCACCGCACTCTCGGCAAAATACAACAGTTCGGTCACACCGATGACTGCCACCAGTGCCGTGTCCTTCACCAGCGTGATGCACTCGTTGGATACGCTCGGCAAGGTCACCCGCAACATCTGCGGAATGACGATCTTATACTGGGTCTGCCAGGTCGAAAAACCAAGCACCCTTGCCGCCTCATACTGCCCCTTATCAATAGAGAGCAGACCGCCACGGAAAATTTCACAGAAATAGGCGGTATAGT
>JAZQVM010000042.1:0-6232 GCA_045631845.1 Eubacteriales bacterium | reverse complement strand
CAGGCTTGCTTGGCACTCAAAGAGGAAGGGTATGAGGTTGTATTGTGCAACTCCAACCCTGCCACCATCATGACGGATACGACCATTGCCGATAAGGTATACATGGAAGTCGGAGGCCAAGCGGTCTTAGGAAGCCAAGAGAAGAACACAACTCCTTGCCTACCAGAACGACAGGGCTACCTCCGACTTGATGCACCGGAGAAAGTTTGAATGCATTAATACCAATCTCAACGAGTTCTTCTTCGTTATAGGCAAAACCGCCGCCGGTACCGCCCAGCGTAAAGGCCGGACGCAATACAACGGGATATCCGATCTTCTCAGCCGCCGCCTTGGCCTCGTCAAGATTATAGGTAATCTCGGAGGGTATGGTCGGCTCACCGATCGACTGGCACAGTTCTTTGAACATCTCACGGTCCTCGGCACGCTCGATACTCTCACTGCTGGTACCCAACAGTTCCACGCCGCACTCTTTAAGGATGCCCTTCTTCTCTAACTGCATGGCCAGGTTAAGCCCCGTCTGCCCGCCAATACCGGGCACAATCGCATCGGGACGCTCATAGCGCAAAATCTTAGCCATATACTCCAGCGTCAACGGCTCCATGTATACCTTATCGGCAATGGTCGTATCCGTCATGATGGTGGCAGGGTTGGAGTTGCACAATACAACCTCATACCCTTCCTCTTTGAGTGCCAAGCAAGCCTGCGTGCCCGCATAGTCAAACTCGGCCGCCTGTCCAATAACAATCGGACCCGAACCAATGATTAATACCTTTTTAATGTCTGTTCTCTTTGCCATGTTCTTTCTCCTTATATCCTTAACCGAGATAATATACTAACTTGTCTTCATGAACGGTGGCTACACATTCACCGTACACCGTCCACCCCGCAAAGGGCGTCGCCTTCCCCTTGGAGAGAAAGGCATCGGGCTCCACCGTTTTTTCCTTACCTAAATTCCAAACGGTAAAATCATTCCCCATCGGCAGATGGAATCGCTTGCGGGGATTGATAGCCATGAGTTCCATCAAACGCTCCATCGTCATGCGCCCCGTTTTCACAAAATGGGTATACATAACCGGAAACGCCGTTTCCAAACCTACCACACCAAAGGCACTGCCTTTGAGCCCCTTAGCCTTTTCTTCGGCACTGTGCGGCGCATGATCGGTCGCAATCATATCAATCGTCCCATCCAGGATACCGGCCACCAACGCTTCCCGATCTTCCGCGCTACGCAACGGCGGATTCATCTTGAATCGTCCATCCTCTTGCAAATCGCCGTCATCCATCACCAGATAATGCGGCGCCGTCTCACAGGTTACATCCAAACCCTTAGCCTTGGCCTGCCGAATCAACTCCACGCTTTCCTTTGTGGATATATGACATACATGATAGGCGCAACCAATCTCCTCAACCAGTTTCAGATCTCGGGCAATCGGCCCCCATTCGCTCTCAGAACAAATACCGGCATGACCGTGCGCCTTGGCATAATCGCCATCGTGAATGTATCCGCCATACAATAGGGCGTTATCTTCACAATGCGCCACGATCACCTTACCCAACCGCTTGGCTTCCTGCATGGCCTGCCGCATAAGCGCTTCATCCTGCACACCCCGTCCGTCATCGGAAAATCCCGCAACATAGGGAGCCATGTCCGCCATGTCAGCCAACTGCTCACCACGCTCGCCCACCGTAATCGCTCCGTAGGGTGTCACGGCAATACCGGCATCGGACTGTATCTTATCTAACTGCAATTTTAGGTTGTCCATACTGTCCGGCACAGGATTTAAATTCGGCATGGTGCAAACGGCTGTATAGCCGCCCGCCGCCGCTGCCAATGAGCCGGAACGGATGGTTTCTTTATGCAAAAAACCCGGCTCACGAAAATGCACATGCACATCGCAAAAGCCGGGAAAAATAACATATTCAGACTCGTTAACAATTTCGAGGGACGGCAAAAACGCCGCAACAGCGGGACAAAACTGCGGAAACGATTGCATCTTAAAAATTTTCGCTCTCAGTTGTGCCATGAATATCCCCCTTTATTAACAAAAAACCTTGCTGGATGCAGCAAGGCAGCGGATACTACATCCGCAGCATCCTGACCCATCTTGCCGATCTCTCTGTATCGACTTAAAGATTGGTGATATTATACCATACCACCAATCCCTTGTCAACAAATCCGGTCAAAAATTTACTCAATTTCGCACATAAATCCATAGCGCCCGAGCAAAACCCCATCTTCCCTCTTTTCTGCCTTCTCCGACAGGAGTATTTTACCCGAGTTTTTCATCAAAATCTCATTTCCCACGTTCACCGTGGTTTTGTAAATGCACCCTTTATAGCCCCGAATAATTTTTACGCAACCGTCACCGCACACCTCTACCGAAACATCACCCTTTTGCAAAACCTCATGACGGTTTCGCATAGCGGCCAGGGCCTTGATGTAGTCCAATATCTCATTCCCCTTAACCGCATCCCAGTCAAAAAATCTACGGCAAAACGGATCGCCAAACCCTTCACTGCCCAGTTCATCCCCATAATATACGCAAGGCATACCGGGCAAAACAAACTGCAAAAGGGCCGCACACCGATACCGCGCCACCGCTTCCCGTCGCTCCTCATCTTCCATTCGGTACTCGGCGCACTCATCCTTGGTAATCGGCTCGGGTTTCGAGGAAAGCAAGGACAAGATACGGGGCGTATCATGGGTTGAAAGCATATTCATCAAAACAGACAACACCTGCGGCGGATAGTTCTCAGCAATCTCCATCACCGCCTGCCGCAAGGCATGCCCACGATCCCGCCCGCAAACAAACTCTAATATGGCATGACGGTAGGGATAGTTCATCACCGAATCCAGTTCGCCGTCGGTAAAATACCGCCGCCTCTGTCCGTAACTGATCTTGTTAGATGCATCCTCCCACACCTCGCCGATCAGCAAGGCATCGGGCTTGATCTGTTTGAGCCGTCGGCGCAATTTGGCAATAAAACAGTCGGGCAGTTCATCCGCCACATCCAACCGAAATCCGTCAGCACCCGCCCGCAACCAATGGGCAATCACGCTGTCTTCATCTTCAATAATGTACTGCAAAAAAGCAGGATCGTTCTCCCTAACACAGGGTAAGGTCTTGATCCCCCACCATGAGGTATATGTGTGAGGATACTCCTGAAAATCATACCAAGAACGATAAGGTGAATTGGGATCGGAAATGGCCGACTGAAAATAGGTACTGTTGCTTCCCGTATGGGAGAAAACCCCATCCAGTATAATCTTCATACCCCGGCGGTGCGCCATTCGGCATAAACGGGAAAAGTCCTCCTGCGTCCCCAGCAGTTCGTCAATCTTTTTGTAATCAGCCGTATCATACCGATGGTTCGACCATGCCTTGAAAATAGGGTTCAAATAAAGAATTTTCACCCCTAAATCGGATAAATAATCCAGCTTTTCGGCAATTCCCCGCAGGTTTCCGCCGTAAAAATCACAGTTCTCCACCTCGCCCTGCTCATTCGGGCGATATTCGGGAGTGTCCTTCATGTTTTCATGAATCCAGAACGGCTCTAATTTCCCTTGCGTGTTGCAGGTTCCCTTTTGATAAAAGCGGTCGGGGAAAATCTGATACATGACCCCGCCCGCATACGCCTCGGGCACTTGGAAATCCGACGGAATACAGGATAATTGCCACAAATCGCCCGCTTCCATATTGGTCTGATCATACCCCTGCCGATACAAGGAGAACACCTCATTTTCGGTGGTAATCCGAAAATAATAGAAATACAGCCCCCTTGCCGCCAAGGCAAACTGACAAGCATAGATGTCATAATCACCCTTGGTCTCCTGATGACTCAAGAGAAAAGAAGCGTACTCCGCTCCATTCTCTTGGTTAAAGATCAGCCGTGCCGACACCGTCTTGCAGGATGTTGGTATATGAATCCGGATAATACAGCTCTGCCCTTCGGTAAGAGTACCGAAGGGCTGCTTAAATTGCTGATCTTTACTGTCATAGAGAATTCGCATTATTTCATCTTCCAAATATCTTTTGCATATTCCAATACCGCACGGTCAGCCGAGAAAATTCCCGCCTTGGCGATATTATACAAGGACATACGCATGAATTTTTCCTTGTTTATATAGGTTTCGCCAACCAAGCGCTGGGCTCTGGCATAGTCATTAAAGTCAGCCAAAGTCATATACTGATCGGCCACGCCGAAACGGTTGGTGAGAAGCGAAGCCGCAATATCATCGAAACGCTTACCCAGCACACCCGAGGTCAGCATGTGAATGACCTCCTGCAACTGCGGATCGGCCGCCAGATAATCCTGCGGCGAATAGCCCTTGCTCCACAGCTCATTAACTTGATCCACATTCATGCCAAACAGGAACATATTCTCCTGTCCCACCTGCTCGCAGATCTCCACGTTAGCGCCATCCATCGTGCCCAAGGTAACCGCACCGTTGATCATCAACTTCATATTACCCGTACCCGATGCTTCCTTGCCCGCAATCGAAATCTGTTCGGAAATTTCAGCCGCAGGAATAATCAGTTCCGCCAAGGACACGCGGTAATCTTCTAAGAATACAACCTTAATCTTATCCTTGGTCACAGGGTCAGAGTTGAGCAGATTAGACACGGCAGAAATCAAGCTGATGATCTGCTTGGCCAGATCATAACCTGCCGATGCCTTAGCCCCGAAAATATAGGTGCGAGGCACAAAATCTTCATGCGGATGATTCTTGATATGCTGATACATATACAAGATCTGCAATACATTCAAAAGTTGTCGCTTGTACTCATGTAACCGCTTAATCTGAATATCAAACACCGATGAAGGATCCACATAAATGCCATTCTTCTCGGCAATGTACGAAGCCAGTCTGCGCTTATTATTCTGCTTAATGCGTGCCAGATCGGACAAAACGTTCTTATCGTCCTGATACTCCAGCAGTTTTTCCAACTGCGAAGCATCCTTGAGAAATCCCGCCCCAATCGTTTTTTTCAGATACTCGGCCAACTCCGGATTGGCTTGGCACAACCAACGCCGATAGGCAATGCCGTTGGTCACATTGCAAAACCGCTTAGGGTTCATCACATAATAATCATGGAAAATACTATCGGTCAAAATCTGCGAATGCAGTTTCGACACGCCGTTGATGGTGTGACAGCACGCCAAACACAGGTTGGCCATACGCACTTCACCATCCCCGATTACCGCCATATAATTGATCTTAGCCGGATCGTTCGGGTAAAAGGCCTGCAACTGCTCCACCAACCGACGGTTGATCTCCTTGGTAATGGCATAAATACGGGGCAACTGCTCCTCAAATAACCACTCACTCCAACGCTCCAGCGCCTCACTCATAACCGTGTGATTGGTGTAAGACAAGGTCTTTTGCGCAATACTCCACGCATCATCCCACGAATAGCCATGCTCATCCATCAACAGACGCATCAACTCCGGCACGCACAACGCCGGATGGGTGTCGTTAATATGAATGGCCACAAAATCCGCCAAATTATCCAGCGTTCCGTGCTTCTTGATATGCTTGGCCAGAATACTCTGCAAAGATGCGGAAACCAGCAAATACTGCTGCTTTAAGCGCAGCCGCTTTCCCTCAATATGATTATCAGCCGGATACAAAACCTTGGAGATAACCTCCGCCATCGTATTCTGCTCGAGCGACCGCACATACTCACCGCGGGAAAATGCCGGCATATCAAACGAAGGCAACTTGGCGCTCCACAACACCAACTTGTTGACCGCCTTGCAGTTATAGCCCGAAATATACATATCGTACGGCATCGCCGTCACGCTCTGATAATCGGTGTGCGCCACACGGAACTGCCCGTTATCGCCCCATTCACTAACCTTGCCGCCGAATTTCACCTCATAGCTTTCATCGGCACGGGGCTGCAGCCATACCTCGCCCCGTTCCAACCAGTTATCAGGAAACTCCATCTGCCATCCGTCAATAATCTTCTGCTTGAATATGCCAAACTCATACCGAATCGAAAAACCGGTAGCCGGCAGATCCTCCCCCGTCAAACTATCCAGATAACAGGACGCCAAACGCCCCAGACCACCGTTACCCAAACCGGCATCGGGATCCAAATCGTAAAGCGTTTCAATATCAAACCCCTGTCCCTTAAGGACGTCGCGAAAATCATCTTCTACCCCTAAATTATAGAGGTTGTTGCGCAGCGAAGTACCCACCAAAAACTCCATGGACATATAGTAC
>JAZQVM010000041.1:0-6674 GCA_045631845.1 Eubacteriales bacterium | reverse complement strand
TACGTCGAGGCCGAGGGAAACATCCACACGGCACTCGGACAAGAAATGTTGCGAAAGCTCGGGAGCTTTTGGGACCGCTTGAAGCTTGTCGGAACATATGCAAAGGTGTAAAATGTTATGATTTTACGATTGGATCTGCCGCAAAACGGCTATGATATTATTTTGGAGCGCGGAGCGCTGAAGCATGCGGGGGAGCTGTTGGATCTTGACCGCCGTGTACTGGTCGTCACCGACGAGGGCGTTCCTGCACGGTATGCAGAAACGGTAGCCGCACAATGCAAGAACGCAACGCTTGTTACTGTACCGATGGGAGAGGGGAGCAAGACCTTTCCCGTGCTTGAAAGACTCTGTCGCATCATGCTGGAGGCAGGATTTACGCGTACCGATTGCGTGGTAGCGGTCGGTGGCGGTGTCGTGGGCGATCTTTCGGGCTTCGCGGCGGCATCGTTTATGCGCGGCATCGATTTTTACAATATTCCTACTACGCTGCTCTCGCAGGTCGATTCTTCGATCGGGGGCAAGGTAGCGGTGAATTTTGAGGGACTGAAAAACATTTTAGGCGCTTTTTATCAGCCGTCGGCCGTACTGATTGACCCCGATACACTATCCACCCTCGATGCCCGTCAGGTGGCATCGGGCATGGCCGAGGTCATTAAGATGGCCATTACCTTTGATGCCGACTTTTTTGCCGCTCTCGAAACCGAGCAGCCGTCCATTGAGGAGATTATCTACCGCTCGTTGCAGTGCAAGCGCAAAGTCGTAGAAGCCGATGAAAAAGAAGCGGGGCTTCGCAAGGTGCTCAATTTTGGGCACACCATCGGGCACGCCATGGAAAGCCAAGGCGGGTACCTGCATGGCGAATGTGTGGCCATGGGAATGTTACCCCTGTGCGCACCCGAACTTCGCTCCCGTGTAGCCGCCGTCCTTGAGCAGTATCACCTGCCCACCCGTTTTACGGGCGATCCGTCCAAACTCTTTGCCGCCGCCGAGCACGATAAAAAGGCGCATGCAACGGGGGTATCGGTGGTGACGGTGTCGGCCATCGGAGATTTTTCCTTCGAGTCCTGGAGTATGGACAAACTACAACAGTACCTAAAGGAGTATTTCGCATGAAAGCCACCTACGGACAAAGCGTGACCCTTACGATTGCGGGCGAAAGCCACGGTCCTGCCCTGACCGCCGTGCTGGCGGGACTGGCACCCGGCATTGCGGTGTCGGATGAAGATCTGCGTGCGGCGCTTTCCCGCCGTCGGCCTCACGGCGCCATTTCCACCGCCCGACAGGAAGCCGATGACTATGAGATTCTTTCGGGGGTCTTTAACGGCTATACGACAGGCACGCCCATTACCTTTGTGATTCGCAATCAAGATACACGCTCCCGCGACTACGGGGCTATGGCTACCACCGCCCGTCCCGGTCATGCCGATTGGACGGCCGAGTGCAAGTACCACGGCTTTCAGGACTATCGGGGCGGCGGACACTTTTCGGGGCGCATTACCGCCGCTTTGACGGTGGCGGGCGCGCTCTGCCGTGCCGCCTTGGCCAAAAAGGGCATTCGGATTGCCGCCCATATTGTCGCCTGTGCGGGAATTTATGACCGTGATTTTGCCGATTTACCCTCGGACATAGCCAAACTGGACGGGCTGGACTTTGCCGTGCTGGACGATGCGGCAGCCAAGCAGATGCAGGATGCCATTATAAAGGCAAAAAATGAGGGTGACAGCGTTGGCGGCGTATTGGAAACGGTTGTTGTCGGATTGCCCCGCGGCGTGGGAGAGCCTTTTTTTGACAGCGTAGAGAGCCAACTGGCCCACATGCTCTTTTCCATCCCTGCCGTTAAGGGGGTGTCCTTTGGCGACGGGTTTGCGCTGAGCGGCAAAAAAGGCTCGCAGACCAACGATGCTTTAGGCGTTACCGAGGCGGGCATTGCCCCGCTGACCAATCACATGGGCGGTGTTTGCGGCGGCATTACCGACGGCAGTCCCCTGCGGTTTTCCTGTGCGATCAAACCTACGCCGTCCATTGCCAAGGAGCAACAGACGGTTGATTTTAAGACCCATACCGAAAAGACGCTGACGGTAACGGGACGGCATGACCCTGCCATTGTCCACCGTGCCCGTGTGGTGGTCGAGTGCGCCACCGCCATCACCCTTTGCGATATGCTGGCCGCACGGTTTGGCACCGATTGGTTGGTGACTCCATGACCTACGGACTCATCGGAGAAAAACTCGGACACAGTTTCTCCCCCGAAATCCATGCTTGCATTGGGGATTATGCCTATCAGCTCAAGGAACTTGCGCCCAATGCCGTGGCTTCCTTTTTAGAAAAACGAGATTTTAAGGCCATTAATGTGACCATTCCATACAAAGAAACGGTCATTCCTTTCTGTGACAAGATTGACGAGGCGTCAAAAGCGATTGGTGCGGTTAACACCATTGTCAACAAAGGCGGCAAACTGTACGGGTACAACACCGATTTTGCGGGGTTGCAATCTTTAATTGAACATACGGGGGTTGACCCTAAGGGCAAAAAGGCGCTCATTTTAGGCACGGGCGGCACCTGCAAGACGGCGGCGGCCGTTTTGCGCGCCATGGAAGCGGCCGAGATCGTGATTGCGGGGCGCACCCCTCGTGAAGGGGTCATCAGCTACGATGCCCTGCCGTTTGATGCCGAAATACTGATCAACACCACCCCCTGCGGCATGTATCCGCATATCGACGGCATGGCCGCCGATCCGGCCGATTTCCCAAACCTGCAGGCGGTAATTGATGTGGTATACAATCCTCTGCGCACCGATCTTTTGCAAAAGGCGGAGAGTTTGGGGATTCCCCATTGCGGCGGGATGCTGATGCTGGCTACCCAAGCCATCCGTGCCGTCGAGCATTTCTTTGACAAGACGATTGATACTTCCCGCGCACAACAGATTGTGCGGCAGGTGGAGAATATCAAAACCAACATTGTACTGATCGGCATGCCCGCCAGCGGGAAAACCACCGTTGGCCGTGCCGTAGCCGAGAAATTGAACCGTCCCTTTATCGATGCCGACGAGGAACTGGTCAAAACGGTCGGCCGCTCCATTCCCGACATTTTTGAAAGCGAGGGCGAGGCCGCTTTTCGCCGCTATGAAGCGCAGACCATTCACGATCTGGCGGGGCGTAACGGCTGCGTGATTGCCACCGGCGGCGGCGCGATTCTCAACGCCGAGAACATTCGCTATCTGAAAAAGAACGGCCGTATTTATTTCTTAGACCGTTCACTGGAAAAGTTAATGCCCACATCCGATCGGCCTACCGCCTCGTCTATCGAGGCCATGCAAACCCGCTACCGTGAGCGCTATCCGCTCTATCTAAAAACCTGTGACCGCCATATCCCTGCCGATGCCGATATCGAACAGGTGGCGGCACAAATCATCGAGGATTACCTATGAAAATTTTAGTTATCAACGGCCCGAACCTCAATTTATTGGGATTACGCGAGCCGGACATTTACGGCAAAGAAACCTATGACAGCCTGTGCGACAAGATCCGCACCTACGCCAAGGCGCATACCGTCGATTTTTACCAATCCAACCACGAGGGCGATTTAGTGGATGCCATCCAGTCCACCTATCGAGTGTATGACGGCATTATTATTAACCCCGGTGCTTATACTCACACCTCCATCGCCTTGCTCGACGCGCTTAAGGCGGTGGGCAAGGCGGCGGTGGAAGTACATATCTCGGATGTGAGCTTGCGGGAGGATTTCCGCCAGATCAGTTATATCCGCTCTGCCTGTATCGGGCATATCATTGGGCACGGCACCGATGGCTATTGTGAGGCCATTGATCTATTGGAGGCGCATTATGCAGGTTAATATCCGTCCCTCACGCGGCCGTGGCGTGATGCAAGCCCCGCCTTCCAAAAGCGTGGCGCACCGCCTGCTCATCGGCGGGGCACTATCGGCGGGAGAGAGCGTGATCGAGGGCATTTCCCACAGCGAGGATATGCTGGCGACCCTCGATTGCCTGTCTGCATTAGGGGCTACTGTGACACGCCATGAGCAAACGGTCACACTCACCCAACTCAACCCCTTTTCTCTGCCCGAGAACGCCCTTTTGCCCTGTCGGGAAAGCGGCAGTACCCTGCGATTTTTCATTCCGCTTTGCTTATTATCCAATACTCCTGTCACCTTGACGGGTTCAGAGAAGCTCTTTTCCCGCCCCTTAGGTATTTACGAGGACATTTGCAAAAAGCAGGGCATCCGCTTTGAGCGCAAAGACGATTGCCTGCATCTATGCGGCAAACTGCAAAGCGGCCAATACAAGATTAAGGGCAACATTTCCAGCCAGTTTATCACGGGACTCCTTTTTGCCCTGCCTCTGCTGGAGGGGGACAGCACCATTTCGCTGATCCCGCCCATCGAGTCCTGCTCCTATATCAATCTGACCATTCAGGCCCTCGCCGCCTGCGGCATTCGCATTTCTTGGGTGGACGAACGCACCCTTTATATTCCAGGCGGGCAGGACTATCAACCGATACATACGACCGTCGAGGGGGACTATTCGGGTGCCGCCTTCTTTGCCGCCCTCAACCGTTTGGGCGGGGAGATTACCCTGACGGGGCTTAATCCCGACAGCTTACAGGGCGACAAGATTTATGAGAAATACTTTGCCCTGCTGGGACGTGGCACACCCACCATCAACATTGCCGATTGTCCCGATCTGGGACCCATTCTCTTTGCCCTGTCGGCCGTGTTCGGCGGCGGGGTCTTTACGGGGACGCGTCGGCTCAAACTCAAGGAGAGCGATCGGGCGGCGGCCATGGCGCAGGAACTTTCTAAGTTCGGCGTGGCGGTAACGGTGCATGAGGACAGCGTGGTGGTTTATCCCCACGACCTGCACGCCCCCACCAAAATTCTCTGCGGGCATAACGATCACCGTATCGTCATGTCCTTGGCCGTACTGGCCACCCGCTTTGGCGGAACGATCGACGGGGCGCAAGCCGCCGCCAAGAGTATGCCCGACTTTTTTGAGCGGCTTTCATCACTCGGATATGAGGTACAGTACCATGATGCTTAACACCAATAAAAAAATCCTGATCGTCGGTTTAGGTCTTATCGGCGGCAGTTACGCCCGCGCTTTTACCAAGCTCGGGTTTGAGGTATCGGCCATTACCCGTTCGCAATCTTCCATCGACTATGCTCTGCGTGAGGGGATCATCGCCAAAGGTTCTGCCACGCCCGATCCGACCTTAATTAGCGAGGCCGAACTGATCATCTTTTCTCTCTACCCCAAGGTCTTTATCGAGTGGATCAAGGACAATCAGCAGTATTTCAAGGCAGGCGCCTTGCTCACCGACGTTACGGGTGTTAAAACCTCGGTTGTCTATGACATACAAAATATCCTGCGGGAAGATGTGGAATTTATCGCCGCCCACCCCATGGCCGGTAAAGAGGTTTACGGCGTGGAGAACAGCGATGAGCGCATCTTCTACGGCGCCAACTACATCGTCACCCCCACCGAGAAGAACACACCGACCGCCATCCAAGACTGCTTGGAGATCGGAAAACTGCTCGGCTTTGGCAAGGTCTGCGTCCTCTCGCCCGAGAAGCACGATGAGATGATCGGCTTTGTATCGCAGTTGACCCACTGCATTGCCGTATCCCTCATGACCTGCTATGACGATGAGGAGAAGTTGCAGGACTATACCGGCGACTCTTTCCGTGACCTGACCCGCATTGCCCGCATCAATGACGAGATGTGGAGCGAACTGTTTTTGATGAATAAAGAGCCGCTTTTGGCACAAATGGATCGGTTTTTGGATGAATTTGCCCGCCTGCGCCGCTCCTTATCCGACGGCGATCGGGACACCATGCGGCAGATGATGAGAAAATCCACCGCCCGCCGAGCCTTATTTGACAAGAAGTAAAAAGGAGACCCCATCTCATGAATATGAACTTTAAGCGCAAACTCCCCATTCCTCTCGAAGTAAAAACCCAATTCCCTCTGACCGAAGCTATGGCCAAGGTCAAGGCGCAGCGGGATGCCGACATTAAGTCGATCATCGACTCGACCTCAGATAAGTTCCTGCTCATCATCGGCCCTTGCTCGGCCGATCGGGAGGACTCGGTGATGGAGTACATCTCCCGTCTGCGTGAGGTGCAGGAGAAGGTAAAGGACAAGATTGTTATCGTTCCCCGCATTTACACAGGAAAGCCCCGTACCACGGGCGAGGGATATATGGGCCTGCTGCTTCAGCCCGATCCGTCTGGCAAGCCCGATCTGTTCAAGGGCATTTTGGCCGTTCGCCAGTTCCATATGCGTGCCCTTTCGGAAACCGGCTTTGCCTGCGCTGATGAGATGCTCTATCCCGAAAATCACCGTTATCTGTCCGACCTGCTTGGCTACGTGGCCGTGGGCGCCCGTTCGGGCGAGGACCAGCATCACCGCTTGACGGCATCGGGCATCAACATCCCCGTCGGCATCAAGAACCCCACGGGCGGTGATCTGTCGGTCATGATCAATTCCATTACCGCCGCCCAGCGGCCTCACACCTTTATTTACCGTGGCTGGGAGGTAGAAAGCACCGGCAACACCTACACCCACGCCATTCTGCGCGGCTACGTCAACAAACGGGGTCAGAATCAGCCCAACTACCATTACGAGGACCTGATCCGCACCTACGAGATCTACACCC
>JAZQVM010000040.1:0-16679 GCA_045631845.1 Eubacteriales bacterium | reverse complement strand
GATGATGAAAAAATCCACCGCCCGCCGTGCCTTGTTTGACAAGAAGTAAAAAGGAGAACCTATCCCATGAATATGAATTTTAAGCGCAAACTCCCCGTCCCTCTCGAGGTAAAAACCCAGTTTCCGCTAACCGAAGCCATGGCCAAAATCAAGGCCGAGCGGGATGTTGCCATCAAATCGATCATCGACTCGACCTCTGACAAGTTCCTGCTCGTCATCGGCCCTTGCTCGGCCGACCGTGAGGACTCGGTCATGGAATACATCTCCCGCCTGCGTGAGGTACAGGAGAAGGTAAAAGATAAAATTGTCATCGTTCCCCGCATCTACACCGGTAAGCCCCGCACCACGGGCGAGGGGTACATGGGTCTGTTGCATCAGCCCGACCCGTCGGGCAAGCCCGATATTTTCAAGGGCATCTTGGCCGTGCGTCAGTTCCACATGCGGGCGCTTTCCGAAACGGGCTTTTCCTGCGCCGATGAAATGCTCTACCCCGAAAATCACCGCTATCTGTCCGACCTGTTAGGATACGTAGCCGTCGGCGCCCGTTCGGGCGAGGACCAGCATCACCGCTTGACTGCTTCGGGCATCAACATTCCCGTCGGCATCAAGAACCCGACGGGCGGCGATCTGTCGGTCATGGTCAATTCCATCACCGCCGCCCAGCGTCCCCATACCTTTATCTACCGCGGCTGGGAAGTAGAGAGTACGGGTAACCCGTATACCCACGCCATCCTGCGCGGCTATGTCAACAAGCGAGGGCAGAACCAGCCCAACTACCATTATGAGGATCTGATCCGCACCTATGAGATCTACGCGAAGAGCGGCCTTGCCAATCCTGCCGTGATCATCGATACCAATCATGCCAACTCGGGTAAGCAATACGATCAACAGCAGCGCATTGCCGAGGAGGTGCTCTACAACCGCCGCCATAATGCCGATATTGGCAAGATGGTTAAGGGCTTCATGGTGGAAAGTTATTTGGTAGACGGCTGCCAAAAACCCGAAGGCACTACCTACGGCCAGTCGATCACCGACCCCTGCATGGGCTGGGAGAAGACCGAGAAATTTATCTACACCGTAGCCGATAAACTCTAATATTGAAACTCCCTCCGTTTTATGGTATGATAAAGAAAAAACGGAGGGATCTTTTTATGAAAAAACTGTCTTTTGCCCTGCTCATCACGCTCTTGCTCGGCCTTTGCAGTTGCGCACCTGCGCCCAACGGGGCGGAGATCTTTAACATCAAAGATCCCGAATCCATTACTCGCATTACGGTGGATAATTCCGTATGGGAACCCATTGAGATGACTGATATTTCGGGTGCTGTTGAAGCATTATCTACGGCAACCTTGACCCGCATCAATCCTGACCTGCATGATGGCGGGACGCAGGTAACGCTGTATTACGGCGACCAAACGCAGGGACTCAATTTTTCGGGCACCACCGTGTGGATTGACAACAAAGCCTATCGGTGCGATACCGATATTTCGCAAATTTTCTCTAAGGTTGTGCATCCCGAGTCTTGACAAAACGGGATTCGGGGTGTATACTAAGACCAACTTATCCATGAAGGATAAAACCGATTTTCCCTATTTACCTAACGATACTACGAAAGTGTCATTATCTCTGTAGAGATAGTGACACTTTTTTGCATGAAAAGGAGATTTCTCATGAAACAAAAAATTCGCAACTTAGTTCTGGCTGCCCTCTTTTTGGCGATGGCCTTTGTCCTGCCCTTCTTGACGGGGCAGATTCCTGAGGTGGGCTCGATGCTCTGCCCGATGCACATTCCCGTTCTGCTGTGCGGCTTCTTCTGCGGCTGGCCATGGGGGTTGGCGGTCGGCTTTGTTGCGCCCCTGTTGCGCTCGGTCACATTCGGGATGCCGCCCCTGTTCCCGACTGCGATTTGTATGGCGCTGGAACTGGCCGCCTACGGTGCCGTGTCGGGGCTGATGCACAAGATCCTGCCCCGCAAGAAGCCCTATGTGTATCTCTCGCTGATCACGGCTATGATCGTTGGACGACTGGTATGGGGCGGGGCGATGTACCTGTGCATGGGACTGAAAAATGGACAGTTCACCGCGGCCGCCTTCATAGCCGGCGCGATTACCAACGCTCTGCCCGGCATACTCGTACAAATCGTGCTCATCCCGATACTGGTTATGCTCTTAGATAAAAAAGATGGTTCACTTTGACGTTGTGTCACAGACACAACGCAGCGATATAAATTCCTTACGGAATTTGCGATATACGCTTTTGCGTACGATATATCTTCGATGCGATACGCCCTGCGGGGCGCAAAGGAATTTATATCCTATCGCAACCGATGGTTATATCGCATGGGAACGCAAGTGACCATATATCGCATTTGCTCAAAGCAAATATATCGCAATAAAAAGAGGACAGAGAATGTTGCTTTTCTCTGTCCTTTTGTTCGGTTAGTCTTTCTTTTTTACTTCTTCTAAAATAATGTCAATGTCATCCAAAAACGGAGTTTCGATCTTGGGTTCTTCCTTAGGCTGGGGTTCTGCCTTTTTCTCTTCAACCTGCGGCGTCTTGGGTTTTTCTTCCCAGCCCAGTATCATGGAGAGCAGTAAAATAACGATGAAGAACAAGGGATTAAAACGGAAGACCAGCGAGGTCACCACCGCCTGCACAACACCAAGCACCATCGCCATCAGCGCAATGACAAACCAAATGCCGCCCATGACTTTATGCTTCTTGCCCCAGTCCAACCATCCCAGCATGGCGGCGCAACCGGCATAGCCGATCAGCCCCGGCAGATACAGCCAGCGGGAGGCGGTGGGAATCGCCCAGCCCAAAATAAAGAATAATAAACTCACACCAAAACAGGCAAATAAAATTAATTTTTTTCGATTCATTTTCATTCCCTCTCGTTTTTTTCCAGTATACCATCTTTTAAGTAAAAAAGCAATGCTTCTCTTTGATTGGCTACCCTTTGGCAGACCACCGCATCCAGCAACTCTCGCAAAGCAACTCCAATCTGTTGAGATGGCAGTCCCAAATCGGCACCGCTGACGGCCAATTGCCCTACGCTCAGGCACTCGCCCGCCTCGATACATTCGCACAGCATTTCGCCCAGCGCCTCGGTGTCTATTCCCTGCGCCGCCCACAGACGAAGCAGGGCATCGGCATCCTCCACGCCGTACTCGGCCGCCAAGCGCCGCACGCCGATCCGATCGGTTGGGATAGGATGATCCAGCGCCGCTGTCAGCCGTGCCACCGCTTTTTTCTCGATCTTGGTTAAACACAAATTCCGTGTCACATCGGCTTTTGAGAGATAGCCAATGAGGGTCAAGCGCAAAACAAAATCCAGCGGAGCTGACAGGCTTTGAGTCAAAATGGGCTTAACATCGGGCAGTACCTGCTCCCAGACGGGCATAAATTCGTTCCAGACTCGGGCAGAGTCGGCACAAGCCAAGATACCCCGCAACTCCTCGGTCACCCGCTCCTTGGCGATAAACGCCAGTGTCGGCGCCGCCTCGTTCATGGCCTGCGCGGTATGCGCCTCTACGGCAAACCCCAGCCGCACGGCAAAGCGGATGCCGCGCAGGATGCGCAGGGCGTCTTCCTCAAACCGTAACTTGGGATCGCCCACGGCACGGATGATGCCCGATTTCAGATCGGCCGCCCCGCCGAACGGATCGCACAGCCCACGCTTGGGGTGCCACGCCATAGCGTTGACGGTAAAGTCCCGCCGTGCCAAATCTTCTTCAATTTTCTCGGTAAAGGCCACCGCATCGGGACGGCGATGATCCCGATACCCGCTCTCGGTACGGTAGGTGGTAATCTCAACGGGATGATGGTCAAAAATGGGGGTGACGGTACCATGAGAAAGGCCTTGCAGGATACATCGGGTGTCCCCGAATAATTCCAGCATTTGCTCTGGTGTGGCGTTGGTGGTCAGGTCAAAATCGTGCGGCACATCGCCCCGCAATCGATCTCTCACGCAACCGCCCACCGTCCAAACTTCAAAGCCGCCCTTTTCCAATATACGCATGGCTTGCCTGACATAATCGGGTAACATCCTTCTCCCCCCTTTTCTTGTATTATATACCATTCATTCTCCCACTTCAACAAAAAAGTTCTCAACATATCGGTATGATATCGCTATACTATTACATAGATAGGAGTTGAGCATGATGAAAAAAGTGGATTTGCATGTTACTGGTCCTAGTACTGGCGTTAGGCTGTCTGTGGGTTTGTGTGGTGGGAAAGACGGCGTTGCTGCTGGTCGATACCTTATTGGCTGACAATTATGACCGACTCCCTGGGGCAGGTCATATTTTTTCTTGATTTTTAACAAAATCTGTGGTATCCTTTAATATGTTAACAGACTATGAAAATGAAGGATGATGATGATGCCAAAGCGCTGTGACGGCGTACAGGTAAAAGATTTAGAGCCTCTGATGAAGATCATACCCTATATCATGTACGATCGCAACGATGCTCTGAATTATAATTACGAAGAAGTGGATTGTTCGGTGCTGGATGAATATATCAAAAACTACACCCGATCCCAACTCAGTTATATGCACATTCTGATCGCCACCTTTATACGCACCATGCACAAGTTTCCTGAACTGAATCGTTTTATCGTTAACGGCAAACTGTATCAGCGGGATAAGGTAACCATGAGTTTTAACGTGCACCGCTCTCTGCGGGGTGAGACCTGTGAGACGGTACTCAAGATTGCCTTTACCGGCACCGAGACCATAGCCCAGGTGGCCGAAGCCTTGGATCAAGCCATTGCCGAAAATACCGCCTTGGGTGAGAGCAACGATACCGACGATTTAGCAAAAGTGATCATGGCCATTCCCCCTTTCTTATATAAGCCTGCCGTGCGGTTTTTAATGTGGATGGATCGGCACAACATACTGCCTAAGGATATCATTGAGGCTTCGCCTTTCCATACCTCCTTCTACATAACCAACCTCAAATCTTTGGGGATTGGGACGGTTCTGCATCACATATACAATTTCGGCACCTGCAGTCAGTTCGTGTCGATGGGTAAGGAGCGGTATATCCCCGTTGTGGACGGAAAAGATCATATTACCATTAAGAAGATGCTCCAATTGGGGCTGACCACCGATGAACGCATCTGTGACGGCTTGTATTTTGCCCGTGCCGTGCGCTATATGAAAAAACTGCTGGCACACCCCGAAATGTTGGAAAATGAAATCGAATCATGAAAAATACCTGCCGATTTTGGCAGGTATTTTCTTGTTTGCCCTTGCCAGCGCAGGAAAATTGTGTTATCATAATGTATATATTGCGTTATTATGCCTATAAAAGGAGTACGAACATGGCAGAAGAACAATTATTCCGTACCGCCATCAGTGGTTTTAACAAAGACGATGTTATCGCCTACATAGAGGGAATCAACCGTGCCGCCGCCGAGAATCAGGATTGGTTTGATCGGCAGACCAAGGCTATGGCTGATACCATCAAGCGGTTGACCAAGGAGAATAATGCTCTCAAAGCCGCCGGTGCCGATCCTGCCGCTCTGGAACAATTGCAGTTGCAATTGGAAGAGAAAACACAGGAATGCGAAGCCGTCCGCCAAGAACTGCTGGCCGCCAAGCAAAAGGCCTCCGTCCCCGGCATCGGGAATGAGCAGTTGCGTACCCGTATCGAGGAAATCATTCGTGAGCGTGAGCGCATGCAGCAGCAGATCGCCGCTTATAAGGCAGAGGTTGAGCAGTTGCGGGAAGGCGCCCCCTCCGATTCGGCCGAGTTAGAGGCCGCTAAAAATCAGATTTTAGAATTGCAAACCAAACTGGCTCAAGCCGGCCAACCCCTCACCGAGGAAGAAACCAAGGCCCGCATTACCGAGGCTGAGGAGCGCGCCTCCAGCGCTACTATGCAGTTGGCACAGATGCAGACCCAGTTTGAATCGGTTCGTGCCCAATTGATGCAAACCCAATCGCAGGCCGCCCGTCAGATTGATGAGTTGACCTTGCAGAACCGTCAGTTAACCGCACGCCTTAACGGCACGTCCTATACCGCTCCCGTCTATTCGGGCGAGCTTCGCCTGCGTGAGGCGCAGGACCGTGTAACGGCACTGGAGCAGGAACTGGCCGCCGTGCGTGCCGAGAATGATCGGTTGCGCGCCCAGTCCACCATGCACCCCGATGAACTGCGCAGTCTGTACGATAAGAGCCGTCTGTATGACGATATTAAGAATAATGTCGGCCGCATCATTACCGAGGCACGAAAGAAGGCCAACGATATGGTAGCCGAGGCCGAAGTCTCCCGCAACGAAATCCTGTTGCAGGGCATGGACGGATTAACCTCCATGCAGTCCCGCATCCAAACCATGAAGAAGGAGATCGATCAGGCGCAGAAAATCTATGCCGATACCTCTATCTCCATGTCGAGCATGTTCAATGCCATTAACGATGCGGTGAATATTACCGACAACCAACTCATCGCCGTCCTCGGTCCCGTCCCTGAGCCGGTGGCTGAGCCCGTTAAGGAAGAATCGAAGAAGAACGGCAATGAGGATGTTTGGAGAACGCCCATTTTATAAAAACAGAGCAGACGTAAGTCTGCTCTTCTTTATCCGATAAAAGGAGTCTGTTATGGAGAAATCCACCAGTTTTACCGATGAATTTATCGAGATCGTGTTAGACGACCGTAAACCGCCTGCATCGCCCAAAAAACGGCGGTGGCTGTGGCCGGTCCTAAGTATCGTTACCCTGCTTTTGCTGGCGGGCGGTCTGTTCCTCTTTCTCTTTACTCCCAACGGTCAGGCCTCACCCGAAGCGGTGGCGCAGGTTTATGCCAATGCCATGATGAACGATCGGGCGGGGCAGGTCTATCGCCTGTTCCCCTCTGCCATCACCTCCCGTCATTCGGGTTCCAGACAAACGCTGGTAGAGGAATTGGACGAGTTTTGCTATACCTACGGTCAAGCAAGCGAGTATACCCTTGTTTCGGTTACCGCATATGACGCCGAGCTTCGCCGGAATTTCTCCACGGTTTTGGATACCGAAATTGCCGATTATCAACACATCACACTGGCCATGACACTCGACGAACGGGAGCGGCATCTGCATTTGGATGTGCTGGAGATCGACGGAAAGTGGTACTTAGCGGAAGTTTGGAACGATGATGTACTGGTCGGCAATGGGTTTGCCCTGTCGGAGGAGGCCATAGACGCCTACTTTGCGGCCTTTTCGGCCGGCAGTGCCGATGGCATGTCTCTCGCCCTGTCCCCTTCCCTTACCGAGACCGCCATCACCAAACAATACGGGTTGCGGCAGATGCTGGTGGAGTTGGACGATTTCTATGCGGCAGGCGCCGGCGGCCGTCCCGTTTCCTATTCGCACATCCAAACCAAAACCTACTCGGCCTATCAAACGCAAAGCATAGCCGAGATCTTAGGGATACAACCGCAAGCCTACCGTGCCTACTATTTTGATGCCTGCGTGGGCGACACCGTCTATACTTTAGTGATCGATCTGGTACAGGTGAATGACCGCTGGGGCATTACCCGTGTATGGGATTACAGTAAGGAATATATGATATAAAAATAGGAGCAAAATGCTCCTATTTTTATTGCAATTTATTCAGTTTCTCCCGATTGATCATCACGATCATCTTCATATTTTCATCAAGCACAACGGTAGGATCCACATCAATGCTCACCTGTTCTCCTCTTCGGATGGCTACCACATTCATGTTGTATTTATGCCGCAGTTTCAGTTCGATCAGGTTTTTACCCACCCACTCTTTCTTTACGGCCAACTCCACCATGGATACTTCCTTGGATAGTTCCACCATATCCAAAAAACCGGCACTCACTAAATTCTTAGCCAACCGCATCCCGGATTCCTTTTCCGGAAATACGACCTTATCCGCACCGATTTGCAACATGATTTTGCGATGCATCTCATTGCCGCACTTCACAATCACCGTAGGCACGCCTGCCTCTTTGCACAAGGTGATCGCCATTACGCTGGCTTCCAGATTATTCGCCATGGCAATAATCACAACATCAACATCGGCCACGCCCAACTGTTTTATGACTTCGGCATCGGTCACGTCGGCACACTTGCAAACCGGCAAAATCTCACCTGCCATATTGACCACGGCCTGCTCGCTATCGACCGCCAGTACTTCTGCACCGCTATCTACCAAGCCCTTGGCCACAGCCAGTCCGTACCGACCCAGTCCGAATACTGCATATGTCTTGTGTATACTCATCCTACATGAATCTCCTCTGTTGGGTTTTTTATCATATCGGGATTAGCCCGCCGCACACGAAAAGCGATGGCCAGCGAAATGGGACCGATCCTTCCCAAATACATAGTTACAATCAGTATAAGTTTTCCCCACACATTCAAGTAGGGTGTTAGGTTTCGCGTCAGCCCCACCGTTGCCGTGGCACTTACCGTTTCATAGGCCAAATCCATAAGTGAGCGATCCGACACCGCCGCCAGCAACAGGGTAGCCGTCACCACAATGCAAATCGACATACAGGCCACAGCCAGAGCTTTGCGAATGGCCTCTTTAGAAATGTTGCGGTTGAACATGGCCACCTCGTCCCGATTACGGATGGTAGCCAACGCCGAAGCCAGCAACACCGTCACCGTTACCGTCTTGATGCCACCCGCCGTACCTACGGGCGACCCGCCGATCATCATCAGTATCATTGACACCAGCGTTGCCCCGTCGGTCATATTCTCCTGCGCTATCGTAGCAAAACCAGCCGTACGTGTCGTCACCGACTGGAACAGCGATACCTGTATCTTATCCCATAATCCTAAATTTCCAATGGTTTGCGGATTGTTATACTCAAAAGCGAAAATCGCAATCGCGCCGCCCAGAATTAAAACGGCAGTCGTCACCAGCACAATCTTACTGTGCAACATCAATTGCCGCTTTTTCCTTTGCAGCACATACCATACATCCCACCATACCACAAAACCGATACCGCCCAGCACGATCAGTGCCATAGTCACCCCATTGATCAGCGGATGCGTGGCATACTGGCACAAACTGTCCTGCGCTAAAATATCAATACCCGCATTACAAAAAGCCGAAACCGAGTGAAAGACCGATATCCAAACCCCGCGAAATCCGAATTGCGGCACAAAAACGGGCATACACAACAAGGCCCCAACGCCCTCAACCGCAAAGGTGCCTGCCAGCACCCGCTTAACAAAGCGAATCAGACCCGATAAGGAGTTGAGGTTAAAGGCGTCTTGCAATAAAAGGCGATCCCCCAACCCCATACGCCGATGCAGCATCATCATGACGCCGGAAAAAACGGTAATAGTACCCAAACCGCCTACTTGAATCAGGATGAGAATGACCGCCTGTCCAAATCCACTCCATGCCGTCACCGTAGGCAGGGTCACAAGACCCGTCACACAGGTCGAGGTGGTGGCCGTAAACAGAGCGTCAATATAGGGCACCGCCTCACCGCTCGCCGAAGCCATGGGCAGGGCCAGGAACCCGCTGCCGATCAGTATGGCCGCGAGGAAACTGAGCAATATGATATGAGTTGTCGATAATCTCTTTCGTTTCATGCCTCCATTATAATATATCCTCCTCAAAATTACAAGAAAAAAGAGCCGAGATTTCTCTCGGCTCTTATCTTTAGTCAAACTTGGGGGGCTGGTTCTTCTGCGAAGCATAGGGACGGTTGGGATCGTTGGTATTGATCCGCATACCGGAACCTGTCCACATCACTTCTACTGCTTTGCCAGGCGCCGCCCTCTCCATCCTCGACACCTTCTTCCAAAAACCAAGACTGCATCTGACCACCTAATGCCGCAGGCAAATCATGCGCCCACGGCGCAAATCATGACGATGGTCAACTCATGCCCCTTGGGGCAAATCATCCAACAAAAAAGGAGAGCTTATGCTCTCCTCTTTTTTTATTGGATTCGGTTCCAAAGTTCTTTGTAATAGGTCAGGTCGCTCTCACGAGTCAGCACCTTTTCTTCGATCTCGGTGTACCACTCGACCTCCTCGCCCGCCATCAGCTTAGCCAAATTCTGGGCACATTGGTATCCCGCCTGATACAGATCGTTCACCATCAGCGCATCCAGTTTTCCTTGCTCCAGCAAATCGAGGTTTTCCTTGGTTTCGTCGCAGGAAATCAGCACCAGATCGTCTCGTCCGGTATTCTCGGCCGCCGCCACGATCGCCTGCCCGCCAACGGGCGTTATATCCGAAAAGATGGCCACCAGATCGGGACGGCTGTTAATGATTCCCGTGGCCTTTATGGTAGCGGCGGAAAGGTCCAGCCCCAAAAATACGGTATCCGCCAAAGTGTATTCGGGTGCAATCTCCTCCATGCGTTCATAGATATAGTGATACGACTGATTGGGGCCGCCCCCTGTTGAAGCTGCACCAATGCCGATGGTGCCGCCGGTAATGCCCTTTTCTCTTAGCAGTGCCACCATGGTATCGGCCGCCAAATACCCCCGTTTTTTGTGATTGCCCGCCACGTTGGCACCGATAAAGGTCTCGGTATCCGCCTTCTCATGATGAAAATAAGGAACGGCAATTTTAACGCCGTCAGCCGACCATTCCCGCATCATCTGATAATAGGTATTATCGCCCGACCACATGATCACACCGCCGGCCTTATGCTCGGCCACAGTGGATTTGTAGAGTTCTATCCGTTCTGCGGCGGATAATTCTACCTCACCGGCGGTTATTACCGTCAATCCGGCATCCTTGGCTCCCGCCTCGACACCGGCACGAACGATCGAATGTACGTATACCCCCGTGGATGGCAAACATAACACAACGGTATTCGACGGCTTGCTCTGCGGCGCACACGCCGTCACGGCAAGCATCGCCGCTATCATGATAAAACATAGTATCTTTTTCATTTTTAGTCCCTCAGCGGATCAACCGCAAAATATAATGTCTCTGTTCTCCACGTTGTACTATATGCATCCTGATGCGAGTGCCAATATCCATTAGCTTCTCCCACATTAGGATCTATGTGCCCAAGGGGTTCAGAAGGAGAGGTGTCCATTTTATGAGCCCAACTGCCATCATTTAATTGAACAAGCATATGATAATTTGCGATTTCTTCTTCAGCATACCTATCAAACCTTGCAGCAATACGATATTCACTATTAGATATGGCGGCCGTTTCACTACTTATCGATCTTATACTATCAACATGACCACCAGCAGTTATAATAGAAATAAATGCATTTATAATTGTCTGATCAGTTGCATTACTATAATTTCCTATCTTCATTATTCGCTGATTTTTTTCTAACGCATATCCTAAACAGTTTGGTTGTTCCGTTTGAACATCACGATAACCCGTTGCCGCACCAAAATTATTGTTGTAATAAATGGTCAAATACGGCTTATTGCTCGAGTGATTGGTGGAGTTGAAGATACGCAGATGAATATTGGGCGAAGATGCCGATTCGGTGGTCAGCCTCATGGAAAAGCCTCGCAACTCGTTTACCGTTGCCGTTAAACTTTCATCCTTATAATTACGCAGACAAGCACGCACAAACGGCGCCATCGGTTTGGCATAATATTGAGAACTGTAAGATAGCGTCAGGTCGCTGGGGATCTCGACATTTTCAAATTCATCATCATACATGGTATTTAAATTTGCCGCATGGTTCCAGCACATGGCACTCAGGTTCCACTGATAGGCCGGCACCTGATAATCAATGGTAAAGGTTGACGTATTTGTCGAACCTTCATACAGATACATATAGGCATCCGTCACCGCTCCGGGTGCGAACTGATAGGCAGTCGGAATCACAAACTGGAAGAAGGCTCGGTAAATTTCACCGTCCAACCGCCCAACGTACATCCGTGCAGTTGTAGAATAGTTGGCATTAGGATCATAAGTCCCCACGTCAATATCGTTAATACAAGATGCATCGTAATTATGCGTAGCGTACACAATGGCCGCACTGGTGGGATAGGCCGCCTCAGTTATAAATTCCTCATCCACCGTCATGGTAACGAGATAGGTACCGTCGGCCTTGGCTAAAAACTCAATTTCATTCTCAAAGCTCTTATTGCCGTTGGCATCAATAATTTCTTCAACGTTGATATAGCCCTGCAACTGCCCCTCATCATCCACCAGAGCGATCGAGGTCTCGCCGCTCTGTACAGGAGTCAATCCATCGGTGTCCACAATAAAGGAATAGTTACGGATATTATTGTCCGATGCCATCAGCAGGTCGTTCTTGACCCCGTGCAACAAGGTCGAGGCTATAATCGTGGCATCTGCATTGGCTCGGAAGTATTCCACCGTATTGGCCTCGGCATCCAACGTAGCCGCATTGATGGTCTTCCCCGCCGCCTGCGCCGCCGCTTCATTAATGGCTTGGATCCTTGCCGTTTCCTCCTCCGTCATGGCAACGGCGATCCGGCTTTCTCCCTCGCCGCCCATCACCTCGGCACCCGTACCGATCGTTTCATGAACCGGATACATCGTTACGGTATAGCCGTTTTCCGTATAACTGATGGGCGTAGTTGCGCTGACCGACTGCGGCAATACTAAATTCCCGCCGGCATTGGCCGACACAAAAGTGCCCGCCTGTGCCCCTTGGGTCAGCTTGGTATTATAATCGTGCTTCTCGCCGTTGGCATCCTCATACCAAATATTCTCACTGAACAAATACAGGGTATTGGTACCGTCCGCATTGCGGAATACGGCTGAGTTTTGCGTTTCTTCCTCATCCCGTAAACGGGCTACGTTTTGCGCCTGAACCGTCTGTTCCGCCGTCAGCACCTCGGGAATATCCGCCAAAGGCAGTCCCAATGAGGTTTTCGGCACGATCGGTTCCATCGGCTCGGTCGTAATATCTCCGATCGAGATGGCTCCAACCGAAAGTTGGCTCAGCAGTGACAGAACGACCAGAACAGCCAAACATTTTCCGTACATCGTTTTCTTCATAATACGTTCTCCTTTGTTTAGTTTTTAGTACCCGCCGGATGGACGGGGTCGTGCCTGTCGTGCTCATCCGTGTACATCGGTATCACCTTCTTCCTGTTTTTGTGGTTTTATTATACCATATTCTGCCACGCCTTGTCTATTGTCAGATCTCACAAATTTGCTTTTGGAAAACCACACCCAATTCAAACATATCAACACAAAAGAAGCGCCTCAGCGCTTCCTTTCATGCCGCAGGCAAATCATGCGCCCACGGCGCAAATCATGACGATGGTCAATTCATGCCCCTTGGGGCAAATCATCCAAAAAGAGAAGCGCCTCAGCGCTTCTCTTTTAATAGGTCGTGTTTTAGGTCCCAAAGGTTTTGGGAGAGATCGACGTAGTAGTTGTGGGGGTTGTCAAAGCGTTTGACTTCGTCCCATTGGAGAGCCACCTGCTCGTCGCAATAGGCGGCGATTTCGGGCAATGTGGGCGATTGGTACACCAACTCGCCCCCACGGAAGATGGGGACAAGCAGTTCTTTGGCTTCAAAGTCGGTAAGCGTTTTGCGCTTCCATGTATACTGGGGGTCAAAGATTTCCAAGGGTTGGTCGGTTTCCACCCGTTCGTCGTGCAAGGTCAGCAGGTCGGCCACCGCCTTGCCCTCCTCGTACAACCGCCACACCTTCTTGAAATGGGGGTTGGTTACCTTTTCGGGGTTATCGGAGATTTTGATTTTAGGAATGATAGCCCCGTCGGCCTGCTCGACCGCCACCAGTTTATACACCCCGCCGAAGACGGGATCGCTCTTGGCGGTGATCAGCCGTTCGCCCACACCGAAGGCGTCAATACAAGCACCCTGCTCAATGAGTTTGCCGATCAGCCGTTCATCCAAGGAGTTGGACACCACGATGCGGCACTCAGTAAGTCCCGCCTCGTCCAGCATCTTTCTCGCCTTTCGTGACAGGTAGGCCAGATCGCCCGAGTCGATACGGATGGCACAGTCGGTCAGCCCCGTTTCCTTGAAGGCGCGGATGGCGTTGGGGATGCCCGATTCTAAGGTGTTATAGGTATCCACCAACAGGGTGGCGTTATTGGGATAGGTTTTGCAGTAGGTCAGGAACGCCTCATATTCACTATCGAACATTTGGATCCAGGAGTGGGCCATGGTACCCACGGCAGGGATGCCAAAGCGTTTCTCGGCCATGGTACAGGCCGTCTTTCTCACCCCGCCGATATAGGCCGCCCGTGCGCCCAGCACTGCCGCCGAGGCGCCCTGCGCCCGACGGGTGCCAAACTCCATCACCGCCCGTCCCCGAGCGGCATGGGCAATGCGGTTGGCCTTGGTGGCGATGAGCGTTTGATGGTTGACCGCCAGCAGCAGATAAGTTTCGATGAACTGCGCCTCAATCGCGGGGGCGCGCACCGTCATAATCGGTTCGTTGGGAAAGACGGGGGTGCCTTCGGGCACCGCCCAAATGTCGCCAGTGAAGTGAAAATCGGCTAAATACTGCAAAAACGCCTCCGAAAACTGCCCTTTGCTACGCAGAAATTCGATATTTTCGGGGGTGAAATGCAGGTTTTTCACATAATCTATGACCTGTTCGAGGCCGGCGGCGATGGCAAAACCGCCCTGATCGGGGTTTTTTCGATAGAAGAGATCGAAATAGGCGATCTCCTCTTTTTTGCCGCACAGAAAGTAGCCGTTGGCCATGGTCAGTTCATAAAAGTCACACAGCAGGGTATAGTTTTCCATCTTATTTCACCGTAATATGCAGGCCGCGCAGGACGTCCAGCGCCTTTTCGGTCATGCTCTCGTCCATCGCGCCTGTTAATGTACTGTCCACCACGATCTCGGACTCGGGCAGGGCGGCTTTGGCCAGCACGGCGTTGGACAGCACACAGATATGGCTGACCAGACCGCACAGTTCGACCCGTTCATACCCCTGCTCTCGCAGGTGGTTGGCCAGTTCCAGCGAGCCGAAGGTGGGTTTGATAAAGACGGGGTCGGCCGTGGTGATGCTTTCGGCGACCTTGCCGTAGAGTTGCCAGCCCTCGCTATCGGCCAGACAATGAGGGATGGGCAGATGTTTGCCTTCGGTGGAATTCATATAGTCGGCATCGTGGGTATCGAGGGTGAAGATGACATCTTCCCCTGCTTGGCGGGCTTGCCGGATGCGATCGGCAATGAGGGTATCGTAGGTTTCGGCGCCGGCAAAGCCGAGCGCGCCCGAAACGAAATCCTTTTGATAATCAATTACGATCAATGCGTTCACATACATCACTCCTTTTCTTTAGCATAACATGCCAGCCGTTCTTTTGCAAGAAAATCATAGACAGCCCCACAGATTTATGGTATACTGAGGCATAAGTGAGGTGTACGATATGAAAGTAAAACTGTTATCTGCCGTTTTGGCGTTTTGTCTGTTGCTCGGCACGCTGGCCGGTTGCGGCAATCAAATTACGACCATTGCCACTCTTAACGGCGAGGATATTCCTATTGGTTATTATACCGCTCAGCAGATGGTTATGCGCGTGCAGTTGGAAAATCGGCTGGGCGACGGGTATGAAGATTACATGGCCGCCGCCAACGAGACCGATCCGAGCAAAACCAATGCCGATGTATGCAACGAGAACTATCGGCGGGCCTTTGAGATGCTGTGGCTTTACAAGCTCAAGGTGGCCGAATTCGGGCTGGAGATGGACGAGATCCGTTTGGAATATTTTGATAAAGAATACGAGTATTTCAAATATATGTTTAACAGCACGGCCGACTATCGCCTCTATCTCAGGGCGGCCAATCTGACCGAGGAGGAGCATCGGCAGATTTACATGGAATCGGTCTACTACCCCGATCTGATCTACGCCTATTTCTTCGATCCCGAGGTGGGTCAGGAGCGCATTGACGACACCCAGTTGCGTAACTATTATGATTCCTTGGTAGACTATTCGATCAAGCACATTCTCTTTGCCTTTGGGGAGGACAAAGATGCCGCCCGACAGGAGGCCCAAGACGTGCTGGACAAGATCAATCGGGGCATCCTTACCTTTGACGATGCCATGTCCCAATACTCGGATGACAGCGACCTGACCAGTTATCCGCACGGTTACGGCTTTGTGGAGAACGAGGAGGGCTTCCCTGCCGTTTTCACTACGGCGGCCAAGGAACTGCAGGAAGAAGAATACAGGCTGTACGAGAGCGATCTTGGTTATCATATCATCAAGCGTATCAGCACCGACGGGTATTTTGAAAAGGTTAAAGACATTTACCGCCAAGCCTACGGCAACGAGCAGTTGCAGCTGAAATATGCCCAATGGCTCACAGATTTGGATTTTCAGTACAACACAGACGCCTTAGAGGCCTTTGATTTCACGGCCAAAGGGCGTACCAATGTAAATTTGCGCCGACAACCGCAGTAAAAAGTGAATTTTCCTGCAATTCCCTCTTGACAATTTTAGTTTTTGCGCTACATATGGGGCAAATTTGGGCTACTATTGTTGTATTGGGGATGGATGTATTTGCCGCAATGATTTGCTTACTTTTAGGAACACGTTCGTATCTTACAACTGGGGAGGTTAAAGCACGTATTGATCGTGATCGTTATTTAACACAAATGCGTGATGCGATGAGCTTTTCCTCTGTTATTTCTTTTCTGCTGTCTGCTTTAGGGCGCGTTCGTTTACGTATGATTTGGGAAATTGCACAGCGTATGAAAAAATAAGAAAGGTAAAAGATCTAATTTTTGGCTTGTTTTTTTGATAAGTGCTTGTG
>JAZQVM010000039.1:0-11274 GCA_045631845.1 Eubacteriales bacterium | reverse complement strand
GTGTCAAGTACTACGTAGAGGTTTCCAATATGCCTACCACTAACGAGGCGATTGCTTATCTTAAGGAGAACGGTGTTATTGTGGCTCCGTCTAAGGCAGTTAACGCCGGTGGTGTTGCTGTTTCCGGTTTGGAGATGTCCCAGAACTCCATGCGTTACAGCTGGACGGCTGAGGAAGTTGATGCCAAACTGCACCAGATCATGAGCAGCATTTATAAGGCTTCCTACGATGCAGCTAAGAAGTACGGTATGGAAGGTGACTTGGTTGCCGGTGCCAATATTGCCGGTTTTGTGAAAGTTGCCGAAGCGATGCTTGCACAAGGCGTTGCCTATTAAAAAATTATCAACAGCCGAGGTTTCCTCGGCTGTTTTTTTGTGCAAAATTACAAATTTTCTATGTTCATGCTTTTGTAAACATTTTAACTGAAATGTGCCTATTTATGGACAAATTGTTACTTTTTGCCTGTGTAAAACCCCCTTAAATCGGTAAAATTGTCACAATTTTGTAATTATTTTTTATCCATGTCGAAAATAAAATCTTTATGTCGGCGATATCCAAACGGCATTTGTGCAATTCTCACAAAAAGAATTCTATCAGTTGACAATGATGGCATTTCAGTTTATAATTATAGGGAAGAAATGGTGGCAGTGCGTCTTTTTTGCCAGTCATGGATCAGAAAGGAAAGTGGATAGAGAAAAGGTTGTCGGATTTCGCCTTTTTTCTGTTCTCTTGTGCTTTTTGAGAAAAGGGGCATGTTATTGTTTTGAATTTAATACACCTTACAGAAGGAAGTGATTTTACATTATGGGAGAGTACGTACTCGAGGTCAACAACATCACAAAGGTTTTCCCCGGTGTTGTAGCCAATGACAATGTTAATCTTAATGTAAAACCCGGTGAGATCCTTGGCTTGATCGGTGAGAACGGTGCCGGTAAATCGACACTGCTCAAGATCATCAACGGTATCTATCCCGCCGGCTCCTATCAGGGAGAAATTAAGATTGACGGTGAGGTTGTCAGACCTGCGAGCCCGATTGATGCGGTTAAGCTGGGCATCGGTTTTGTTGCGCAGGAGGTTTCGGTTTTCAAATTTGAAAGCGTTGCCGAAAACATCTATATGGGCGATTTGACGCTGGGCAAGAAGACCATCTGGGTTAATCAGGGTAAGTTGCGTAAAGCGGCTCAGGAATTGATCGATGATCTCCAGTTGGATATTGACATCGATATGGATACCAGAAAGATGAGTATCGGTCAGCAGCAGATGCTGATGATCGCTAAGGCCCTGTCCTCTCATCCGAAGATTTTGATTCTTGATGAGCCTACTACATCCTTGTCTAATCGCGACGTTGAAAATCTGTTCCGTGTGGTCAGACGTTTGCGTGACAACGGTACGGCCATTATCTTCGTTACACATAAGATGGATGAGATTATGGAACTGACCGACCGTGTTGCGGTTCTGCGTGACGGCAAGCGTGTCGGCGAGTTTGAGAAAAAGGACTACGATCGCGATAAGATCATCGCTGCTATGATCGGCCGTGAGGTTACCAATATGTATCCTCCTCGTAGCGTTGAGATCGGCGAAGAAGTTCTCCGTGTTGAGAATATTACCGTGGATCACCCCTACATAGCCGACCGTAATTTGGTTGAAGATATCAGCTTTACGGTTCGTGCCGGTGAGGTTCTCGGTTTCGCCGGACTGGTTGGTGCCGGTCGTTCGGAGGTCTTGACTTCCATTTACGGTGTAAACAAATTGAAATCCGGTAAGATATTCCTGAATGGCAAAGAGGTGAAGATCACCGGGCCTACCGATGCCATGAAAAAGGGTATGGCTCTGGTTACTGAGGACAGAAAGAAATACGGCTTGATCTTCTCTTGGAATATTATGAAGAATATGTCCATCACCAATTTTGATGCCATCTGCAAAGGTCCCTTCGTTTCGGAGAAGGCCGAAGCCAAGCGTATGCAGTATTATTTCGAAACTCTGCGCGTTAAGGCTCCCAAGATGGGCGTTTTGGTGGATACGCTCTCCGGTGGTAACCAGCAGAAAGTGGTTATTGCCCGTTCGCTCAATGCTGAGCCTAAGGTATTGGTTCTCGACGAGCCGACTAAGGGTATCGACGTTGGTGCCAAGAGTGAGATCTATCAGTTGATCAATGAATTTGCCGCACAGGGCATCGCTATTGTTATGATTTCTTCGGACCTGCCGGAGTTGTTGAATATGTGCGATCGCTTTATCGTTATGGCGGAAGGTCGTATTGCCGGTGAACTGAGCAAGGAAGAGGCAAATAACGTCTCGATCATGCGTCTGGCTACCAAGACCTTCAAGAAGATCGGCAATTCGGTAAAGGAGGCGTAAATTATGGAAAATACAATGGAATCCAGAGATCTTCGCAAGGCTCGGAATAAAGTGAAAATGGTCAAGTTCTTCTTGTCCTCTGAATTTATTTCGGTGTTGTTTATCTTGATCATCTCGGTTATTACTTATCTGTTTAACCCCTTGTTCTTTACCGGCGCTAATTTGCTGATGTTGTTGCGTAACTGCTCCTTCGTCGGTATCATGTCGATCGGTCAGGCGCTCATTATCATGTCTGGTGAGATGGACTTGTCCACCACCGGTGTTGGTGGTTTTGCCTGTATTGTCTTTGGTATCATGTGTATTTGGAATACATATCCGATTTGGTTGGGCCTTTTGGTTGCCTCTTTCTTTGCTTGTGCCATGGGCTTCCTCAATGGATTTTTGATGCTCAAGATCGGCGTTATGAAATGGGTGGCTACCTTGGCTACTTCCTCGGTATGTACCGGTTTGGGTACTTACCTATGCATGGGCGTGCCTATTACTCCCGTCCCCGAAGCTGCCGGCAACTTTGCTGCTATTCAGGTTGGTAGAGGATTCTTTACTTGGCTTTCCGGTGGTACCAACCGTGGCATGGGTGTTTCGATTCTCTTCTTGATTTTTGTTGGCATGTTGCTTATTGCTCATATCATTTTGCGTTATACCAAGTATGGCCGTATGATTCAGGCCAGTGGTATCTCGGCGAACTCCGCTTACATGGCCGGCGTTAATGTTAAGCGTGTAAAATGGATCTGCTTGGTCTTCGTGTCCTTGCTTTCCTTTATCGCTTCCATCCTGTCCTGCTTCCGTCAGCGCACCGTTACCATGAGCGGTATCACCAACTTCCGCTCGATTGCCGCTTGCTACATCGGCGGTATCGGTTTTGTCGGCAGTACCGGTTCGATGGGTGGCTTGTTCCTCGGTATTTTGCTGATGTCTCTCATTCAGAATGCCCTGACCTCTATCGGTTGGGACCCGAACCTGCAGACGGCATTGGTTGGTGCCATGCTCATGATCGTTCTTACGGTTGACGTGTATAAGAGAAGATACATGGCCTCCCGTATCGACTTGATCTAAGGGAAAGGAGAAGAAGACAATGCAAGGTGCTATTAAGAAAAAAACAACCCTTGGCTCTATCTGGAAAAGATTTAGATCTTCCGAAGAATTTGGAGCATTGATTCCCTTGGTGATCCTTCTCATAGTGGTTGAGGCGATTACAACGGTTCAGTATACCATGGCAAACGGTGTATTTACCTGGGGTGCATTCCTTTCGTGGAATAATATTCGTTCTATCTTGAATCTGGTTCCGTTTATTGGAATTTGCTGTTTGGGTAATGCGTTGGTTATCTTGACCAACAGTGCGGATATGTCGGTTGGTACTACCGCCGGTATGGCTTGCATGATTCTTGGTTTTGTCATTAAGAATCTGGGTGCTCCTTGGTGGGTCGGCCTTATTGCCGGTGTTGTAACCGGATTCCTGCTCGGTTTTGTTAAGAGTTACTTCATTCTGGATCTCGGTCTTCCGTCCTTCATCGTTACGATGGGCTTGGGCCAGATCATCGGTGCCAGCCGCTTCCTCTTGAGTGGCGGTTACCCCTACATGAACTTGGGTAAAGAACTCTATTGGTTCGGTCATACCGAGATCGTCGGTTTGTATCTCCCGTTCTTTATCGCTGTTCTTCTGTATGTTGTGGTTTCCATCATGTTGGCAAAGACCACGTTTGGCCGTAAGATCAAGGCTGTTGGCGATAACGCTGAAGTTGCAAGTTTGTCCGGTATCAATGTAAAGTCTATCAAAAAGTTCGCATACTTGACGTCCGGTACTGTCGTTGCCATTGCCGGTTTGTTGCTGGCTATCCGTATGGACTACGCTCAGCCGACTACCGGTACCGGATGGGAATCCAACTGTATGGCCGCCTGTGCCATCGGTGGTGTTTCCTTGAGCGGTGGCCGTGGCTCCGGTATCTGTATCGCTATGGGTATGCTTACCATGATGTTCCTTGAGAACGCTATCGTTATGATGGGTATTCCTACTCAGCTGGCTACGACCGCTACCGGTCTGTTCCTGATGATGGCTGCTTCTCTGGATATGATCAAGTCCAGACAGAAGATCAAAGCCGAAGCTACTGTCGTTGAAGATGACGAAGTTGCTGTTGAAGCGTAAATAAAAATAAAACAAGGTCACGAAAGTGACCTTGTTTTTTTATGCCAATGTAAGAAGAACAACCTCGGGACGGTTATTCACTCGGAAGGTTACCGAATTGTTTCCGCTTCCTCGATGAACAAACATGACCGTCTGATCCTTTGTAAACAAACCGCTATCATGTTCGGGGAATAGTGTTCCTTCTGCGTATAGCCCGCCAAGAAAAGGAATCCGAATAATGCCGCCATGATTGTGCCCTGTTAATACCAAGTCCATTTTGGTATCACAGTAGGCGTCAAACCCTTCCGGCCGATGTGATAACATAAGCGAAAAAGGCGCCGTTTCCGCCTCAAATTGGGAAATATAATGAAGGAGTAACGCTTCCTCCTCCGCCGATTTGTCGGCAGCATTACGGGGGTCATCAATGCCGATGATACGGAAAGAATAGCCGTTGTGTTCCACCAATTCCTGCCGGTTGCGTAGGACGTGTACCCCTTGCTTGATCAATTCTTTCTCAAAATCGGGATATTCTTCCTCAAGGCGTCCCTCATGATTTCCCGTTACATAATAAACGGGTGCAATCTCGACCAGCCGACGTGTAAAGTTAAGTGACCTTTCGCAGTTGGTGTTGTACGAGTCGATCAGATCACCGGTAATGGCAATCATGTGCGGTTGCTCATTTCGGATCATCTCTATCATGGATTGTCCGTCATCGGGATAATCGGTGTTGTGAAAATCGGAAATATGAGCAATGCGAAATCCAATCAGTTCTTGCGGCGTATCCGCACAGACAACGGAGGTCTTTGTCAGTATGGGGGAGTGGTTTTCCCAAATGATCCATGCGCTTGTCGCTAACAATATAACAATTGCCACCACAAGCCATAGCCATCGCATTCGTTTCATAGAATCTCCTTTATAAAATATCCCGGCAATTTTGCCGGGATATCCTTTTACATCTTTTCGGGAGCACTGATGCCCAGTATGGTGCAGGCGTTTGCTAATGTCTGCTTGGTGGCAAGCAGAAGAGCTATACGTACTTTGCGGATATCCTCCTGCGCATCATGGCATCGGCAATCGGTATAGAACTTGTGGAAGGCCGTTGCCAGATCAATACTGTAACGGGTGAGCAGGGAAGGATCGTATAAAAGTCCAACATTGCGTACCACCTCAGGGAAATCGGCAAGCATAGCAATCAAACTGCGCTCACTGGGCTCGGTGAGCAAATGATGGTCGGCATCGATAACATCCAAACTTATCCCGTCTGCCTCCATTTTGGCCAGCATGCTGCAGATGCGAGCGTGGGCATATTGCACATAGTAAACGGGGTTCTGCGAGGTGTTGCTGATTGCCAAATCCAAGTCCACATCAAAATGGCTGTCGGGAGAACGCAGGTTGAAGAAGAAACGAGCCGAATCCAAGGGCATTTCGTCCAGCAGATCAATCAGCGTAATGCTCTTGCCCGAACGCTTGGAGACCTTAACCTGCTCACCATCACGCATCAAACGAACCATCTGCATCAGAACGACGTGCAGGCGGTCAGGATCCATACCCAAGGCTTTGAGTGCACCCTTTAAGCGAGCCACATGCCCATGATGGTCGGCACCCCAAACATTAATCACCTTGTCAAAACCACGCACTAAGAACTTGTTGCGGTGATAGGCAATATCCACGGCAAAATAGGTGTAGAACCCGTTGGAACGCACCAAAACATCGTCTTTTTCGCAACCAAAATCGGTGGTGCGAAGCCATAAAGCCCCTTCACTCTCATAGGTGTAACCCGAGGATTTGAGGATATCCATCGTTTCGGCCAGTTCCGTGCCGGCGTGCAGGCCGCTCTCTAAGAACCATACATCATAGTTAACACCAAACCGCCCCAGATGCTTCTTCATAGCCGCAATATTGCGGGACAGACCGAACTTGGTCAGTTCATCCTTCAATTCATCGGTAACAACATCGCCGTATTTCTCGCCGTATTCCTTGTGGAATTCACGAGCCAGAATCAGCACATCCTCACCGTGATACCCGTCCTCCGGCACCTTGCTGTCAGCATGTCCGCAAACTTCTAAATACCGTGCCGTAATACTCAAGGCAAAACGCTCTACCTGATTGCCTGCATCGTTAACATAGAACTCTCGGGTAACCTCATGCCCCGAAGCACCCAAGCAGGCCGCCAAACAGTCGCCAATCACGCCGCCACGGGCGTTACCGATGTGCATCGGACCGGTAGGGTTGGCAGAAACAAACTCTACCATAACCTTTTGCGGGTTTTCTGTTTCGGTTTTACCGTAATCCTTGCCCAAAGAGAGAATGCTGTCGAGCGTAATGCCCGTCAACTCATCAGATAAAAAGAAATTCATAAAACCGGGACCGGCAATCTCACAGCGAGAAAAAGGCGTGCCCTCAAAGTCCATACGGTCGGCAATCGCCGCCGCCGCCACACGGGGCGCTACACGGAAAGCGCGTGCTCCTACCATGGCAATGTTGGCCGACAGATCACCGTGCGAGGTATCCTTCGGGGTTTCGATGGAAAAGGCGGGCAATTCGCATTGCGGCAGAGCCCCATCGGCCATGGCGGCCACGGCCGCCTTGGTAATGCAATCACGCAGGGCGTCGGTAATATATTTTTTCGGGTTATTGGTTATCATGTTTGACCTCCACTATTTTTAACACAAAACGATTGTTGCTGATAAGAGAATGGTTCATTTCCAGTGTGTAATTTACCGTTAACGATCCCCCATTGGGGCTAAGGGTGTTTTCAATACGGGACGTGCTTACCCCCATGACTAATTGACCAAATCCCATGTCGTAATGATTGAGATGGCGCTGGCCCTTTTCCAAAATCAGTTGAGAAGCATATTTTCCGCTTCGGGTAATGGTAACACAGGTGTTGCCAATAGCACGGATATGGGTTTGACATTCTTCAAATCCATTCTCGTCCGGCTCTTTGTATCGAATATCGGTAATTTCACCAAGTTGCTCTATGACAGCCTCAGTCAGCATTTCCACGCTGTCTTGCGTCGGCCCGTTATTCTGGGTGCCGACAATAGATACTAAAGTGTTCATCCGCCCAGTTCCACCCTTTCTACACATCCGCAGATGGGCTGATTGAGGAACAGAGAGCCATAATGGGCAAAATTCTCGGTTGTGTCGGTTACATAAAACCGATATCGACCTTCGCCCTCACTGGCCGCCAATCCTTCCGAGATTAGCGAGCGGGACACACGCAATGCCGCCTGCTGACCCACATCAATCAGGGTAATGTCGGGACACAAATCGGCAATGGCCTCTTTGAGCAGGGGGTAGTGGGTGCATCCGAGAATGATGGTGTCCACTTGTTTCTCCAAAAGCGGTGCCAGGTACTCCTGCGCTACCAACCGCAAAACAGGATTGTCCTTTTGCGTGTATCCGTTTTCCACTAAAGGCACAAATAACGGACAGGAATGAGAAACCACTTCCACATCCGCCTTGGCTTTGAGTTTCTTTACATAAGAACCGCTGGCAATGGTGGCCGGCGTACCCAGTACGCCAATGCGTCCGGCCTTTGAGGCGGAAAGGGCGGCATCCACCGCGCTGTCCACTACGCCGACAATGGGACAAAGATCGGTTTTGTCGATATGGTCTAACGCAACTGAGGAAACGGTACCGCAGGCAATCACAATGTACTTAACATCAAATTTTTTCAGAAAAGCAATATCCTGCATGGTGTATTTGATGATGGTATCGTTGCTGCGTGTGCCGTAGGGAACACGGCCGGTATCACCCAAATAGATGATATCTTCATGCGGTAAAACCCGCATCAATTCCCGCATGCAGGTCAATCCGCCCAGCCCTGAATCAAAGACGCCGATCGGGCGTTTGTTTTGTTCCATATCAGTCCTCCGCACCCGCCAGCATCTTTTCAATGAGCTGGGCATAGGTGAGATTTTGTGAGTACATCATCAGTTTCGGGTACATGCTAATGCTGGTAAACCCAGGCAGAGTGTTAATCTCATTGAGTACAAAACTACCATCCTCCAGCGCAAAGAAATCCACACGGGACTGCCCCTTGCACTCCAGCGTCTCAAAAACCTCGATCGCCGTACGGCGAATGGCCTGTGCCGTTGCTTCGGGCAGATCGGCAGGAATATGACAGGTGGACGTATCGTCAATGTATTTGGCATTGTAGTCGTAGAAATCTGCACCCGGATCAATTTCACCGCACACCGAAGCGTAGGTGCCTTGGCGATCACCGAAAACAGCAACCTCAATTTCCCGACCGGCAATAAATTCTTCCACTAAGATCTTGTTATCAAAACGGAACGCTTCATTGATTGCCGTGATCAACTCGGTCTTATTTCGGGCTTTGGATACGCCGCAAGACGAACCGGTAGCCGAAGGCTTGACAAAAACGGGATAAACAAATTTGCTCTCGGTTTGAGATACCATTCGCTCCATATCGGTACCTGCACGGAAAATCAAATAGTCTGCCTGCCGAATGCCGGCACTGGCCAGAACGATCTTGGTCGTCGCCTTATCCATGCCGTTGGCGCTGGCTCGCATGCCGGGGCCGACAAAAGGAATATTTGCTAATTCTAATAACCCTTGCAAGCGGCCATCTTCACCGTTTTCTCCATGCAGCATGGGCATGACTACATCAATGGGGATGAGGGTGTTCTTATCATGATCCAAAACCATAAGCCCTTGCTGGGAACGATCGCAGGAAAGAAGAGCGGGCAGATTGGGTTGCTTTTCCCAGTTGCCCTCGGCAATATCCTTGGGGGATGCGCCGGTGTATAACCAGCGACCATCTTTGGTAATGCCTACGGTATGTACCTGATTTTTCTCTTTGTCAATATGTTCAAGAACCGCCGCAGCGGAACGGCGGGACACTTCATGTTCCGGCGATACACCGCCAAAGATTACAAGAACCTTTCTCATGGTAGGATCCTCCATATAGATATACTTAACTTCATTATAATAGTATAGCCCAAAACACAGTATAATGCAACCACAAAAGATGCAAAACCGGCGAATAAAAAATAAAAAAATCGGCAACAATGCTCATACATACACATAAGAGGAGCAAAGTTATGATTAAAGGACTAAACCGACAGGTAATTGTAGTGCAACCGCAGGATAGCGAATGGATTGAACAGGCCGTTCTGTTTGTACGGGTATCCGCCTCTCGCAAAGGCATCGACCAAAATCAGTTACTAAAGGAAGCCGGTCGAATCATCGGAGAGAAAATCCAGCCCCCCAAGCGAAACGGACTGTTGTGGAATCGAAGAAAGAAACGGTAAGGCAGGGATTATCCCTGCCTTATTTGTTGCTTTCTTTTGTTTTTTGTGCTACAATGGCTACAGTATAAGAAACGGAGCAAAGCATGGAGAAGTTCAAATTGCCGCCTCTGCACATGGCGCCCATGGCCGGAATCACCGATGCTACCACCCGCCAAATCGTGCGGGACTGCGGGGCTGATGTGACCTATTCCGAAATGGTCAGTTCCAGAGGCATCTATTACAAAGATAAAAAAACGCATACGCTTATGGCCTTTGAGGGTAAGGAACGCCCGATCCATATTCAGATCTTCGGCAACGATCCCGATACCATGGCCTATGCCGCCCGTGTCTGCGCCGAGTATGAGCCCGATTGGATCAATATTAACATGGGTTGCCCCATGGGTAAGATCATCGGCAACGGCGATGGCGGTGCGCTCATGAAAGACCCGCTGTTGGCGGGGCGGGTATGCGAAGCGGTGGCCAAGGCGACCGATATTCCCGTAAGTGTGAAATTTCGCTCGGGCTGGGATCATGAGTCCATCTGCGCTCCCGAGTTTGCGAAAATCATGCAGGAGAGCGGGGCAAAGGAATTGAGTGTTCATCCCCGCACGGTAAAACAACAGTATAGCGGACAGGCTGATTATAAGGTCGTACAGGCGGTGGTGCAGGCCGTGTCCTTGCCTGTCATTCTTAGTGGCGATATTCGGGATTGGGACAGTGCGGTTGCGGCTACCCAGACGGGTGCGGCAGGGTTGATGCTCGGGCGGGCCACTTTGGGCGACCCGTGGTTGTTCCGTCGGCTCAAAGCCTTGGCGAATGGGGAAAACCCTGAGGAGATTACGGCCAATCGCCGCTTGGCGGCGGCGCTGATCCACGCCAAACGGCTGTGTCAGGCTAAGGGAGAACGCACGGGAATGTGCGAAAGCCGCAAGTTTTCGGCTTGGTATATCAAGGGTTTTTCCGATGCGGCCATGTTGCGGGACGCCGTTTGTCGGGTAACGACCTATCAGCAGTTGGAAGATCTGCTTAGTCAGTACATCACAGAAGAGATAGAAGAGAGGGACGTATTTTGACCGATCTTGAAATTGTAAAACGCATCCGTGCCGGCCACACGAAGGCCTATACGGATTTGATTACCCGATATGAGCAGGCGATCTATGCGGCATTTTTGCAGGCGGGGCTGGCTCACGATGAAGCAGTCAAGCAGACGCAAGAGGTGTTTGTAGAGGGGTATCTTCATCTGGGAAATGTCGTAAAAGAGACCGATATTATCAAGGCGTTTTTCCGTGTTTTTGTTTCGAAATTGCCAATCAAGGGGCAAAGCTGGTATCAAAAAGCCTTGAAACTGGATGAAAATGAGCGGATTTCTCTCGTTTTGCGCCAGATTTTTAACCTTTCCTATGAGGGAATTGCCGAAAAAATGGAAATTTCCCGTGAAAAAACGGCCGAATTTTTGATGGCCGCCCGTGAGCATCTGGTGGATGATTTGCCGAGTGAAATTTCTTGCGAAAAGTATCGGCAGATGATGCCTTATTATTTGGA
>JAZQVM010000038.1:0-7800 GCA_045631845.1 Eubacteriales bacterium | reverse complement strand
GATCTAAATAGATGGGGGTGCGGGGCAGTTCATAGGGTTGATAACCGGCGACCGTTAAATCCACATCGCCTTTAAAGACCTTGGTAATGGAAACAACGGTGCCTACAGGAAGTTTCGGGCCGGTGGAACCGCAGGAGCCGGTGTTGTATATGGTCTTACAGTTAAATTCACGGATCAGAGTGGCGGTACAGAGGGCGGCAGCCAATGAACCAACGTCGCCGACACCGATCACGACACGGTCATTTTGATAGAAGCGTGCGCCCATATAATCTTCGGTATATTCGGTCAAATTGAATTTTTCAAGCAGGGGAGCGGCCTCCTCCTGCATGGCAAAAACGATGCCGATTCGGTTTGTTGTCATGATTATACTCCTTTGTGGCGTAGAATGATATATAAAGTTTATCGCAAATTCAGGAAAAAGTAAATACAATCTTGTAAATGTTCCCATAAAAGAGTATAATAGTATGATGAAAGGTTGTGTGACTATTGTCAAATCAAGAAAAAACCATAAATAATCGCAGTGGTCAAAATTTCATTACCGGTGCGGCCATTTTGGCAGTGGCGGGTGTACTGGTAAAGGTCATCAGTGCATGCTTTAAGATTCCCATTACCAATCTGGTTGGCGCGCAGGCAATGTCGTATTTTAATACGGCATACACGGTATACAATCTATTGATCAATATCTCCAGTGTGGGATTGTCTGTTGCGGTGGCAAAGTGCATATCGGAATATGTGGCTTTGGGGCAACATCGGGATGTAAAGAGTGTTATCAAGGCGGCCAATACAACATTGGTAGTGGCCGGTCTTGTTTGTTCCTTGGTGTTCTTTATATTTGCAGAAAATATTGCAACCTGGCTCAATAATCCTTTGGCGGCGCCTGCTTGTCGGGTCATGTCACCGGCGATTCTGTTTGTGGCGGTGCTATCGGTGTACAAGGGATATGCGCAGGGATACTCCAACATGGTTCCCTCGGCTATATCCAATATTATTGAGGTGCTTTCCAAGCTGGTATTTGGCTTAGGCGGAGCGTACGTCATGATAAAGCTGGGATACGATATGCCTCTGGTCATGGCGGGTGCTGTGGGCGGCGTGTCGTTTGGTGCCTTGCTTTCGATGCTGTACTTAATGTTATCTAAGCATATTCTTAAACGCAAGGTGGATAAGATTTATCCGATTACCGATCTTACGCCACCGCCGACACGGTTTCAATCGGTACTTAAAAAGTTTATATGGATTGCTATTCCCGTTACGGTTGGTTCTTTGACCAGTAATTTGGCCAGCACCATTGATTTGGCTATTGTTATGCGGCGATTGACGGAAATTCCCGGAGTGACAACGGAAGTGGCAAACACTCTATATGGCGCCTATTCTTCCATGTCGCAGACCGTGTTTAATATGCCTGCTACCATTATCATTTCGATCGGTGTGTCGGTTCTGCCGGCTATTTCTGCCGCTTTTGCGTTAAATCAGAAAGATCGGCTGAACAATACGTTAAATACGGCGATTAAGCTTTGCACGCTGGTGGCGATGCCTTGTTCCTTTGGCATGACGGTGTTGGCCGGACCTATCTTGAATTTGCTTTACAGCTCGGCGGAGGATATAGCCGTTGCCACGCCGCCGTTGGCCTATCTTGGTATGGCATTCTTCTTTATGTGTTGTGCGGCGGTTTGCACGCCGTTGTTGCAGGCGGTCGGCAAGGCGACGATACCGGTAGTGAATATTATCATTGCCAGCGTGATCAAGATCATCTGTAACTATATTTTGGTTGCTATTCCGGATGTTGGTATTGACGGGGCGGCTATCAGTAACATTGTTTTGTATGTCGTTTTGTTTGCTTTGGACTTTATTGCCTTGCGCCGGATTACAAAAACTCGAGCCGATATTAAATCGGTTTACATCAAGCCGTTGCTTGGCGGTATTTTGTGCGGTGTTGTAGCTTGGAGCGGGCATGCGATCTTGTCCGGTGTGATTAGTGACGGGCTGGCGACCATTGTTGCTATCGGTTTGGCGGCGGTTGCTTATGTAGGATTTATTTTGTTTAGTAAGACAATCAAGAGAGAAGATATAGAATTTCTTCCAAAAGCAAAAAAAATTGAGAAAATACTTGAAAAAAGGAACTGGATAGGGTAAAATGGAAGAGAAGAAAGTCTTAGAAATAAAGGAAAAATATCGATTTGATGATTTGTTGACCATTATGTCTATTTTGCGGGCGCCGGGCGGCTGTCCGTGGGATCGGGAACAGACCCATCAGTCGATTCGTAAAAACCTGATTGAAGAGGCGTACGAGGTCTGCGAGGGCATCGATCAGAACAATGATGACATCCTTTGCGAGGAGCTGGGTGACCTGTTATTGCAGGTGGTTTTCCATGCACAGATCGCACAGGAAGACGGTCGGTTTGATATCGACGAGGTGGCAGACGGCATATGCAAGAAGCTGATTCGTCGGCATCCGCACATTTTTGCCGATGTTAAGGCGGATACCAGTGATCAGGTATTGGAGAACTGGGATCAGATCAAGCAGGCTGAGAAGGCAAAAAAAGGCGAGAAGACCTCAGCATCGGGCATCATGAACCATGTATTTCGTGGCATGCCTGCATTGATGAGAGCACAGAAAGTACAGGGCCGTGCCGCTAAGGTTGGTTTTGACTGGGATACGGCACAAGAGGCGGCCGAGAAGTTGACCGAAGAACGCGACGAGTTATTCGCCGCGGTCGCCCAGCAGGACAAGCAGGCGGCTTTGGAAGAAGCCGGTGATCTGTTGTTTGCGGCGGTTAATGTCATTCGCAAATGCGGCATGGATGCCGAAGAAGCGCTAAGTTTTGCTACCGATAAATTTATCGGCCGATTTACGCAGGTAGAACAGCGTGTAGAGGCTGACGGCAAGAAGATGACTGACCTTCCTTTGGAAGAGTTGGACAAGTATTGGGATGCCGTAAAGGCACAATAATGCGCATAACGAAAGGGATTCCTTTCGATAAGCTAAATAATTATTTTTATGGAGGATATTACTATGAACAAAACCGAACTCATTGCAGCCGTTGCTGCCGAAACTGGTCTGACCAAGAAGGATTCCGAACTGGCCGTTAACGCTTTCGTTAACCAGGTTACCGAGGCTCTCAAGAAGGGCGACAAGGTTTCCATCGTTGGCTTTGGTTCTTTCGAAGTCAAGCACAGAAATGCCCGTGTTGGCCGCAATCCTAAGACCAAAGAGACCATCAACATTCCGGCTTCCAAGGCTCCCGCTTTCAAGGCTGGCAAGCAGCTTAAAGAGTCCATCTAAGTGCGCAGATAAAAGGAAGCGGTCTATCCGACCGCTTCTTTTTTCATGGAGAATGTATGAGAATTGATAAATTTCTAAAGGTATCCCGCATCATTAAGCGGCGCACGGTGGCCAATGAAGCGTGCGATGGCGGGCGAATTGCGGTAAACGGACGGCCGGTGAAGGCATCGTATGATGTGAAGATTGGGGATGTGATTGAGATCACATTCGGAAACCGTACGGTCAAAGCGCAGGTTAATGCCATCAATGAATATGCCGGTAAGGCCGATGCAGCAGAGATGTATACCATTCTGGAAGGATAAAAGGAGAGGAAATGATCCTCTCCTTTTTCTTATTCTCCTAAGATTTTTTCTAATGCAGTGAGTATGCCCCAGCGGCCGCTTTCAAAGGTGATACCGCCTTGTAGATACAGCATATAAGGCTCACGCAGAGGAGCATCGGCCGACAGTTCAATGGAAGAACCTTGGGTAAAGGCGCCGGCGGCCATGATGACTTGATCTTCGTAGCCCGGCATATCACAGGGCTCGGGACGGGCAAAGGCATCTACAGGACTGCCAGCTTGAATTCCCTCGCAGAATTTAATCAATTTATCCTTATCATGAAAAGCGATAGATTGAACAATATCCAAACGCTTGGCATAGGGAGAGGGATAAACTTCGTAGCCGCATTCTTCCATAAGCCACGCCGCAAAGGTGACCGTTTTCAGAGCTTGGGCAACGATGTGCGGCGCCAAGAAGAAGCCCTGCATCAATTTGCGGGTTTGCCCCAAGGAGGGGCCGACCTCGGCGCCGGTGCCGGGAGAGGTGATGCGATAGGCGGCCAGATCGACGCAGGCACGAGTACCGGCAATATAGCCGCCGGTATCGGCAATGCCGCCGCCGGGATTCTTAATAAAGGATCCTACCAACATATCGGCCTTCGGTTCCCGATCTTCTACGAACTCACCATAACAGTTATCGACCATAACCAGTGTTTGTGGGCTATGCTTCTTAACAAAGGCATATAGCTCGTCCAGTTCATCAACCGAGAAAGGAAGGCGGGTGCTATAGCCCCGAGATCTCTGTGCGCAAATAAGTTTCGGGTGGCAAGTTAAAATGCTTTCCAGTGCAGGATAGTCAATTTTGCCGTTGGCGTTGAGTTCCAGTTGGCCGTATGTAACGCCAAATTCTTTGAGTGAACCCATGCCTTCGCCGGAGATGCCGATGACCTGCTCCAAGGTGTCGTATGGGGCGCCGGTGACATAGTAGAAGGTATCGCCGGGGCGCAAGACGGCAAATAAGGCGGTGGCCAGTGCGTGAGTGCCTGACACGAAATTATGGCGAGCCAAGGCGGCTTCGGTGCCAAAGACATCGGCTACGATCTCTTCAAAGACGTCACGGCCTTTATCGTTATAGCCATAGCCGGTAGTGCCGGCAAAGCAGCTTTCGCTGACATAATGGTCACGATAGGCTTTCATGACACGGAATTGGTTTTGTTCGGCAATGGCGTCAATAGCACAATAGGCATCAACTAAGGCTAAGTCGGCTTGTTTGGCAAGTTCTGTTATTTTTTCATTAAAATACATAGGGTTGAACCGTCATCTTTCCGTATTCTTCAAAACCCATACCTTGATATAGGTGGATGGCGACGGGGTTGTCGCACAGGATTATGGGTGTTTTATTATTTTCCAGTAGTTGGTTGATCAGCAGGTGTAGGATATTTGTGGCGTGGCCGCATTTGCGGTGGTCGGGATGGGTGGCCACGGCACCAAGTAAGGCGTAACTGTCACTCTGCACAAGAACCGATGCGGTAGAAACTACGCTTCCATCAACGGTTACTACGCCCGTTTGTCCGCCCAGATACAGGCGTTGATTGGTCTTAGCCTGTATAAAATCGTTATAGTTTGGAATGTTCGGGAAATGATTGCGTATTAATTGATAAACATCGGGTAGGTGTTCTGCTTGTGCATATAAAGCCGTGGTTGGCTTTTTGTCACCGTGATAGACGAGGATATGCTTGTTTCCGTTGGGATGTGGCGTTATGATCTCCTGTGTATGCAGCATTTGCAAGAAGGGATCCAGTTCTTCTTGGTCAAAAGCTCCTGATAGGTAGGCGGTGCCGCCGGTATGCACAAGAACACCATTATCACTGATAAAGGACTGATAAAAGGTGCTTTGTTGTGGGTAGCCTTGCAAAAAGGAAATGGGATAGATATTGCCGATGGGGTCGGCCGACAGATATTGCAGCAATTTTGCAATGTCTTGATTGTGTTGGATCATAGGGCGTTTACCAAGTCCTTAAATTTCTTGCCTCGTTCCATGAAATTTTTGAACTGATCAAAGGAGGCAGAGGCGGGGCTAAGCATAACGATGTCGCCTTTTTTTGCGATAGATGCGGCGGATTGGACGGCTTGATCCATATTCTCGCAACGGGAAATTGTAATGTTGGATTCATTGTAGAGAGGGCTGATTGTTACGGCATCGTAGATTTTTTGTGCAGTCGCTCCCAGCAAGATTAGGTGCTTTACACGCTCGCAGACTAAGGAGCCGAATTCGGTATAGTCAAGATTTTTATCATATCCACCAGCAATCAGGATCAGTTGTTTGTCAAAGCTCATCAAGCCGGCGGCGGCACGAGTAGGCGAGGAAGCGATCGAGTCATTATAATAGCAAACACCGTAGATTTCGCGGACAAATTCGATGCGATGTTCTACGCCGCCGAATTCACGGGCAACGGCGGTAATGTTTTCCGGATCGACATAATCCATAGCGGCGGCAATGGCGGCCATGTAGTTTTCAATATTGTGTTTACCGGGCAGACGGATATCGCTTGCTTTCAGAACTTCGCGTTCACCGCTTCCGTCCACATAGCAGATAATATTATCACGGCAATAGACGCAGCACCCGTCGGTTTTTCCCCAGTTGAAGGCGACGCGGTTGCCGGGGGCATCGTTGACTAAACCGACAGTGGTGGCGTTTCCGCTATTATATACCAGACGGTCATTGGGTGTCTGGTGGCGGAAGATGTTGGCTTTGGCTTCGATATATTCGGTAAAATCGGTATGATAATCCAGATGATTGGGGGATAGATTGGTGATAACGGCTACGTCGGGCGAGCAGGTCATATCATGCAGTTGGAAACTGGATAATTCAACTACGGCCAGATCGGAGCAGGCAATCTGATGGATAATGGGGAGAAGCGGAGTGCCTATGTTGCCGCCCTTATGGCACTTAAAGCCTTGGCGGGTGAGCATTTCGCAAATCAAGGTTGTGGTTGTGGTCTTGCCGTCAGAGCCGGTAACGGCAAAGATGGGGCAGGGACACAACTCAAAAAACAGTTCCATTTCACTGGTAACCTCAGCACCGCGGGCGCGAGCGGCTTGCAAAGCAGGCGCGTCATAACGCATGCCCGGAGTGCGAAGTATGATATCATCCTCAATGTTATCCAGATACCCTTCACCTAAAACCAATTTAACGCCTAGGGCTTCAAATTGGGCTTGCACGGCTTCACTTATCGGGGCGGGGTTGCGGTCCCGCGCCGTGACGTGAGCGCCCAGCGAGGCGAATTGTTTGATGACGGGGGTATTGGAAACGCCGATACCGATAATGGATATTTTTTTGCCGCAAATGCGTTCTTTTAACCGATCTTGAGCAACCGACATGGTAATAACTCCTTTACGCATATACTTTCTAACATTATATTATACTGCAAACCTTTTATATTTTCAATCTTGAAAAATGAGAAAGTTTGTATTACAATAAAAAAAATGCATGTCGGACAGTCGCGGCCTATATGCGAAAGGATATAGGCTGAGGAAAGTCCGGGCTTCACAGGGCAAGGATAACGGATAACGTCCGCCGAGGGCAACCTTAGGGAAAGTGCAACAGAAAACAAACCGCCCGCAAGGGTAAGGATGAAACGGCGAGGTAAGAGCTCACCAATATCCCGGAGACGGGATAGTTTTGTAAACCCTATCCGAAGCAACACCGCATATGGGGCATATAGGTCGGCCCGACCGCTCCGAAGGTGGCTAGAGGTATCCGGTAACGGGTATCCCAGATAGATGACTGTCGATTACAGAACCCGGCTTATAGACATGCATTATCTTGAAGATAACGGTAGATTGGAAAATCTGCCGTTTTTCTTTTAATAGATATTGAGCAGCCAAGGGTAAATACATTAACATGACAGAGTTTTTTGTTATATTAAATAGGCATAAAAAGAGGGAGCACACCCTATCGGTGTGCTCCTTTTTACTGCTTATTCCATAGATTCAAAGGTGATTAATTCAGAAGAAAGAGAAGAAGGAATGGAAACAACCAAGCCCTGATTCTTCAACTCTCTGCCGCTGATAGTAAAGGTCTCGCCCGTGTTATCCAGCGTGACACGGTAGGTACGACCGGCATCCAAGCCACGAGGATAGATCGAAACCGCTCTATCATTCGTTCCCGCCAGCGTAAATACCGTCATAGCACCCTTGGCTCCATCTGGCGAGGCAATTTCCAGTATCATATTGCCTTCCTCTGCCGATTTGTACACCT
>JAZQVM010000037.1:0-31914 GCA_045631845.1 Eubacteriales bacterium | reverse complement strand
GGCCAAGAAGTGAACGGCATCCATGTAATCCAGTTTTTCTATGTTGCGGATAAAGGTGATTACATCGCCGCCGTTTCCGCAACCGAAACAGTAATAGGACTGCGAATCGACATATACGGTAAAAGAACCCGTCTTTTCGCTATGGAAGGGACAAAGCCCCACAAAACGATTACCGGCACGGCGCAACGTCACATATTGCGACACGACATCTTCAATCGTGGCGCGACTTTTCAGTTGTTCAATAAACAGATCAAAATCCGCTCGTGCCATATTCGTTCCTTTCTTTTATTTCATCCAGAATGTGGGCAAATACAATTCACTGTATTTACTCACTGCATAATTATCGGTCATCCCCGAGATATAATCACAAGCGGCACGGGGTACGCCCTCTCGCTCAATGATCAGCTGGTATTCCTCGGGCATCTGTTCAGGATGCTCGGCAAAATACCGATATAAACTTTTTACAATCTCCTCGGCCTTGCGTTCCTCAATTTTCGCCGCCGACGAGATATAGACATTATCAAACATAAACCGCAATAATGCGGCATGAGCATTTTTGACCGTTTTCTCCATTTCTATACGGTCACGCCCCTGACTCTCCTCAACCACAGCCCGAATCATGGTGTTAAGCCGCTGGCGGGAGTTGCCGCCTAAAATCTCGGCAATCTCAAAGGGCACATCGCCGTTTTCCAGCACACCGCCCCGAATGGCATCGTCAATATCGTGGTTGGCATAAGCAATCTTATCGGCATACCGCACGATCTGCCCCTCTAAGGTCTGCGCCCACACATCCCCCGAATGATGCCCAATCGCGTCAATTGTCTGTCGTGTCAGGTTCAGGCCACGTCCCATCTTTTCCAGTCGAGTCACTACCCGCACACTCTGCTCATAGTGATAAAAGCCGTGAGGGCAAACCTCAGCCAGCGCACGCTCTCCCGCATGACCAAAGGGGGTGTGCCCCAAATCATGCCCCAAGGCCGCCGCCTCGGCCAAATCTTCATTAAGATTTAATGCACGAGCCATCGAACGGGCAATCTGCGCTACCTCTAAAGTATGGGTGAGTCTCGTACGGTAATGATCTCCCTCGGGCGATAAAAAGACCTGCGTTTTACGTTTTAAGCGCCGAAAGGAATTGCAGTGCAAGATACGGTCACGGTCCCGCTGAAAGGCGGTACGCATATCACATTCCTCGTCCGCGTGTTCTCTTGTCGCATCGCAGGAATGAGCCGCAAAAGAGGATAAATATTCCTTTTCTCTCTCCTCCAACATCTCACGAACCGTCATTGACTCACACCCTTTCTATATAGTAATACGCACAAAAACCCAAAAACCCTTTTTTTATTTCAAAAATCCGATAAATTTTTCTCCGCTTTCCACGCAGGTGGCCACACCGGCACTCATTTCCTGCACACACGCCGTCAAAATCGGTACCAAATCGGGGGCACAGGATACCGTAAAGGACACATCCGCCCCAAACTGCGCATCGGAGATTGTACCCCCTCTTGCCGTTAAGGCCGAGCAGAGCCGATCATAGGTCGCATAAGGACAACCCACCGTAAGAAGCTTGCACATACGCATCTCCAGTATCCCCGCCGCATCCACCGCAATCTTGGCCGCCTTGGCATAGGCACGGGTGAGTCCCCCTGCCCCCAGCAGGATGCCGCCGAAATATCGGGTGGCTACCACACAAATATCGGTTAATTCCTCACGGCGCAATACCCCAAGCATAGGCTGGCCGCCCGTACCCGAAGGTTCGCCCGCATCCGAATAGCGCATGGTATTATCCTTGCGTAAGATGTAGGCATATACATGATGCCGAGCCTGCGGATGCTGCGCCTTGATTTCATTGATAAAGGCAATGGCTTCTTCCTCGGTGGTCACAGGCCGCAAAGACCCGATAAATTTCGATTTCTTTTCAATGAAAAAATCTTCCGCCGCCTTGGCCGCTGTCAAGTAATTCATGCCTTGAGCAACTCCAAGAGAACTTCCACCATCTTCTCCAGCGAGCGCACCGGAATAAACTCATGGATGCTGTGGAAATTCGCACCGCCCGTACTCAGGTTCGGGCAGGGCAACCCTTCATAAGACAACCGAGCCCCGTCGGTACCGCCGCGAATGGCCACCACCTGCGGTTCAACACCCACAGCCAGCATGGCAGCTTTGGCATTGTCAATCAATTCCATGTGTGGCAGGATCATTTCCTTCATATTATAGTAACTGTCCTTCATGTCCAGTTCGAACGAACCCTCGCCCCATACGCCGTTTAGGTATTCCACTAAATTAGACACAAACTGCTTGCGAGCCTCGAATTTCTCACGGTCATGATCCCGAATAATCATCTGCACAACCGTTTTTGATTCATCGCCCTCGATGCCGTTGACATGGTAAAATCCCTCATACCCCTCGGTATGGGAAGGCGTTTCATGGGCAGGAAGCATGGAAATGAACTGGTTGGCCATCAGCACCGCATTTTTCATCTTGTTCTTGGCCGAACCGGGATGAATATTCACGCCGTGCACCGTCAGTTTTACGCCGGCTCCGTTGAAGTTTTCGTACTCAATTTCGCCCAGCTCTCCGCCGTCCACCGTATAGGCCACCTTGGCCGAAAACTGCGAAAAATCAAAGTGATCGGCGCCCCGCCCGATCTCTTCATCGGGGGTAATGCAGATAGCCACCCCACGGTGTTTCACCTCGGGATGCTCCACCAAATACTCCACCGCCGCAAAGATTTCGGCCACGCCCGCCTTGTCGTCGGCGCCGAGTAAGGTACTGCCGTCGGTCACAATCAGGTCCTGTCCGACATAACGTGCCAGATTGGGAAATTCCTTTTCTCGAATGGTCACGCCGTGCCCTAATTCGATATCGCCGCCGTTGTAATTTACGATGCGAGGATGGACATCTTTACCCGACACATCGGGTGAGGTATCCATGTGGGCAATCAACCCCAAATCGGGCAAATTGACTCCGTTTGAGGGCGGCAAATAGCCGTAAACATATCCAAAATCGTCCATTTTTGCGTTTTTTAACCCCATTTTTTGCAGGTTTTGAGCCAAAAAAACACCTAAAATCTTCTGTTTTTCGGTAGAAGGAACGCTTTGTGAGTTCTCATCCGACCGAGTATCGTATGCTACGAAGGATAAAAAGTGATCCAATACGCTCATACCGTTCTCCTTACAAAACAATCAGATCTTTTCGGCTTTGGGTGAGGTTGAGGCAACCTTCCTCGGTGACATACACCATATCCTCAATGCGCACGCCGAATTTATTTTCCAGATAGATACCCGGCTCAACCGTCATGATCATACCCTCTTTGAGTACCGTTTCGCAACGGGTATTAAAGGCCGGATTCTCATGAATTTCAATGCCTACGCTGTGTCCCAATCCATGGCCGAAACATCCTTCATAGCCTGCGTTGTAGATAATGTCCCGCGCCACCTTGTCCACATCTTTGCAGACCATGCCCGAACAGATCACCTCCAGTGCCGCCTGCTGGGCTTTGAGCACCGTATCGTACACCTGTTTTTGCTCGTCGCTCACCTGCCCGACGGCCACGGTACGGGTCATATCCGAACGGTAGCCCTCAACAACGGCGCCGAAATCCATGGTAAGAAAATCGCCCGAATCAATCAGTTTATAGGTAGGGACACCGTGGGGCAAGGAAGAATTTTTACCCGAAACGACAATGAAATCAAAGGAAACGCCCTCACTGCCGAGTTTGCGCATAAAAAATTCCATATCCAGCATGATATCTTTTTCGCTACGCCCGACCTGGATGCGATCCAAGATATAGGTAAAGGTATCGTCGGTCAACTTCTGCGCCTTTTGAATGAGCGCCAATTCCTCACGGGTCTTGATGGCATGCATCTCATCGATGAGCACATCCATCTTATCGTCCTGTAACACCTCGATACCCGCAAAGGCTTCCGCATACCCTTTCATGGCCGAAACGGAGGCCGAATAGGTTTCGATATACAAAGCCTTTACGCCGTGTTTGGTCAGCAGATCCCGAATTTCATCATTGGTGCGATTGGAAAGCAATACCTCACACGAAGTTACTACGCTTTTGGCCTTTTCGACATAGCGAAAGTCGATCAAGAAATAGGCTTTATCCTTAGTGACCAGCACCGAGCCTGCACTTGACTCAAAGCCGGTGAGATAAAAGCGGTTGGCACCCGAAGCGACCAGTAAAGCTTCACTGCTTTGCAGATTGTTCTGTATGGTTTCAATTCTTTTCTTAATCATAATTATAACTCCTTCAAAATTCGGCACAGATACTCAAAGGTGCGAGAGGTGGAAGAAATGCTCAACCGCTCACGGGAGGTGTGAATTTCCTCAATGTTGGGTCCGAAGGACACGGCATCCAGCCCATCCATCTTCTCACAAAACAGACCGCATTCCAATCCTGCATGAATGGTAAGCACCTGCGGATTTTCTTTATACATATCACGATAAACGGCCACCATGGTGTCCTGAAGCGGGGACTGCTTGCGGTACTCCCAAGCGGGATACTCGCTTCCCTTTTGGGTTTCTCCCCCACATGCCTTGGCCAACGCCATGACCCTATCGCACAGGGCGTCACGCCTGGCGTTGATGCCACTACGCACCGAGAATCGGCCATGCACCTGCCCGTCTTTCATAGACAGGATTCCAAGGTTCAGAGAGGTTTCGACCAAGCCCTCGATATCGGCGCTCATGGCCGTTACTCCGCAGGGAACGGTGGACAAGAACCGAATCACATCTTCGGCCCGATAGCCGTTTTGCTTTTCAATTTCTTTGACCGTAATAGCAAAATCGGGATCGTTGGCATTATAGTTATTGTTCACAAATTGCCGAGCCACCGATATGACATCGGCTTGGGTCACAATTACGGCACGGCAGGAACGGGTAATGGCGTTATCTTTCGTACCGCCCTCAATTTCGCAAAGGGTGATATTCCCCAAGGATTGCAGGAATTTACCCATAATATTGTTGGCATTATAGCGACCCGTACCGATCTCGACACCCGAATGACCGCCACGAAGTCCCGACACCTCAACAGTATAGCCCTTACCCTGTCCCTCTTGTTGTTCAAGAGAGAACGCCACATCGACACGGGCGCCGCCGGCGCAACCGACAGTGAGGACGCCCTCCTCCTCCGAATCGATATTGAGCAGCAGACGGCCACGAATCTGAGAGCAATCCAGTCCGACAGCCCCGTCCATGCCTGTTTCCTCATCGGTGGTAAACAAGGCTTCAATGGCGGGGGCGGGCAATTCCTTATCTTCTAACACAGCCAAGGCCATGGCAATGGCAATGCCGTCATCCCCGCCTAATGTTGTTTTATCGGCCGAGAGCCAATCGCCGTCGATATGCAGGCGAAGGCCGTCTTTCATAAAGTCCAGATCACAGTCGGCATCCTTTTCGCAGACCATATCCAGATGGCCTTGGATGATGACGGGGGGATGATCCTCGTAGCCGTTGGCGGCGGGTTTACGGATGAGCACATTGTTCCACTCATCCTGCGTAACTTCCAGCCCCAACCGAGAGGCTATTCCCACACAATAATCGCTGATGGCTTTGGTGTTACCCGAACCGTGGGGAATGGCACACAACTGTTCAAAATAATAAAAGACACGGGCGGGTTTGAGATGTTCTAACATACGCTTCTCCTTTATTGCAACCACAACAGGTCGTTGGATGCGGCGACCGATTCGATTCCGTAAATAAGCAAGACATCGGTATAGCCTTCCTGTGCGGCGAAATCGGACACGGCGGTGCGGCGGAAATGCCGCAGATCGATCATATCAATTTGGGCATAGTGTTCAGCCAAGAAAGGAACCAACGCTTGGGCAAAGGAATCTTTCACAATAAGCAGTTTCCCCTCGCCTTGCGGATTGGAAAGCCGAACACGGCCATGGTTGCCGTCCAAAAAGACGGTATACATATCCATGGTACTCAGCGCATCACGGAAAAATACGCTTGTGTATTCCTTTGGCGGGGCGGCATCGTCCATAATGGTAACGGTGATGGGCGTTTGACTATGCCACAGTTCCATGGTATCGGGTTTTATGTGCCAAAGACCGGCTTTGGCGTAGGATGTACCGTAAAAGCCCTCCACTGTTTCCTTATCAAAAGCCGATTCGGCTAAGGGTTCAAGACCGAGCGCATCGGCACAGGCAAGATAGGCTTGATAAGCGCCTGCGGTTGTCCAATGGTGGTCGGTCCGATAAAAATGCTCGACCGACAGATGGGGTTGAATGACGTTCAACTCCTCACTCATATAGGACAAAATTTCCTGATCCCGATAGGGGCTATGAAGGGCGGGCAATCCGCCTTGATCCACTGAGCCTGCCGAGGGTACGATCAGGACATTTACATTGGTTCCGCTCTTGGCGGCAAAATCGGTAATGGCGGCGCAATTGCGGTCAATCCTTGCATAGTCACAGGAAACGGGTGCCGTATACAGCCTTTGATTCTTGCCCAGATAGATGCCGTTTTGGCCGTTACGCCCCGTCAGCCATTCGGCACCGGCGTGCAGCCCCACCCATCTGCTTCGGGCGGGAAAATGATCGGACAGATAGGTTTCGGCGGCCTTACCAAAATCCCCTGAAAAGAGAGAATCGGCCGTGAGTTTTGGCGTTTCCGATAAGGGGCGGCGTTCCAACTCCGACAGTTCTGCTTTAGGAAGCACCGCAAAAAGAATAGCAAATACGCCGATAAAGGCAACAAACAGAAGGATAAAAGCCCAATGGATAAATCGTTCATTCTTCATGATGTCACCTCAAAATTGATAATACAAGAAGGGGTTATAGCTTTGGCTGACCAAGGCGGCGGTGCACAAGATCAACCCCAACAATACACCGATGATTTCGACGGCAAAGCCAGAGGGCTTTCCTGCCAGTTTGGTATGGATTTGTTTGCCGAGAGGGGTAGCCGCTACGATAGCCATCAGCATTAAGGGCAGATAGGACAGAACGGTATAACTACTCTCCCCTGTCAAGGCATGACTGCCAAAAGCAAACAGGCGACCGAAGAAGGAACCCATTTGGGGCATATCGGTAAAGGAGAAGATAACCCAGCCAAATAACACCAAAATAAAGGTAATGGGCATGGTGACAGCATAGGGTATCTTATCCAGCACTTTCCTTAGCACAAAGCGTTCCAAAACCAAGAGGACAAAATAGTACAGTCCCCACAGGATAAAATTGGTGCTGGCGCCGTGCCACAGGCCGGTGACGAACCACACGATCAGCAGGTTGCGGATCTGTTTGGCCACGCCCTTGCGATTGCCGCCGAGGGGGATATACAGATAGTCCCGAAACCACGTGGAGAGCGAGATGTGCCATCTTCGCCAAAAATCGGTAATATTACGGGCAATGTACGGATAATTGAAGTTTTCCAAGAACTCAAAGCCGAGCATACGACCAAGGCCGATAGCCATATCGCTATAGCCGGAAAAGTCAAAATAAATCTGCATGGCATAGGCCAAGATACCAAACCAAGAGGCCAGCCAGCCAACTCCGGCATCGGTACGGAGCATATCCCATAACAGACCCATCTGATTGGCGATGAGCACCTTTTTTGCTAAGCCCACCACAAACCGCTTAACGCCGCAGGCAAACTGCACTGCGGATTCTCTGCGCACGTCCAGCTGCTCCTGCACGTCACGGTAACGGACAATGGGGCCGGCGATCAGTTGCGGGAACAGGGATACATATGTGGCAAAGGATACAAAGTTTTTCTGCACCTTGGCATCGTTACGGTAGACGTCAATGGTGTAGGACATACTTTGGAAGGTATAGAACGAGATGCCGACGGGGAGCGGGATAATGGGCTCCATGATACCGCCCAGACCCGGGATTTGTTTGAGCAAAGACGCAACAAAACCCGTATACTTAAAGACGGCTAACAGGCCAAGGCTGGCCACGACCGACAGCACCAAGAACAGTTTGGCCTTGCGGGTATCTTGACGATATTTGTCGATCAGATATCCGCACAGAAAATTGATAGCGGTGCAAACGGCCATTAGCAGAATGTATACGGGTTCTCCCCATCCGTAGAATATGATATTGGCAACCAGTAAAAAGGCGTTACGAAAACGACGGGGCACCAGATAATAGATTCCCAGCACAAGAGGAAGATATGCAAATAAGAAGATTAAGCTGAAGAATACCAAAGATCCGGCCTCCTTTTATTATTTTCCTACGATCTGATCAATCACGGTTTTTGCCTGCGAGGGATCGTTGCAAACACAAAGGAAGATATAGTTCCCTTGCACTTCGCGCACGGCGTTTTTCAGTTTGGGGACTTCCTGCGGACCGTAATCGGAGTAGCCGTTGATCATGTATTCCATATGGGCATCAATGGCTTTTTGGACAGCCTCAGTCTTCCCTTCTTTAGCCTCAATCACAAAAAACTCTTCGGCCGTAGCGCCGGTAGATACATAGCCGGCCGCTTGCTTCACCTCATCCTCGGTGAGGGCTAAAATGCGACAAATGCCTGCGGTATCCATATCACTCATAATATCCTCGAAAGTTACTGTGCCATGGAGCAGAGCGGCCGCATCCGTCACATGAATCTCAATGGGGGCAGGGGCACAAGATGCCAATAACAAAATAGATAGCAAAATTACCGAAATAATACGTTTCAATTTACTTGCTCCTTTAGGTAGTTAATCCAAATTTGATTATAATCCTTAGACAGATGGATACCGTCACTCGACACATCGTCGGGCAGAAATCCTTCAGCATCTGCCAAGGCATCAAAAGTATTGATAAAGTGCACTTGTTTTTGAATGGTCATATCCAATATCTGCTGATTAAACATGCGGATATTATCGTTATTGACCATATAGACATTGCGGTCATGCGCCGCACGGGATACCGGCAAGATGGCCTGCACATAGATCTGTGCGGATGGCTGATATGCCTGAACATGATCGATCAACTGGCTGTATTTTTCAATAAACAAGACCGGATCGGTACCGACCTCATTGATGCCAAACAGAATAAAAATACGATTATACTGCCGACCGTCGGCCAACAGATCGGCAACCGTACGATCCAACCGTGCGGGAGGATCAGTAAAAAACGAGTGAACCGTGAGCCCGACGCCCGAGAGAAAATCGGCCTGCAGGCCATACCCCTGCACAAACAGACGTTCCACGCAACTGTTCCCGATAAAGGCACTGCCGGTAAATAGTTCTTCATCGGTGAGCGGGGTGTGAATGGTGTCATTGGCGGGGGGCGGTTCTGAACTCTCGATGGAGGAAGACGGTTGCGATGAGATTTCCGAAGATGGTTCACTCACAGGCGTCGGAGTAGGCTTAACCGTTATCGAAAGGACGATAGCGGCAGTAAACAACAGCACGCCGATGGCTCCGAGTAATGGGAGAATTTTATTTAATTTTTTTGCTGTTTCTCCCGACACGGGTCTTACCTCACATTCATAATGTCATACGTTAAATATAATAACATAATTTTTCAGGTTTCACAATGACTATTTTCTGTATTTTTTAGCTTTTTTTACAAAGAAATATATTTTTTTGCTTTATTCATGATAATTTTTGTGTTACAATGAGAACCATGCATAAAGGAGGCGGATATACATGCCGTTATTGGGCGCGCTGGTGAATGCGGGAGCTATTATTTTAGGCGGATTAATTGGCTTACTGATTCGCTTAATTGGAAAAAAGACGGAAAAAAAGACAGGTTCATCTGCATCGGGTCGGTTTCAGGATATTGTAATGAAAGGTGTAGCCCTTTGCGTAGCCTACATTGGCATCAGTGGACTCATGAAGGGGCAGAATGTGCTGATTGCCATTCTTTCAGTTGTCATAGGTGGATTGATTGGCGAATTGTGTCGGCTGGACGACGGAATCAACAAGGTAGGTCAAATGATTGAGCGGCATTTCAGCACCAAAGACACGACGGTATCGGTGACGCAGGGGTTTGTGACGGCCAGTTTGTTGTTCTGCGTTGGGGCGATGGCGATTGTGGGATCGCTCAACAGTGGGATTCAGGGTGATCACACCATGCAATACACCAAGGCGTTATTGGATGGAGTGAGTGCGATTATTTTCGCCAGTTCTTTGGGGTATGGCGTTTTATTTTCTTCGGGTGCAGTCTTTATCATTCAGGGCGGGATTACCCTTCTGGCGGGGGTAATTGCGCCGTATTTGAGTGAAATTGTTGTTGCGGAAATGACCTGTGTGGGATCATTATTGATTTTGGGGTTGGCATTGAATCTTCTTGGAATTACCAAGTTAAAGGTAATGAATTATGTGCCGGCTGTATTTATACCTATATTGTTGTGTCGGTTCATGTAAGTTGGAAAATTCACATACAAAAAACGGAGCCGAAAGGCTCCGTTTTCTTATGCCAATTCCGATAGTCCGAAACTGATATTGATGGCGGTATTGATGCGCTGCATGGTCACTTCATCCACATGGCCAATCTTATCCTTTAATCGGCGTTTATCTAAGGTGCGGATCTGTTCAAGCAACACAACCGAGTCCCGCGATAGGCCGTAGCGTTCGCAGGACAACTCAATATGAGTCGGCATTTTGCTTTTGCCGGTTTGGCTGGTGATGGCGGCGGCAATGACGGTGGGGGAAAATTTATTCCCCACATCGTTTTGTACGATCAGTACCGGCCGCACGCCGCCCTGCTCCGATCCGATGACCGGGGACAGGTCCGCATAATAAATATCTCCACGTTTTACAGTCAATGTCATTCACTCTCCGATATCGCTTATGAGTATATATTGCCCGCTTTGAGCAAAAAACTTACACCAAAGAAAAATTTTTTACTCACTATTACGATATTACGGAAAGTCATTCTTTGATTATTTGGCCCTTATTCTGTCATTCTTGAACGCACTTCCAATATTTTTCCTTCTCGGATATACACGCGAGGTACTCGAACGCTGATGGCGCACATCAGTTCATAGTTAATGGTATCGCAGATCTCGGCAAGTTCGGTCATGCTCGGTCCGTCACCACCCATTACCGTAACCTCCTGCCCCGATTCCACCTGAGGGCAATCGGAAATATCAACCATCATCTGATCCATGCACACCCGACCGACGATCGGACAACGGCAACCGTTAATACTGACCCAACCTTTTCCCGAAAGGGCACGGCGATAACCGTCGGCATAGCCGACCGAGATAACGGCAATGGGAATATCACGCATAGCCGTATAAGTTCTGCCGTAACTGACCGTTTCATCGGCACGGAGCACCGAGCAAAAGGCCACAACACTTTTGAGTGTCATCACCGAACGCAGACCGACATCGGGGCAAGATCCATCAGGCTTCTCACCATAGAGCATGATGCCCTGCCGAACCATATCGAAGCGATAATCGGGATGATTGAGGATAGCACCCGAATTGGCGCAATGTTTGATGGGGATATGCAGACCGATTTTCTCTACCTGTTCCACAACAGACGAGAACCGTTTGGCCTGTTGCCGAGTAAAGTCCTGATCGGGCATATCGGATACGGCAAAATGGGTAAAAATCCCTTCTACCTGCAGACCTTCCATGTTACAGATATGAGCCACATCGGCTGCTGCCTGTTCTATCTCCTCCGCTTTACGCACGCACAACCCCAACCGTGCCATGCCAGTGTCCAGTTTTATATGGACTTTGACGGTGGCCTTTTGCTTTTGTGCGACACGGCTTAGCTCTTTGGCATACTCGACACTCATGACCGTTTGGGTGAATCCCTGTTCAATCAATCGATCAAAACTATCGGGCGCAGTATAGCCAAGAATTAAAATATCAGCCTTGATGCCGGCCTGCCGCAACTCTAACGCTTCGTCCATGCAGGAGACGGCAAACCGATCAGCACCCGCTTGCACCAGCGTTTTGGCACAGATACAAGCCCCATGACCATAGGCATCGGCTTTGATGACTGGCATGACATGGGCATCGGTGGCTTTGGCTATATTATAATTGTGGACAAGGGCGTCCAGATTAATTTCAGCCCAAGTTCTTTTGTTCATACTTCTACCTCTTACGTGTATTTAAAATTGCTAAATTCTAACAGAAAATCGTCCCCAACCGAGATTTGTAAAGGGACTCCTTCTTTGGGGTCAAAGCGGCAGGTAGCACTCAAATCCCCCGACTGATAGGTAAACGTCCCGTCCGGCAGGTGCTCTCCTTGTTGCTTGGCAATGGCATCACACAAGGAAAATACAGGGCCAATCACCCGCTCCATGGTATCGGGCAGTTGTTTGGTACTGAAGGATACATCGTGATAGCCTACGGTATAGTCGCTTTCGGTTAGCGTTACGGTGAATCCGCTCAAGGCTTGGGGGTTATCCAGCACCACCCGAATGCTTTCGGGGTCCTTTTCTACTGTAAAGCCATATTCCTTGCCAAGATAGTGCACGATTGCATAAGCCGAGAATCCGCCCGACTCACGCATCTCTTTTGTGACATCGGCCGTTTTCCCTTTTGCACAGCCGCAAAGCCATAACAAAAGCAAGGCCACAGATGCCAGTTTTTTCAAATATTATCCCTCTTTGATCTGACGGAAGACAGCAGGAAAAAATTCATGCAACTGCGACGGGAGCAGGCAATAATCGGTTTTACTTTCGGCACCGAGTAACCCCGCTTGCGCATGGACATACACACCGATCACGGCCGCCCAAGGCGCTTCCACACCCTGCGCTAACAGCGAACCGATGATTCCGCCAAGCACATCACCCGAACCGCCCTTGGCCAATGCCGAGCAAGCCGCCGCATTGAGCCAGACCCGCCCATCGGGCGCCGCCACAACCGTATTGGCACCTTTGAGGACGACGGTAACTCGATGTTTTTGAGCAAAGGCAGAAGCGATACCGATACGATCAGCCTGAATCTCCTCCACCGTCTTTCCGGTTAGTCTTGCCATTTCCAAAGGATGAGGCGTTAACACCAAATCCTTATCATGGCCGGTTAATACATCTATATTCCGTGAAAGCGATGTTATGCCATCGGCATCCACGACTATGGGGCATGAAGCGTGACGAATCAGGGAAATGACCCGCCGTTCCTGCCCGCTCTTCTGTGATAATCCGCAACCGCAGACAATAGCCTTGGCACGCTTGGCGGCCACCATCAGCGCGTTATCCCCCTCTGCCGTTTCCGACAGACGGGTATAGATCGGTTCGGGATGATAGGCGGATACGGCCGCAATCACCTCGCATGGACCGGCCACCTCAACCAACCCAACCCCTACATGCAGGGCGGCACCGACACACAAAACGGCGGCACCCGTCATCTCCTCACTGCCGCAATAGGTCAGCAACCGACCGAAGGTTCCTTTATGGCTGTTAGCCGGACGGCCTGGCAAGACGGATTTGACCAATGCCGGAGTAATCTCCCACATGCGTCCATCATCCAGCACCCGTTCAGGAATCCCGATATCACAAACTTCCACACGGCCGCAGTACTCGGCGGCGGGATAGAGAAAATGGCAAGGCTTCTTAGCGGTAAACGTCACAGTCAGATCGGCGCGAAAGACCTCTCCTTCCATAGCGCCGGTATCGCAACAGGCACCGCTGGGCAGGTCGGCCGATACACGCCATGCATGGCTTCGATTAGCCCACTCTGCGCAAGCAGCTGCCGCTCCCGAAAGAGAACCGCGGAAGCCAGTGCCGTACATGGCATCGACAATCACATCGGCCTCACTGATCCACCTCTTACATTCTTCCTCGGCTTGATTGAAGAAGCAAGTGGGAATATCCCTTACCTGTGCGGCATAATAGGCGGCATCCTCACTTAAATCACGATCATTGATACGAACAATACTGACAAGCATATTCGCTTCACATGCAAGCAAAGCCAAGGCAAAGCCATCGCCGGCATTGTTGCCGTTTCCGGCTAATATAACCATCTTTTTCTGGCTAAGATCATCAAAATGAGCAGAGATTTTCTCAAAAAGGCCGGAGGCGGCATGGAACATCAGTTCAGTACCGGGGATGCCCAGCACATCGATGGCAAACCGATCAGCCTCGTTCATTTGTTTGGCTGTGCAGACACGCATCCTTACACCACCTTTATTGCCCATTGATCGCAGACGCGACTGCAATACCCACAGAGCACGCACTTTTCATTCGGGACGGCTTTGCCGTTTACGATATCTATGCCGTGATTGAGGCAACGGGCGGCGCAAGCACCGCAACCGACACACCAATCATCGATATGTAACTGCCGTTTTTTCTGCTGTAGGGCTTTGAGATTTTGCTCGGAGAAAACGCCTTTCTCCATAAATTCAATATTGGCATCGACCTCATCGATCGACTGCATCCCGATACAAACGCTGTGTTTATACGGGAAAGAAAAGGCGTATTGCAGGTTTTCCTGCGCCGTAGAAAACAAATTCCCACCGCCGAGCGGTTTCATGGTATAGATACCCTTCCCTGCTTCATGAGCCGATTTGAGCGCTTGCTCCATCTCCTCACGGGTTCCGTCCACAATGCCGAGTCCCGCCTTGTTGAGCAAGGGGTGAATGACATCGATATAATCGGCATGAGCGGCAGCACGGACACCGGCCACATGATGCGTAGAGATACCGAAGGCACGGATAATACCCTGTGCTTTGAGGCGCAAAAGCTCTTCGATGGCAGGCATATGACCACGCAGGGTATGCTCACTCTCCTGCTCGTGGAGCATAAAAATATCAATCACATCCCGATCCAAACGCTGTCTTGCCTCCTCCACCGCATCAAATGCCATTTGTTTTTCATAGGCATAGGATTTACTGGCGATGATGAGGGGGGATCGCATCTTTTTTTCGGCGATTCTGATATATTCGTAGTTGTCATAGAGTTGGGCAGTATCGAGCAAATTCACGCCACGCTCGGCGGCACAGCACAGCACCTCGGCCGCCGCCTCGGGGGGCAGGTTGGCCTGCATGGGTGCCATAGTCAGCGAGCCGAAAGCGAGGGTTGACACCTGCATTCCGGTATGACCCAAGGAGACATATTTCATAAAACACCTATACTAAAAACCTCAAAACCGCACGGTTTTGAGGTTTTATGTTTATTCGGAAAGATAGGAACGGACTAAGGTATGCAACAATTCATCCCGATCGATCTTACAGATCAGAGCACGGGCATTCTTATAGTTGGTGATATAGGTTGGATCCTCCGAAAGGATGTACCCCACCAGCTGATTGATCGGATTATATCCTTTTTCCTTTAGCGCATCATATACCTCAGTAACGATGCGTTTCATTTCCTTTTCCTGTTCGTCACGAACCGAGAAGGTTATCGTTCCATCATGCAGCATTTGGTTCATCCCCTTTTTGATAGTTTTTTCTATACACTATATCATATACCAATTTTGTCCGTTTTTCAATACGCAATGCAAATTTTTTATATTTTTAATGCAATTCCGGCTTCGGTAAAGCGGGCCGTCAGCGCATCGATCTGCTCCTGCACTTCCTGACCGGACAGGGTACGATCAAAAGCGCCGAAGGTGAAGCGCACCGTCATACTTCGCTTATCGCCCAAAGAAGCATCCCGATACTCGTCTACGGGACGGTAACCCAGCAGCAACGGACACTTTTGAGCATCAACAATCGTCATAATATCGGCATAAGGCTGATCCTTGCCGACCAGCAGTGACAGGTCATACTCCACGCCGGGGAATTTGGAGGGTTCGACATAGGACACGGCCGTTCCGGCATAGGCGGAGAACATATCCATATCGATCTCGGCACAGGTAACGGCGGCTTTTTTATCGATCTTATCCACAACACTCGGATGGACAACGCTGACAAAGCCGATCTTCTTGCCGCCGAGATAGACGCCGGCGGTATTGACGGGATGCTGCCACGGCTTCTCGGCCGTTTCATTCACCACGGTCAGCGCCTCATTTTTAAGCACGGTACCGAGGGTACGCATCACATCGACCAGACCCAAGTAGGCTTCCTTTTCGCTATTGACTTTATCAAAAACGACGATACCCAGTTTCTTGCGCTCATTGCACTGGCCGTCTTCTTTCAGTCCCTCTACGACACGGGCAATCTCAAAAATGCCGAACCGATCGGCAAAGCGGCGGTTGTCCTGTACCATGGACAGCAGGGTCGGGGTCATATTGCGACGCAGGATCGTCCAGTCGGTAGACATGGAGTTGATGATCTTGACATTATCCTCAACCTCAATGCCGATCTGAGCCAATTTACGGCTATCGCTCCACAGATAGGAATGAACTTCGTGGAATCCGTAGCGGTCGGCCAGCAGGGTTTTTACGCCGAAATCGTCGCGGCGGTTGGCCGTTTCGGGAATGGGATAGAGGACATTTTCAGAGGGACGGACATCGAAGTTATCATAGCCGTAGATACGGGTGATCTCCTCGATGATATCGGCCTTGATGGTGACATCCTTGGTGCGGCGCCAGGACGGGACATCGACATGGAACTGATCGCCGTTTCTTTCCAGCCCGAAACCGAGTGCGGTCAAGGTTTTCTCGATACGCTCTACTGAGATGTCAATACCGGTATAGCGGTCAACAAATGCCTTATCGAAATCAATGGAAATTTCGGGGAAAGCGTAGGTGCGCACATCGCTGATACGGGATTCAAATTTGACATGAGGGTCAAATTCCTGCAGTAGGTTCAGATAGCGCAGAGCGGCCGTCATGGTAAGTTCCGGATCGAGCATCTTCTCATAGCGCATGCTGGCATCGGTACGAAGACCGATACGGACGGTGGATTTACGGGTGGTGATGCCGTCGAAGTTGGCCGATTCCAACAACAGGCTTGTCGTGGTATCCTCAATTTCGGAATTCAGGCCGCCCATAATGCCGGCAATGGCCATAGGCTTATCGTCCGAGCAGATCATCAGTGTTTCGCTATCGATGTTACGCTCCACCTCGTCCAATGTAGTAAAGGTAAAGGCATCGGCAAAGCGGCGGACATTTACTTTCTGAACCACCGAATAGTCAAAGGCGTGCATAGGCTGACCCAGTTCCAGCATGACGTAGTTGGTCAGGTCGGCCAAGAAGTTGATGGCGCGCAGGCCGCAATAGAACAGACGAATCCGCATATTCATCGGCGAGACCTTGCGGGAAATGCCGGTTACGATAGCGGAGGTGTAGCGGTAGCAACGCTCGTCCTCAATGTTCACGTCCACTTCGGGCAGGTTTTCAATGCTCTTGGCATCGAAAACGGGCACGGGGCGCAAAGGACGGTCGGCAATAGCGGCGAATTCACGGGCGATGCCGTAGTGACCCCAGAGGTCGGGACGGTTGGTGAGCGATTTGTTATCGACTTCAAAGACGATATCATCAATGGCAAACAGATCCTTAACGTCAACGCCCAGCGGGGTATCGGCGTCCAGTTCCATAATGCCGTCATGGTTGGCCGAGATGCCCAGTTCTTTTTCCGAGCAGCACATACCGCAGGACTCAAAGCCTGCAATTTTGGTTTTGACAATATCCATACCGCCGGCCTTACCGCCTTCGGTAGCAAAGGCTACGATCATGCCTTCACGAACGTTGGGCGCACCGCACACGCAGTCCACCACCGTTTTGCCGGTATTGACCTTGAGCAGGTGCAATTTCTTAGAATTCGGATGGTCCTCGATGCTTTCAATGCGGGCCGACACGACACCCTGCACATCGGCGCCCATAACAAAGATGTCCTCCACCTCGGCGGTGGCGAGGGTAAAGCGTTTGATCAGCGCGGTTTTATCCAGCCCCGAAAGATCAACAAAGTCTTCGATCCAATTCATTGAGATTAACATATTTTACCCCTCCTTTACCGAGATGTGAACTGCGACAACGATTTGAGGTTGCCGGAGTTGAGCATACGAATATCTTTAATGCCATATTTCATCATGGCTAATCGGGTCAGCCCCAGACCGAAGGCGAAGCCGGAATATTCTTCGGGATCGATGCCGCCGGCCTTAAGTACATTAGGATGGATCATGCCGCAGGGGCACAGTTCCAGCCAGCCCGAATGTTTACAGGTGGGACAGCCTTCGCCGCCGCAGATCAGACAGTTGACGTCCAATTCAAAACCGGGTTCTACAAAGGGGAAGAAACCGGGGCGCAGGCGCACCTTAACATCTCTCTTGAACACCTCGGAGAGCATGGTTTTCATAAAATAGATCAGATTGGAAATGGAGATATTTTTATCGATCATAATGCCTTCCAGCTGGAAGAAGGTGTTTTCATGGCAGGCATCGGTGGCCTCGTTGCGGAAGCAACGACTGGGAAATACCGAGCGCAGCGGTGCGCCGTATTTCTTCATGATGGCGTTCTGCGCGGCCGAAGTATGAGTCTTAAGCAACTGGCCATTGGAAAGAAAATAGGTATCCTGCATGTCGCGGGCGGGATGATGTTTGGGGATGTTGAGCGCCTCGAAATTCTGATAATCGTCAACAATCTCAAAGTAATCCTCGACGGTAAAGCCCATGCTACGGAAAACCTCTTCCACCTCACGAGCGACGGTAGTAATGGGATGGAGCGAGCCGAAGGTTTCTGAACCGGGCATAGATACATCGTACCGCTCGGCGCCTTGGATACGGGCGTTCATAGCCGCTTCTTCCAGTTCTTTTTTCTTAGCCGTCAGCGCCAGATCGATCTCCTGTTTAAGCTCATTGATCAGACGACCGACCTCTTTACGCTGCGATTCCTCGACCGAGCGAAGGTTTTTCATCTGCTCGGTGATCATGCCCTTTTTGCCGAGCATGGCAACACGCAATTCTTCCAGCGCAACCGCATTGTCCGCTTGCTGTAATTTTTCCTCAAACAAGGAGCGGATGCTGTTTGTGTCTACACTCATAATATCCTCCTAAAATAAAAACACGCCCCGAAAAACGGGACGACAAATATCGCGGTACCACCCGAGTTCCTATCCGTAACAGACAGGCTCTTAGACATCTTTAACGCAGACGATACGGAAACGACTACCGAGCCTTTCGACCTTTCCCCGCTCCCCTCCAAAACGAACTTCTCGACATCATCGGACAAGCAACGTTTTCAGCCTAAGACGTTGCATCTCTGCCGCCGAACGATCCCAATACTCTTTTTTTTCACAGGGTTTAATTTATAATATCAAATTTTTGGGTAAAATGCAAGGGAAAATCGAAATTTATATCCTTTACAAGTGCAATAAATTATGGTAAAATATATGGAAGATTGGAGGTCATGAAAAATGGCAAACGAAAAACCCGCTTATCTTACCTATAAAGGTAAACCTTTGGTGCGTGAAGGCAATATGCTCTATTACGGCCAGCCCGATGACAAATATATCCTCATGCTTCAGATTAAGAACACCGAGGCGTTGGATGATCTGAAGATTCCGACTAAGGTTACGCTGATGCTGATGTCTACCGATCCGAGTGTGCCTTTGCAGGAAAAAATCATCAAGCGCGCCGATAAAGACGGCATTTACGCCGCTCTGGATGTTGGCATGATCTGGCTGGATCGTGCCCTGAAAAAATAAACATGGAAAAACAGTCATTCTTCAAGACAACGGCAGGAAAATGGATTGCTGTACTCCTTGCCCTTCTTGTGCTGGGAGCTGCTGTTTTCGGCATTATCAAACTCTTGGATAAGGGCGAAAATGCCATCAAGGGCAGTTGGCAGTATAACGCCAAGATCACCTCGTCGGGTGATATAGACAGTGTGTTCCACTTTGCCGAGGACGGAGCGTTCTATCTGCAAAGCATTCACGCCACAAACTACGGCACTTACAAGATACTCGATGGCGGTAATGAGGGCTCGTTTATCACCAATATCATGGGTGATGAGATCATGTATGACTATGTTCTGCAGGACGATCTGCTTATCCTCACCACATTAAACGGTTATCACATGGAGTTGCATAAAATCAACTAAAAAAGGCTGCATCAGCAGCCTTTTTTCTTATCCTTTTATTTTGCGTACCGTCTTGATGGCTTTTACGGGACACATTTCCTGACAACAGAAACATGAGATGCAAGAGCGCAAATCAATAACTGCCTTTTTCTCCGCTATGGAAATGGTATGTTGGGGACAACTTTCGGCGCATTTGCCGCAACCGATGCAGACCTTCTTTTTGATGCGAGGCATAGCCACCAGCGCCCGATCCATAAATGAGCGTATGGGACCTCGGAGGGATTTGGGAAAAATACTGACAAAATCCACGCTGACCGATTTGGGGAGGACAAAGCCATATTCGGGGCGAGTCCATTCCCCTACCACTTCGTTTTCTTCCATCAGATGCTCGGCGGCCACCAGCATGGGGACACGAGAAGCACCCACCTGCAGGATTTCGTCGGCACAGAACCGATCCAGACTGTAAATATTGCGGGAAGCAATCGTCAGCCCAGGATGGCAGATCTCACCGCCGGACGGCCCATCCCCTTCCATCGCATCTACAGCATCGATGATCGTATAGGTAGGGGCTACCACCTGCGCCAGTTCCACAAGCATGGCGGCAAAAGATTCGGGATCAGGGTTTAAACAGTGCAATTCGGGTTTTTGAAGCCCCGGAATGGCACCAAACAAGTTTTTGATAGCCCCTGACATGACGGTCATGCTATGGGTTTTTAACTTTGGAAGATTGATGATGATATCGGCCTGTATAATGGGAGTCAAAATATTAAATGCGCGAAAGCCCTCTTTATGTACCCTTTCATAGGAACAATCCTCATTGAGGGTATATCCGTTCCCCGTCATGCCGCAGGCGGCATAGATACCACGCATGAGGGCAGGGGTATATAGTCCGCCCGAACTGTCGGCCAAAGTGATATCGGTAATGCCCCGCCCATGCAGATAGCGCACGACGGCATCAACCAGTTGCGGATTGGTGGTAATCCCTTTAGCCGGGGATGCGCCACGCAAGAGATTGGGTTTGATGAGCACCTTTTTATCGGAAGTCAGTTCGGTCTCGCCCATGACCTGAAAATGAGCATGGACGGCACGATCCAGCGATGTGGCATCATAGGTTGTATTGATACAGGATATCCGATTCAGAATTATCACCTCGGCGTCCAGTATAACACATTCCCTTTTAGAAATCAAATCCCTCCCGCATTTTTTCAATGGCACGTTTCTCGATGCGGGAGATATACGAGCGGGAAATGCCGAGGATTTTGGCGGTTTCTTGTTGGGAGCGAGGTGGCTTATTATCTAAGCCGTACCGCAATAACAAGACCTTTTGTTCGCGTTCGTCCAGTTCACGCAATAGCGCCATCATTTTTTCTATATTAATTTTTTTCTCTAAGTTTTCGGCAATATTATCCTCGCCCACGATGATATCGACCAGCGTAAGTTCATTTCCCTCTTTATCGGTATCAATCACATCGTTAATGGATTTATCGCCCGCACTCTTTTTTTGGGAACGAAAATACATTAACACTTCGTTCTCAATACAACGGGCGGCGTAGGTGGAAAATTTTGAACCCTTTTCCAGAGAATAGGAATCGACGGCTTTAATCAACCCGATGGTACCGATGCTTAGCAGGTCGTCCTGCACACTTTCGGGAGCGTTATATTTTTTTACAACATGGGCAATCAGGCGCAAATTTCGACTGATTAACCGATCCCGCGCCTGAGTATCTCCTGCGGCCATCTGTTCCAAACAGGCTTTAACCTCAGCAGATGACATGGGCTTCTCAAAAGTACCTTGCAGGCGGATATAGAGCATGAAATAGAAGACAGAAGAAACGGATGACAATAATTGAGCAAACATAAGATGACCCTCCTTTTCTTCTATGATACGGAGGTACATATTGTCCCTATCACAACGAAAAAAGAAACTTAGCTGATGCTAAGTTTCTTTTTCTTTTCGGGAACAATCTCCCCTGCTTTTGTCAGCACGATCTTGGTGATCAGCGGGCCGACCAATTCATAAATCAATGTGGCGGTAAGGACGACGGCACGAACCTGCTGACCATAGGCGGGCAATTGCGCCATAACGATCTGCGCCATACCAATAGCTACACCGGCCTGCGGCAAGAGGGCCGCACCTAAGTAATTGCGGATATTCTTGTCCGATCTTACCAGCATAGCGCCAAAGAAGGTACCGAAATACTTTCCTGCTGAACGGACAAGCAGATACAGGAGTCCAAGCACGCCGACCGTCGGCAAAACGGCCAGATCCAGCTCGGCGCCGGAAATAACAAAGAAGAGCATAAACAGGGGCGGTGTCCAACGGTCAGCACCGTCCAGAATCGGTTCGGCGTGTTTATTGGTATTGACAAAGCCGGCACCGATACACATGCACAGCAACAAGGACGAAAGATGAAACTGTTCAGCCAAGGCCACACCCAAGAACACAGCGGCCACGCAGATACACAGACGGTTGGCGCGGGACTTGAAAAATTTTGCAGCAAAGGATACCAAAACGCCAATCACACTACCGACAACCAAGGAGAGCAAGATCTCCAACAGCGGCTCGACGGCGGTGTTCATCAATGTAATGGCCTCACCCGACGAGAGGGATTTGGCAACGGCGAGCGAAACGGCAAAGACAACCAGCCCGATCGCATCGTCGATAGCGACGACGGGCAACAAGGTGTTGGTAATGGGGCCTTTGGCTTTGTACTGGCGCACGACCATAAGGGTGGCCGCCGGTGCTGTGGCCGTGGCAATCGCGCCGAGCACCAAACAAAGCGGCGTATCAAATCCGGCAAGGAGCAGGGTTACATCCACTAAAACGACAGCCAACAAGGCTTGGCAAAAACAGATAATAATGGCGTTCTTCCCGATGTGTTTCAAATGGGAGAAACGAAATTCATTACCAATGGAAAAGGCAATAAAGCCGAGGGCTACCGTAGAGATCGAACCTACCGCCTCTAGAGATTGCGAGGGAAACACATTCAATACACACGGACCGATCAATAGTCCGGCAATCAGATAGCCGGTTACATTGGGCAAATGCACAAGTTTAACAACGCGGGTCAATAACAGGCCTACGATCATGGCAAATGCCAGACTCAATAGGATGTTCATAATCAGTCTTCTGCGACTCCTTCCGAATAGGCAATGGGCAAGGTAAACAAGACGCCCTTATTGGGACCGTCAAGCGGACCGACCTGCTCATGAATGACCTGTTTTACCACTTCGACCTTTTTATCGGGAAGTACGAATAACACGATCTTCCCCTGCGCATGGGCGGGGTTGAGAAAATGGCGCAAAGAACCGAAAATGGGCGGAGGCTCCACCGAGGAGTCATAGAGGGCATGAAGCATGCCTTCGCAGGGCACGACAGTAGCGCCGTGAATGTCTTTTTCCATCAACTTAGACAGAATTGGAGCAACCACATCACTATCGCTTGCAATAAAGAATAATAACTGCATAAAAACCTCCCAAACGTACATCAAAAGGAAGTCAAACGACTTCCTTTTGAAAAATCTTCATATGTTATACACCCGTTGGCATACTTTGTCAAGAGATGTCAGACAATTTCATTGCAGAGTTTTTCAAATTCCGCACCGTCGATTTTTTCCTTCTCCAAAAGGGTATCGGAAACCTTATCCAGCAAGGCACGGCGACGGGTCAAAATCTCTTTGGCACGAGCCATTCCCTTTTCAATGAAGGCCTTTACCTCCTCATCAATCAGAGAAGCGATCTGTTCGGAATAATTGCGAGAAGTGGCAAAGTCACGGCCGAGGAAGACCTCCTCATGCTCCGAACCAAAGACAATGGGGCCGAGTTTATCACTCATGCCGTATTTGGTGACCATTTTTCTGGCAATTTCGGTAGCACGTTGGATATCGTTAGAAGCTCCGGTTGAGATATCATCCAACGCCACCATTTCCGCCACACGACCGCCAAGCAGAGATACAATTTCGTCTTCCATATCCCCTTTAGACTGATAGAACTTATCGTCACTGGGCAGGTGCATGGTATAGCCGCCGGCCATACCGCGGGGAATAATGGAGATTTCATGAACCTTATCATGGTTAGGCAGTTCGGCAGCCACAATGGCGTGACCCGCTTCATGAACGGCCGTTAAGCGTTTTTCCTTATCGGTAATGCGGCGATTCTTTTTCTCCACGCCCATCATAACCTTAACGATCGAATCCTGAATATCCTGCATGCTGATACTTTTCTTATCCTGACGAGCCGCCAACAGTGCCGCTTCGTTGAGAATATTTTCCAGATCCGCACCCGAGAATCCGGCAGTTGTACGGGCAATTACCTCAAAACTGACATCGGGATCGAAATGCTTATTACGAGCATGGACGTTGAGTATACCTTCACGCCCTTGCACATCGGGCAAATTGATGACGATCTGACGGTCAAAACGACCGGGACGAAGCAATGCACGATCCAAAACATCGGGGCGGTTAGTAGCCGCAATCACGATGACGCCTTCATTTTTGGCAAAACCGTCCATTTCCACCAGCAACTGGTTCAAGGTTTGCTCACGCTCATCGTGACCGCCGCCTAGGCCGGCACCGCGCTGACGGCCAACGGCATCGATCTCATCAATAAATACAATACACGGAGCGGCTTTTTTCGCTTGATCAAACAAGTCACGGACACGGGAAGCACCGACACCGACATACAGTTCCACAAAGTCCGAACCGGTGATGCTAAAGAAAGGCACGCCTGCCTCCCCGGCTACGGCACGGGCAAACAGAGTTTTACCGGTACCCGGAGGGCCGACCAGCATAACGCCTTTAGGGATACGGGCACCGAGTTCAATGAACTTCTGAGGATTTTTCAAGAACTCGACGATCTCAGCCAGTTCTTCCTTTTCTTCTTCGGCACCGGCGACATCGCCAAAGGTGATCTTATTCTTATCGTCTACATGGACACGGGTCTTGGCTCGTGTAAAGCCGGATGCCTTGCCACCGCCGCCAGCAAACTGGCTATACATGAAGTACATCAGTACACCCATAAGACCGAAGACCAGTACATACGGCAAGATGGAAGCCCACCACGGAGTACCGGCTTCACGGGCGATGTTATACTCAAGCGTACCGTCCTGACGCTGGGCGGCGATGGTATCGCCTACATCCATCATGAACAGTTCTACGCTATACAAATTGAAGGATTTTTCAAGATCATTTTTGTTCTTGACGGGATTAGCCGGGTCGTCTTTGAGCGTATAGGTCAATTCGGTACCGACAAGCTCAAAACTTTCCACCTTGCCCTGCTCAAATTCCTCCACAACTTGTGAGTACATGAGGGTATCATCCCCTCTGTTTGCATCGATGATATTGGTTGAGAGTAGCAACAGCAGTAAAATTACAGCAATAAATATGATGTTGCCGAAGTTTTTCTTCTTCAAAGGATCTTACCCCCGTTATTTATTGTAAACCGATTCCTTGAGCACCCCGACATAGGGCAGGTTTCGGTATGATTCCGCATAATCCAGACCGTACCCGACCACAAACTCATCAGGAACGACAAAACCGACATAATCCAGCGGGACTTCTACCCGATGCCGCTCAGGTTTCTCCAGCAGAGAGCACAACTTCAGAGAGGCGGGCTTGCGACTGCGAAGAATTTCCATGACGTGGGACAAGGTTACGCCGCTATCTAAAATATCTTCTACGATCAGCACATCTTTTCCTGCAATATCCACATCCAGATCCTTTATGATCTTGGCTCGGCCCTGTGTGGTTGTTCCTTTGCCATAGCTGGAAACACACATAAAGTCAATAGCCAACGGGATATCAATAGCACGCATCAAATCGCTGAGAAAAACGCATGCGCCCTTTAATATACTGACCAATAATAAATCTTTTCCCCGATAATCCTCCGTGATCTGCGCACCCAGTTCGGCGATTTTTGCCTTTAACTGTTCCTCACTGATCAAGACGGACTCGATATCTTTTTTCATCCTTGTTGTTCCTCCACCGTAAGATTGATAAAGGGGTCATTTTCATTGGCTTGGAAGGGAGCGGCAACACCGATTCCGTAGATCCAAACAACCTGCCCATCCTTCACCAACATCGGCCACGAGGGGCGCAAATCTCTGGGGATCTTCTTTTCGATATATAAGCGGCGCACCGATTTGGTGCCGACACCAGGAATGGCATAGACATCCCCTTCTTCGGCGGCGCGCAACACAGCACCTTCCACGGCATCTGCCCGCATACTGTACCGACGGGAATAATGATCTTTTTCCATGTGGATACGATAGCGACCAAAGTCCACCGCGTCACCGGTAAAGGCAATCGGATCGGGGGCCGGCATCGGCTCAATCAACCGCAAAAAGCCATAGGAAATGGAAAGGAAATGAGCCGCATCCACAGGAATCTGCGACACCGATTTACCTGCCTCTATCTCATCCTGCAGACGGGAAAGCAAATTGCGATCCGCTTCCAGCCCTTGATCCTCCAAAAAGGCACGCAGAGTGGCAAAACGCTGGGAAGGCGGATCCTTGGCTAATGTTGCCACATCCAAGCCCTGCTCGGTCAGCAGTTGATGGTACCGCTCCTGCCCCGCCTTGGTTTGCTCAGCATCCAATGATGCCGCCAACTTGGAAAATCGATTGATATTATCGAGCGCCGCCGCATTGATCATGCACAGTTCAGGCAAAACATGATGCCTTATGCGGTTACGGGCATAGGTAACATCGGCATTGGTCGAGTCATTGACATACTCCAAATGATTGGCCTTACAATACTCCTCTACCTCTACACGGTACTGATGAATCAAGGGGCGGATCACATCGGCTGTCTTGGGCGAAATACCCGAAACGCCACGGATTCCCGTACCGCGAATCAGGTGAAAGAGCACCGTTTCGGCATTATCATTAGCCGTATGAGCCGTAGCAATTACCGCATTTTTCTTTTGTTTTACGATACTACGCAAAAAATCGTAGCGAGCTAAACGAGCCGCCTCTTCAATGCCCACGCTTTGATCTTTGGCCAAGTGCATGACATCGGCACTGCCTTTCACAAAGGCAATATCCCATTTTTTGCATAGATTTTCCACAAATTCAGCATCGGCATCACTCTCGATGCCTCGCAGATTGTGATTAAAATGGGCACACACCAGCTCAAATCCCTGTTGCAGGGACATCAGCCGAAGCATATCCAACATACAGACCGAGTCGGCCCCACCCGAAACGGCGGCGACTACTGTATGTACTCCGTCAAGCATTTTATATTGTTCTATTGTTTTTTTAATTTGATTGATCATGATGCTTTTTATCCAGATTAAAGAATTTTGTATGTTTGCCGACCCATAACAGTTCGGCCGTACCGCAACGGCCACGGCGGTTTTTTCCGACTATAGCCTCAATGACACATTTATTTTCTACATCACCCGAAGTTTGATTCTCGTTATGCAGAAAAACAACAATATCGGCATCCTGCTCGATAGAACCCGATTCACGCAAGTCCGACAACTTCGGTTTGCGATCGGGGCCTTGATCGGCCGCCTTACGGGACAACTGCGACAGGCAGATAACCGGCACATCCAGTTCCTTTGCCATAAGTTTAAGGGCTCGGGTCATTTCACTGACGACCTGAACACGGTTCTCATTCTTACTGCCCGAATTCATCAACTGTAAATAGTCGATAACAACCAAACCCAAGTTCTTGACTCGGCGAAGTTTGGCTTTCATTTGGGAAACGGTAACATCACTGGTATCATCAAAATACAGCGGAGCCGCACTTAAATACTTGCCGGCTTCGGCGATATTCGACCAATCCTTCTCATCCAAAGCACCGGTCATCAATTTGCCGTTGTCCACCAATGCCTGAGAAGCAATCACACGGTCCACCAACTGCGCACTGGACATTTCCAATGAGAAAAACACGGTGGTAATGCCGTGCCGTACGGCCGCTTGCTCACAGATGTTGAGCGCAAAGGCCGATTTACCGACGGCAGGACGGGCAGCCAGAATGATCAACTCACTCTTACGCATACCGCCGTTGAGCATACTGTCGATATCGGCGAAACCGGTAGGAACACCAAGCAGCGCCGTATTGTCCTCCTCGGCCAGTTTCCCATAACGCTCAATGGCATCCATATACCCTTCGTTAATGGAATACAGGCCGGTATTGACACGACCGTTGGCGATATCGTAGATGGTCTGCTCGGCATGCTCTAATATCATAGCCGATTCTTCGGCGCCTTCCTCACTGCGGGAGCGAATGGTATCGGCCGCCGCAATCAATTGCCGCAATACCGCCTTATCAGCTACAATCTTGGCGTAGTTTACGGCATTTTCGGTTGAGGGTACAACCTGAGTCAGTTGCAACAAATACTGCTTTCCCTCTTCCTCCGAAAAGATCCCTGCCGCCTTGACTTCATTCAGTAAGGTAACAAAGTCGATCGGCTTATTGGCCACATGCATCGCCAACATCGTATCGTAGATGCGCTTATGACTTTGGGCGTAGAAATTATCTGAATTTTTGAGTATGGGAACGATCGAATCAAGCACCGACGCATCAATGATAATAGCGCCCAGTACCGATTGTTCTGCCTCAAAACTAAAAGGCAGTTTTTGTGCGATCTCCATCGTCTGTCCTCTCTTTTACAGTTCTTTTACGGCGACATTAACCTGCGCCGATACGGCCTGATGCAATTTAACAGTAACCGTATACACGCCGGCACCTTTAATAGCACCCCGCATATCGATCTTCTTTTTATCTACGGCAACACCCAAGGATTTTTCGATCACCTCGGCAATTTCCTTAACAGTAATCGAGCCGAACAGTTTCCCGTTCTCCCCCATCTTCGCCGTTAGCGTAACCGTTTTTCCTTCGATCTGTGCCGCCAGATCCTGTGCCGCCTTAAGTGCCATTTCTTTATGATGCTCTTTGGCGGCATTTTGGGTGTTCATGGTATTAACATTGGCATTATTGGCTTCTACCGCCAAACCTCTGGGCAAAAGAAAGTTGCGTGCATATCCATCCGAAACATTAACCATCTGACCCTTCTTGCCCTGTCCTTTTACGTCCTGCTGAAGAATTACTTTCATTGTTCTTCTCCTTCTTCATCGTCTTCATCATCCGCCGCATCCAACTCCTCCGATATTTCGGTATCGTTGCCGGGCTTCATTTGTTGCATACTGTTCCATTGTTTCATGCGTTCATTTTCCTGTGACGGATCTCGATCTCCCCGCAATCGGCGACGCAAGTCGGCCATACTGTCAACAACCCCAACCGCTACATAGGCTAAGACCAAAGAAATGGGGATTCCGATCGCCGTCAAAGCAACCAGTACGGCTGTTAATACCTTTGAACCGGTATTGGTCGCTCGGCGGGTAAACAAGGCATATACGGTAAAGGCTCCGCACAACAGGAACGGGAGCTCAAAGGCGGTAATCAGGTTATTTAACACTCCACCAACCGTACCATCCACAAAGAAAGATAGGATAAATGACGCAATAAACACCACACCTATGCCGGAGGGTAAGCGTAATTTCCAAATCGGCTCAATGGAAATATTGGCCCGATTCTTCTTTCCTAACAATGCCTTGGCCAACATTTGAGAGGCATAGGTAATTACAAAGAGGAAACTCATGGCAAATCCCGGCAATACCGCAAAGACGGCATCCAGGTATACATTTTTTGCCGTAAGAACGGCAGTAATCGCCTGATCGATCTCTTCGGGTGTCATCTGGGTAGCCTGCGCTGCGGTAAGCATTGGCTCATACAATGCATCATCCAGTCCCGCTTTTATCTGGCTCAGCGACGGAAGCAGACCTGAAAAATCGAAGGAACCGCGGGCTACATACAAATACAAGGCCAGCATGAGCACAGCCGCCACGGCACCCGACAGCGCCGGAACGCCAACAGTAACCGCCAACGATTGCTTATTTTGAATGCAGATGCGCATCGCAATAACCAAGCCCGCTAACAAAGCCAGCGCCACCAAGGCGTATCCTATCGAGCCGGTGCAAAGATACAAGATGGGAGCGGATAAAAGCAAAGCGGCATATCCTGCCTTGCTCCACAGCAAAGAACATGTCAGCAAAAAGGCCGAAGCAATGGCACAAACAAAAAGAATGACAAGTGGATCCTTTGTGCTGAATATCAGAACAAGCAACCCGACCAGACCGTATGCAATTGACGGAAAAATTCGTGGTTTGGTTTCCATAATAACTCCATGAAAATTCAAGTTCATTATATTATAGCATTTCAAACGCAAAGAAACAAGTCGTAAAAGGCTGAATTTCTTGTGAAAAATAAAAAAAATTGCCGGTATCGAACGATACCGGCAACGATCGACTATGTTTTACCGAGTCAAAATATTCAAAACAACGGTAAGAATAACGAGCAGGAGCGATACAACGATAGTGATCTTATTATAGATCGAATTCTTGGTATTACCCATATTTCCCTGAAAAATACTCTCACCCGAGAGAGCGCCCAGTCCCGACTGTTTGCTCTGCTGGATCATGATAACGGCCAGTTCCACCACAGCCAGTACGATATATACGATTCCAAGGATATTTACCCAAATATTATCAGTCATTTCTTCATTCCTCCATTCGACGTAGAGATATCATACCATAGGAAAAAAGAAAAAGCAAGAAAAACTTTCTTTTCCTTTAATATTTTTATTTTTCACTCGGAGAAACAGCTTGAGTACCCGATAGTAAATCGTGCAGCATGCGTCCGTCGGTGAGGAAATACAGAACACAGCCAAGCCCGGCTATCCCGATGGAAACGACCAGTACAACCGCCCGTATCAGGGCGCGAACATACCCTACGCTACCGCCGGTACGAGTGCTGACCACTTCAATTTTCAAACAACGCTGTCCCCATGTTGCCCGTCTTGCGCCTCCGACGGTCCATGTAAAATAGAACAGAAAGATGGCCGGCAACAAATAGAAAGAAGCGGCATAGGTCAACTGAAACAGAACAAACCAGACCCCAAGCAGGATCAACATATCGATGCCCATGGCCGCCGCGCGGTCTGCAAAAGAAACAACCTTATGCTGCGAGGGTAACGGCTTACCTTCGTCGGTATGGTTGACCGGCGCTCCGCAAACGGGACATACACTATCCTGCGCCGAAATATCCGAGCCGCATTTAAAACAAAACATAGGTTTACCTCCCTGTTAGACTCCTGCCTTTATTATAACACCTTTTTTCCTCTTGTAAAGCGTTGACAAGTGTCAAAAAAGCGAATAAAATATGAAAAATAGGTGAGGTGACTGTATCATGCATAAAAATAACCATTCCAAAGCCCGTCGTTTGGGACGCATCGTGTGGCTCGTAATAAGCGCCTTGGTTGGTGCTGTTCTGATTGGCGCCGTTCTGATTGCCGAGCCGTGGATATCCGACCCAACCGAGCACACCATAGCGCCGAAGACCACTGATATGGGGGTCATAGAATTATCCTTGGGCGATGAATATATTTTTGATATTCCTTTAGGTGCCAATGAAATTTTATCCGCCATTGATTCGGAACACCCGCTGGTCATTGAACCGATTGGCTACGGTGTGCGCGCCCATGGCGCCAAGACCGAAGTTGCCGTTACGGTGACGACCCGTGAGGCAGTCATGTCGGGACACAGCAGACGCATTGTCTTTTTCGGGCAGGATTATTCTGAACCCTACTATAATCTGCGCCGTGCGTTACGCTCCTTTATCGGTATCAAAAACGCCTATACTCTACCCAGCGAATTACGCGTTTTGCACATTTATCACTATCGGTTCATTGTACCCGACTATCCCATCTACGATGCACAACACATCAACATCCGCGCAGGCAATCATGTTGATATTTCCTTGGAGGGCATGGTGGATAATGTATATGTTCTACCCCGCATCGATGATCCGTCTTTATTGGAAATGAAGCAACTGGTAACAAACAACGACTACCGTCTCTTTGCGCTGGCTCCCGGCCATACCGAAATCATGGTCATGTACGGATTTTATACCGCTCCGACCACTGAAAACAATACAAAACCCAAACAATTTGTTCCGGTACAAGCGCAACGATACACCGTAACGGTAACCCCGTAAAAAAAGAGGGCATGTGATTGAAGGTGTAAGATAAAAGTAGACACAAAAAAGTGTC
>JAZQVM010000036.1:0-3739 GCA_045631845.1 Eubacteriales bacterium | reverse complement strand
ATATTCTCTTATCATGTTGTCATCGCTCTCCTCGAGCGCCGCCTCAAAGCGGCAATCGACGGCCGAGCAGACAGGGCCTCTCTCGGTTTCCAATACCCGCTCATGCGGCCCGATCGGACGCCCACAGATGCGGCATACCTTGTGCACCGGCACGCAATCGTAGCACCCGTCGCACTCCCGCCCGTCATAGCACTGCATCTTCTATTCACCTCCTGATGACTATTTGGTCATATTTTGTTGCAAAAAATATGGCATATCTCCCATTTTATGGGGGCTTGTTTCTTTATGCAACACTATTGTACCACCGCTTGTTGCATTTGTCAACACCTTTTTTCAAAAAAATTAAATTTATTGCAAAATGCATTGTTTTGTAGTATAATGCAACCAAAAGGAGGGGAGCGACATGGAAAAAAGACCGGTCAAACCCGAAGAATTTGCCAAACGATTAACCAACCTGTTGGCCCAGCGCGGGGAAACCTGCCGTTCGGTGGCCGATGCCGTCCACCTGTCGGCAGGGACGATCAGCCGCTATTGCAACAATTTAATCGATAAGCCCAAGATGGCGGTGGTGCGGATGCTGGCCGAATATTTCGGGGTAGCCCCCGAATGGCTGATGGGGTATGAAACGCCCGAGCAGCAGGCGCTTCACGCGGGGCTGATGCCGGTAGAACGGCGTCGGATTCCCATGCTGGGGCAGATTGCGGCGGGACAACCTATTACGGCCGACGAGGAGCACGACTGCTATGTAGAAGCCGATGCCGAGCGAGCCGATTTTTGTTTGCGCGTCAAGGGCGATAGCATGATCGGCGCGCGCATCTATGACGGCGACATCGTCTTCATCCATGCCCAGCCCGACGTGGAGGACGGCGAGATTGCCGTGGTACTCATCGACGACGAAGCCACCCTCAAAAGGGTGTATAAACTGGGCGATCGGGTCATTTTGCGTGCCGAAAACCCCGCCTACCCGCCCATGGAATTTCAAAAGTCCGACGGCAAGACCCTGCGCATCTTAGGCAAGGCGATTGCCTTTCAGGGCAAACTCTAATTCAGAGAAAGCGAAGCTTTCTTCGATTTTATTGAAGGATAAACTCTATGCTAAAGTATTTAATCTGGGATTGGAACGGTACTTTGCTGGATGATGTGCACCTCAATCTGCGCATCCTCAATCGGCTTCGTGATGAAGAAGGGCTACCCGCCCTTTCCTTGGACGCCTACCGAGCCGCCTTCGGCTTCCCCATTCGGGATTTCTATGCCCGCATCGGCTTCGATTTTAACAAAACCTCATACGAAACCCTGGCCGAGCGTTACTGGGCGCTCTACGAGCAGGGGGTCAAGTCCTGCGGCTTAGCCGACGGCGCACTCGAAGCCCTCTCTCAACTGCCCTGCAAGCATATCATTCTGTCGGCCTCACCCCTGCCTGCCCTACAGGCGCAGGTGGCGCAGTTTCCCGAACTCATGAAACATATCACCCGCATCTTGGGCACCGATAATACCCTCGGCGCATCCAAAACGGCCTTAGCCGAAGCCTTACGGGACGAGCCGCTGTGCGCCCCCGACGAGATGGCCGTCATCGGCGATACCGACCATGACGCCACCACCGCCGCCGTATTGGGCTGCCCCTTTATCCCCTACGCCGGCGGCCACCAGCACAACCAAGGCATCACCAAACTCACCGATCTCATTGATACTTTTAAAGGATAATTACCATGCTAACATTTAAAAAAGGTCTAAAAGATGGAATACCCATTGCGCTGGGCTACCTCTCGGTATCCTTCACCTTCGGCATGATGTGCGCCAAAGGTCGCCTGTCGCTGTGGATTACCCAGCTGATCTCCATGACCAACCTAACCTCAGCCGGTCAATTCGCCGGCACCGAACTGATACTGGCGCAAGGTCTGCTGATGGAAGTCTTTGTCACCACGCTGGTTATCAACCTGCGCTATATGCTCATGTCCTTCTCCCTCTCCCAAAAACTTGACCCTGCCATCCCCCGCTATAAACGGGCGCTGCTGGCGTTTTTTAATACCGACGAAATTTTTGCCGTGGCCATGCAACAAAAGGGCTTTGTCAATACCCGCTACACCTTGGGACTGGCCACCCTGCCCTACTTGGGCTGGGCGAGCGGCACTCTGCTCGGCGCTATCGCCACGGGACTGCTGCCCGATAGCGTGTCGAGCGCGCTGGGTGTGGCCATCTACGGCATGTTCATCGCCATCATCGTGCCCCCCGCCAAAAAGGACAAAGCGGTGCTGACCACCGTGGGGCTGGCCATCGCCCTCTCCTGCGCCCTGCGCTTTCTCACCGACCTGTCCTCGGGCTGGGTCATCATCCTTTGCGCTGTGGTTGCGGCGAGTGCCGCCGCCCTCCTGTTCCCCGTAAAGGAGGCTGACGCATGATCCGAATCCTACTCTCTGTACTTATTATGGCTCTCACAACCTACCTGCTGCGCGCCCTGCCCCTGACCCTCTTTACCAAACAGATCCAAAACCGCTTCGTGCGCTCCTTTTTAACCTACGTCCCCTATGCCGTGCTGGCCGCCATGACCATCCCCGACATCCTGTTTGCCACCTCCGACCTGATTTCGGCCGTGGCAGGCTTGGCCGTGGCCGTGGTGCTGGCGTGGTTTGGCCGTAGCCTGCTCACGGTGGCGCTCTGCTCGAGCGCGGCGGTCTTTGCGGCGGAATTTCTCCTTTCGCATTTCTAAATGATTTTCCTTGCATTTCCATCATATCTATAGTATGATATTATATTATAATATTACAAAAGGACGGATAACATGAAAAACACCGACAAAACTATGGAAAAGATCGTTTCCCTCTGCAAAGGCCGCGGCTTTATCTTCGCCGGCAGCGAAATCTACGGCGGCTTGGCCAATACTTGGGACTACGGCCCGCTTGGCGTGGAACTCAAAAACAACGTCAAGGCCGCTTGGTGGCGCAAGTTCGTGCAGGAGAATAAATATAACGTCGGCCTCGATGCCGCCATTCTCATGAACCCTCAGACTTGGGTTGCCTCCGGTCACGTCGGCGGCTTTAGCGACCCGCTTATGGACTGCAAGGAGTGTAAAGAACGCTTCCGCGCCGATAAAGTCATCGAAGACTGGTGTCAGGAAAACAACTTCGAACTGGGCAAGGCCGTCGATGCCATGTCCCAGAGCGAGATGAAAGACTTTGTGGAAGAGCACAACATCAAGTGCCCCTCTTGCGGCAAGCATAACTGGACCGATATCCGCCAGTTCAACCTCATGTTCAAAACCTTCCAGGGCGTAACCGAGGATGCCAAGAACACCGTGTACCTGCGCCCCGAAACGGCTCAGGGCATCTTTGTCAACTTCAACAACGTCGCCCGCACCACCCGTAAAAAACTCCCGTTTGGTGTCTGCCAGATTGGTAAATCCTTCAGAAACGAAATTACCCCCGGTAACTTCACCTTCCGTACCCGTGAGTTTGAACAGATGGAGCTGGAGTTCTTCTGCTCCCCCGGTACCGAACTCGAATGGTTTTCCTATTGGAAGAATTTCTGCAAAAACTGGCTGCTCTCCCTCGGTATGCGCGAGGAAAACCTCCGCCTGCGTGACCATGACCCCGAGGAACTGAGCCACTACTCCAACGCCACGACCGACTTCGAGTTCGTCTTCCCCTTCGGCTGGGGCGAACTGTGGGGCGTCGCTTCCCGTACCAACTTTGACTTAAACGCTCACCAGACCACCTCCGGTCAGGACATGACCTACTTCGATCAG
>JAZQVM010000035.1:0-14023 GCA_045631845.1 Eubacteriales bacterium | reverse complement strand
CAGACTCTGACTCTGTTTGTCTGGGTTCGAATCCTAGTTCGGCAACCAGAAAAGAACGCAACTGTATCAGATGCGGTCTTTTCAGTTACATTCGGCTTAGCCGATCTAATAAATTTAGTTGTAAGCCATTTTAAGATATACCCAAACAGAAAGGAGATCGATTATGACGCAGACCATACGAGAGTTACACGCCCGCAAGTCGGTGCGGGTCTATGAGGACCGACCGATTGAGGACGAGAAAAAGCAGGCTATTTTGCAGGCAGCCCTGCAGGCGCCGACGGCGGGCAATCAATGCTTATACACCGTTCTGGACATTACCGACCCTATGCTGAAAGAGCGGTTGGCAGTAACCTGTGACAATCAGCCCTTTATTGCAACCGCGCCGCTGGTGCTGATTTTCTGCGCCGATGTGCATCGGTGGTATGAGACCTTTTGCCGCCATGTTGATCAGGTGCGCAGACCCGATATCGGGGATCTTTTACTGGCGCAGGCCGATGCGTTGATTGCAGCGCAGAACACGGTGGTGGCGGCCGAGTCGTTAGGGATCGGGTCGTGCTACATTGGGGATATTACCGAGAACTACGAAACGCATAAAGAACTTCTGCATCTGCCCGATCACGTGGTGCCGGCGGCCATGCTGGTGTTTGGCTATCCGACAAAACAACAGCAGCAGAGAACCAAGCCCAAACGGCCACAGGTATCGGATATTGTTTGCCAAAATGCCTATGCCGAGCGACCGCTGGAAGAGCAGTTGGCGGTTCAGCAGGGACTGGACGGAGCCCCGTTGCAGGGCTGGATCGAGCGGTTTTGCTCTCGCAAGTGGAACAGTGAATTTTCCCGCGAAATGAGCCGTTCCTGCCGTGCGATGATTGAAGATTTTACCAAATAAAAGCATGTAACGCCTTCTATAAAGAAAGCGTTACACATCCATCGAAAATGTCCTATAATAAATCGTATCATTGTTATTAACTAAAACATGTAATAACACCCTATTCTTTTCACGAATAGGGTGTTATTCTATATATTCAATTATTTCACTTATTTCACAGTTAAGAGCCGTGCAAATCCGTTCCAAAACAAAACTGTCATATCGCTTCACTCTGTTTTTATAATAGTTATCAATAATCTGATACTGGATACCTGTGCGTTTAGAAAGTTCATAACGGCTGATATTATATATTTGTAATGTTTTGTCCAAACAAATTCTAATCATATTTTCACCTCTAAATTATATTTTAATAAATATTTATTTACTTGACAATGCACTTAAATAGATATATACTTATATAAACATATAATAGGAGGTTAAAAATGAGGTACTTATTTTTAGTATTAGCTATAATAGCTTTTTTATGTTTGGAGTGGGTTTTGGACAATATTCTTTGGATTGGCGGTATTTTTATTGTATTGCTATTAATTTCAATTTTTCGAGCAATTCCTGACTACAAGGAATTTGGGTTTGACGGTGCCGATTTTATGTTTCTTTTACTGAAATTAGCAGGAATTGTTGGCATCATTGTATTAATTTGCGCTGTTTAAGGGAGAAACTATGGATAAGACAAAGAATATAAAAGATTACGATGCATTAATTCGTCGTGCTAATAAAATTGTCTCGGAATTTGATCGTTATCCTTTAATGCCCGAAGGAAACTGTTCTATTAATTTTATAGAGAATGTATTTAATTTTAATCCCTTATTTGTTTTAGATGATTTAAGGAAAAGCCTTATTAATACTCTTCTTGATGTAACAGAATATAGATATAGCGAAGAAGATCTACGGCCTATTATTGAAGAAACATATGTAAAATACGAAAAAAAACACAAGGCGAGAATTCTAAAAATTCTAATTGACAACTATAAGCATGATCTTCAATATTTCCGATTTAAACACTGGAGCTATATGATGCTCCGCCCTGAAGAAACAGTAATTTTTTATTATGCCTATAGCATTTTCTATATTGCAAGAGAATTAAATGATGGATCTGCATTACTATTTGCTAGAAAAGTTCTGCAGGCTATTGATTTATTTCACTGCGAGAGAGGCACTAACCCCATAGATGGTTTAAAGCATTCCGGTAAACTGCTTTCTCTCTCTGAGTTTCAAAAAGATCGAGCAGTTTATCATCGATTAATGAACATGATAGATTCTGAAATTGAAAACTCCACTGATGAAAATATAAAAAATGAACTACATAAGCAAAAAAATTCAGAAAATCACGCTGATGGTGGCTGTTATGTTGCCACCTGTGTGTATGGATCTTACGACTGCCCTGAGGTATGGACTTTAAGAAGATTTCGCGATAATGCACTTGCCAAACATTATTGGGGGAGATTATTTATAGGGGCTTATTATGCAGTAGGACCAACGCTTGTAAAATGGTTTGGAAATAGCAACTGGTTTGTGCATATCTGCAGATTAGCCTTAGATAAAATTGTCGTGAAATTACAACTTAAGGGATTTGAAGACTCACCTTATGAGGATAAACTATAATTAATTTGCTGACATTTCTTCACGTATAAAGAACGAGCAATGATTGAATATTTTTGCAAATAAAAAAGAGCCTTGCGGCTCTTTTTTTATGGTTTGAATACTAGCATATCGGTGCGGTCGATATCGTACAGATATTGTCCGTCCTTCCACTCGGTTTGGGGGCGGATGGTCAGCACAATCCCGTCATAGCCTTCGGGGGCTTCCCATTCCCAATCGATGGTACAGGTGTTTTCCATGCCATTCTCCCCTGCTTGCCAACCGGAGAAGGTGGTGGTAATACGATAGGTGACCGTTTCCCGTTTGCCGTGAAAGAGAACCTGATAGGAATAGCCGTTCTCGAGTGCCGTTTCGGTATGATCACGAAGTTTGATATCGTAATAGTCCTCAATGCCGGGGATGAGGGTAATCTCCTCGTTTTGCTCGGCAAAGGTGAGGGTGGCGCGGTAGCCTTTCTCGGTTTTCTCCCAAGTGGCATCGCCCTCGTTGAGTTCTATGTTATACAAAACGAAGTCGGGGGTGAGGGGGTCGCCCTCGGTCAGACTGCAGGTGCGGCATCTTTTGGGAGTTTGGTAGTTGGCCGCTATGAATTGGTGTTCTTGTTGTTTGGGCACCGAGGCAGGGGCACAGCCGACCAAAAACAAACAGAGTAACAGACACAGTTTTTTCATACAGTTACCACAATTTCTTAAACAGTTCGACCAGTTCGGGTTTGGAGGGCATACGGGGGTTGGTATCGGTGCAGGAGTCTTCCAAAGCGGCGTGGGCCATATCCTCGCACTGGGCTTCGTACTGTTCTTTGGTAATATTCGTCAGCACCTCACGCAGGCGAGTAGGGATGCCCATTTCCTCGCTGCAGAAGCGCAGATAGTTACAGAGTGAATGGACGGTCATGACCTGATTGGCGCCATGCAACCCTAATAGGCGGGCGATGGTACAATAGCGCTCGGCGCAGGGGGCATAGACCTCACTGTTGCGGGTAATATTGGTGATGCCGGTATTATACTCAATAACGAAGGGCAACAAGATGGCGTTGGCACGGCCGTGGGGCACATGGAAGTGGGCGCCCAACTGGTGAGCCATGCCGTGGTTGAGTCCCAACGATGCCGAATTGAATGCAAGGCCGGCGATGGTGGCGGCGACGTGCATTTTATGGCGGGCGTGGGTATCGTTGCTATTCGAATAGGAGCGGAACAGGAACTGACCGGTAATCTCGATGGCCTTTTCGGCAAGGGCGGAGGAAAACTCGTTGTGCTTGGTGCTGACATAGGCCTCTATCGCGTGGGTCAGCACGTCCATGCCGGTATCGGCGGTGATGGACGGGGGGACGCTTTTGACCAGCACGGCGTCCAGAATCGCTTCATCGGGGGTCATATCATCCGAAATCAGGGTTTCTTTGACCTGTGTTTGGGCGTTGGTAATAATAGAAAAGGACGTGACTTCGCTGCCGGTGCCGCTGGTGGTGGGAATGGCGATGAGATAGATCTTTTTATCGGGCGCCATGTGGGCGGCTACTTTGCGGACGGCTTTGGCCAGATCGAGGGCACTGCCGCCGCCGACGGCGATGATACAGTCACAATCGGCCGCACGGAAGCAACTCACGCCGTGCCGAACTGCCTCAATGGGGGGATCGGGCATAACATCGGTAAAGAGGATATGCTCAATCGCGCCGCGTTTGAGGGGTTTTAAGATATGACGGATCAAGTCGCCCTGCACCACGAAGGGGTCGGCGACGATGAAGACCTTTTTATAGGGGATATCGGCCAGACGAGCCAGCGAATCTTCCCCGAAATAGATATCAGTTAATACCTGAAACTTATCCATGGGTACATCCTTTCTTTCTACTATCTATAGTTATATCATGATTTGGCGCGGGTGTCAAACGGATTAAAAAGAACACACCGTTTGGGGGGTGTAAGCAATTTTAATGAAAAACGAAGCATTTGCATACGCAAATATGAAGCGGCTCCGCCATGAAGCGAAGCATTCTCTCGTGCCGCAGGCACGCTTCATAGCTGAAGGCTGTTTCATTAAGCAAAGCTGTCTTCATATTCCGAAAGGAATGCTTCATTCCACCAAACAAAAAAAGAGTTGCTAAAAGCAACTCTTTTTTCGTTTGGTGGAGCATAGCGGACTCGAACCGCTGACATCCACACTGCCAGTGTGGCACTCTACCAACTGAGCTAATGCCCCAAACGCTCAATTAGTCTACCATAATTTTTTGTAATATGCAAGCGTTTTTTGAAAAAATTTATATTTTTATTTCAGATGTTTCATAAAGGCGTGAAAGGCTTTGGGGATGGCGTACTGCTCCCGTATGATTTCAGGGGATTCCCATGTATAGCGCTCGATCTTTTCGCTCTCGACTCGATAGCCGATCATGTGCCATTCGACATGGCTGAAAATATGCTTGGCTTTCCCCAGATATTCGCCCTTTCCCTCTTGATGTCCCAGTTCGTTGGGGAACTGCCACATGCCCGAAAGCAACCCCTCTCCCCTGCGTTCGATGGCATACTTGCCGTTATGGTGCAAGAGATAGACGGTGCGCTTCTCCACCCGCCGTTCCTTTTTTGGGGTACGGATGGGGTACTGCTCGGTCGTTTGTTCGGCATAGGCTTTGCAGTGTTCCCATATGGGACAGAGTTCACAACGGGGACGGCCGTTGGGGATACAGACCCGCTCACCCAGTTCCATCAGCCCTTCGGTCAGCAATCGGGCATTCTCCCCTGTTGGGTAGAAGGTACGCAGGCGGGCGATGGCCGCCTTTTTGGTTTTTTGAAGTAAAATATCCGACGGGTCGGCGTACAAACGGGAAAGGACTCTTAGAACATTGCCGTCCACAGCCGGTTCGGGCAGCCCAAAGGCGATCGAAGCGATGGCGCCTGCCGTGTAGTCCCCGATACCCGACAACTTGCGCAATTTCTCGGCATCGACGGGTAGGTTTCCGCCGTGTTCCTGCATAACCGTCATAGCCGCTTTTTTGAGGTTGCGGGCACGGCTGTAATAGCCCAATCCTTCCCATAATTTGAGCAGGCGGTCTTCCTCCACCTCGGCTAACGCCTTGACATCGGGCAGTTCCTTGATAAACCGCTCGTAATAGGGGATGACCGCTTCGATGCGGGTCTGCTGGAGCATAATCTCGGAGATCCACACACGATAGGCATTGGTATTTTCCCGCCAAGGCATGGGGATGCGGTGCTCCTTATGCCATGCGATCAGCGGTTTGACCCAGTTTTCTGCCTCTCCCATCACCGTTTTTCCACCAAAAAGAAGAAGGGGGATGTGGGAGAATTGACCAGACGTACCTGCGTACAGCTCATCTGACGACGGTCATATTCGGAGAGGAGTTTGGTGACCTCGATGCCCTCGGCAGTGCCTTCGGCGTGACCGGGGTAGACGGCGATGAGCAGGCCGCCGCCGTCCTCCAACAGTTCGATGGCGGCACGGATGGCGGGTAAAGTCGTTTCCCGCATGGTGGTAATGCTGCGGTCGCCACCGGGCAGATAACCGAGGTTGAACAGGCCGGCACATATTGGCTCATGAACATAGTTTTTAACATTACTATGGGAATCTTTGATGAGGGTTACATTATGGCGGTCATGTTCCGCCAAGCGGGCGGCGGTACTGTCGAGCGCCGCTTGTTGGATATCGAAGGCGTAGACTTTGCCGGTATCGCCCACCATTTGGGAAAGCCAAAGGGTGTCGTGACCGTTGCCCATGGTAAAATCGACGACGGTGCCGCCCTCCTTGATATGGGGGGTGATGAGATATTTTTGGGTATCGAGCAGATCAATCATGTAAGTTCACCTCAGTTGAGAGGAGTGTTGGGTTTGGGAGTGAGTTTTTTCTTGTTGCCCTTTTCGTCCACGATATAGACCTGATCGAGGGTATTCATCATGCCCTGGCGAAATTCGGCGATATATTGGGCGCGAAGGGTGGCTTGTTCGGCCTTTTCGGCCTCGGTCAGGTCTTCGGTTTTGGATTTACGGGAAAGTTCGTTGATGCGTTTGATTAAGGTATCGTCCATAATAACTCCTTGGAATGAAAAACCACCCAATGGGTGGTTTTTCCTATTATTCGGGTTGGGTTAAAAGGATTTCGCGGATGGCTGCAATTTCGGCATCGGTGACGCCTGCGTCCTTTAAGAAGCCTTCGGCTTTTTGCTGCGGGGTTTCGCCGGGGAGCTTATTAAACTGCTCGACAAAGGCATTCATATCGGAATTGTGCAGGCCGCCATGGCAAAGGATAGACATGCGGTAATCCCGCATGAGGTCTTCCTCACTGACGCCAAGCAGGGCTTCCAGCAGGTAGCAAACGGTACCCGTTTGATCCATGCCGTAGGTATCGTGCAGATAGAGGGGGTAGGCTTGTTCTTTAGCCAACACCGAGAAGACACGGCCGACAGCGGCCTTGCCGTTATCCTTAAAAATATTGCCGTAAGCGGGGGTATGGTAGTTGACACGCTTAACCACATCGCCCAGCGCGCCGATACCGTCCGTTCCGTCACGCAGGTCCAGTTCGGTACGGACCTTTAAGATATGTACCATTTGGTCGATGCCGGTTTGGGTGATCTTATATTCTTCTTTCACGGCACCGTCCATTTCGCCGCCACGGTATAGCAGACCTTGGCGGATGACCTTACCGTCGGCCGTTTTCCAGCTGCCGATATCTCGCACATTGGGTACCCCATCGATAAATAGGATACGGGGGGTGTCAGCCGTTTTGAAGGAGCCGTAGGTGCCTGTGGTGACACCGTTGGAGAGGGTTAAGGTAATGCGAAAGTAATATTTGGTGTTGGCTTTAAGCAAGGGCACCTCGGCACTGCAGAGAGTCCCTTCCATGGTAAAGCGGCGGGGAGCGGTAAACAGTTCGTCCTCCGACACTTCCAGCGTGCCCGATGTTACCTGTGTATTGTAGGGCATACCCTTAATCTCGTAGGAAACGGTTACCGGCAATCCGATATCCAGCCGATCGATATTGTAGCGATATTGATTTTTTATCGTCTGCAGGGCAACCGATCCGTTTTTCTCAATATAATCGATAGCGGGTTGCAAAATCAGCGGCTGTTCCTCGGCAAAGATCGAATATTCGATGCGCAGGGCCGAATCCAGCGAACGGATATCAGCGATCGGCTCGCCCTCGCCTCGGTGGTAGGTGTCGACCAATTTCGCCAGCCCGAAGATGGTGGCAATGGCCACAACCACACTGATGGCCCGCAGATATGTTTTCCGGTGAATCCTTTTCATGTAGATAAAACCCTTTCTTTCCGGTTTCAATGGTAGTATACCATACTTTTATAATAATAGCAATGAAAATTCGGTTACAATTCCAGTCGGGTAAAGATGTTCCGTACCTAGTTGCTGCAATTCCTTTTATTGGTAGAATCCTTTATACCATTGGGCAAAACAGCGCAACCCCACCCGCAGAGGAGTTGACGGCTTAAATCCGGTATCCCGTTCCAATGCGGATGTGTCTGCATATGTCACCGGAACATCACCTGCCTGCATGGGCACCAATTGTTTATGCGCCTCAAAATCATAATCTGCAGGAAGAACCTCAGCACGAAGCAATTCTTCCTGTAGGATTTGCACGAAATCCAACAAGTTTTCCGGGCTGCTATTTCCAATATTGTAAACACGATAGGGAGGAATAGGTAGGCCATCTTCACCTAATTGCTTTTCCGGAGCACGTTCCATGACGCGGCAAATACCTTCTACAATATCGTCAACAAAAGTAAAGTCACGTTTGCAATTTCCATAGTTAAAGATTTTTATGGTTTCACCTTTAAGTAGTTTGTTGGTAAAACCGAAGTAGGCCATATCCGGCCTGCCGGCAGGTCCATAGACGGTAAAAAATCGAAGGCCGGTAGATGGAATATTATAAAGCTTTGAATATGCATGCGCCATAAGTTCATTAGACTTTTTTGTAGCCGCATAAAGAGAGACCGGATTATCCACCTTATCCTCGGTCGAATAGGGAATCTTCTTGTTTGAACCGTAAACACTGGAGCTGGAGGCATAGATCAGATGCTCAACGCCCTTTTTACCATCATCATACGAATGACGGCAAGCTTCTAAAATATTGTAAAATCCGATAAGATTGGATTCTATATAGGCATCGGGGTTGGAAATCGAATAGCGCACTCCTGCCTGTGCCGCCAAATTAACAACAATATCCGGCATCTCTTCTGCAAAAATGTTATCCATTAACGCCTTATCCGCAATATTGCCACGAACAAAACGAAATGTCACAGCCGTTGTATTTTTTATATGCGCTTGTATTTGTTCCAAACGGTATTCCTTAAGGGAAACATCGTAATAATCATTCATGCTATCTACGCCAATGATTCGCATAGGTTCGCCTGTACGAACCAGTGCAGTCACCAGATTAGCACCGATAAATCCCGCCGCACCGGTAATTAAAATTGTTTTATTTGTTAAGATTAAATTGGGTTGCATTATTTTAAAATCCCCTTATACTCTTTCTGTACCCGCTCATAACTTTCCAAATTCCCGATATCGTATCGCTTACCAGGCATCTCCATGGCATAGACTTCCCTCTTTTGGCAAAGCCATGCCGCATAACTTCCGGGAGCATCATAACCACACCCTTCTGCAATGGCCTGATTGATCATCAGATCTTCAACCTTGTAGAAGTAAAAAGGAGGACAACACCAATGCGTGGCCGGAGAGTCCGGTTTTTCGGCCATTTCCAAAACACGATCCGCTTCCCCTAACGTCAGCACGCCGCATTTTTTTAGCTTCGATTCTTGATCTTCAAAGTAACGCATAATACATGATGCGTTTTTCTGTTTCGCATATTCTATTAAATGACAAAGCGAAAAATCCAACACATTATCGCCCGCAATCAGTAATATATCTTCGGACAGGCCAAGCGAATCAATCGCAAATTGGACATCCCGAACAGCGCCAAGCCTTGTTTCATTCGACTCGGTTCCATCATCCACCACGGTAATGGGATAGGGCTTCTCCTTTGCCCAATTTTCAAAATGATGTGCAAATTTATGATTGGATATGACAACATATTGGCTTATCTGTCCCGATGCCTCAATATCCTCGATCAACCAATCCAAAATGGTTTTATCCTGCACCTTAAGCAAAGGTTTCGGAAAGTTTTGAGTAAGAGGATAGAGCCGAGTGGCATATCCTGCCGCCAGAATCATACAAATCATTTTGTCACCCCATTAAAATCCATAATCACCCAAAAACACCATCTGCACTTTCACAGATATGTACTGAGAATTTCCCTTTCAGGTTAGGAAATACATTTAAATATTCAGCCGTAACCCTTTGTGTAATTTGATCTTCAAAGGCGGGATCAATCAGCGCCATACAACACCCTTTAAATCCGGCGCCTGAAAAACGACCGCCATATATTCCATCGGTCTTAAGCATAATCTCATAAAGAGTTTTTAGTTCAGGCGAGCCGGTTTCGTAATTGACAATGCTACTATGCCCACTCTCAAAGGAAAGTCTTCCATATTCTATCAGGTTTCCTTGTCGCCAAGCCTCAGCGCCTTTTGTTACTCGCTCAAATTCGGTATACCAATGTTCTGCCCGTTTGCGCCAGTTTTCAGGAAGTTTATCCTTATACTGTTCGTATATGTCTTTAGGAATATCACGCAAATAGGTTTCATCAAACTTACCGTAGGGAATACCGGCAAAAGCCTTTAATGCATATCCTGCACTACGGCATTCATCCACCCTCATGTTGAATTTTGAACCAGCCAAAGTACGCTCAATGCCACTGAAAAAAATAGCAATTTTATAAGGATTCATAGTCGGATTTTGCGGAATAAGTTCATACGAATCGTCCAGCGTATCGAGATACAAAAGATGGTTTTTCTTCGAATAAACCTCGCACGATTGATCCAACTTGCCACAAAAGACCCCTACATACTTATTTTCTGCCTCTAAGGCCGTAAGAATCATTTCGTTTTGGCTTAGTGTTATCTGATTTACACGGCAAAGTGCCGATAAAAATGCGATAATTACAGCAGCGGAAGAGGAAAGCCCACCAATAGGCAAACTACCCTCAATAACCGCACAAAGACCAACTTGCAAGGGATATCTCTTTCCAAGAGCAATGGTGGCACCGCGAAGATAATCCGCCCAGTCGTTTTGCCTTTCTTTCGGTACTTGATGAATGTGGAATTGCGCACGTTTTTCAAACTGTAATGAAGTAAGCTCCACCACACCGTTTTGCTTTGCACTGTAGGCAATGTGAATCCCTTTGTCCAGCGCCAAACCAGTTATTTTCCCGTATTGGTGATCGCTATGAGCACCGATCGGACAGATGCGGTAAGGGCAAAAGGAGATCCCATCCGGTGTCTTCTTGTATATAGTTTCAAACCGATCGGCACATTTCATAAACCATTCTTCCTTCTCAATTATTCTATATCTTCAACTTGTCTTTTAACAGGCTCTTTACAACAGCCTGTTTATCTTTAGTATAATGCTCCAAATCAAATTCGGGAGTATGTTCAATACATTTTTTTACATAATCTTCGGTACTGCATATAAAATGAGCCGGATTACCCGCATATACGCTATTAGCCGGAACACTCTTTGTTACTAATGAACAGGCGCCAATAATACTGTTTTCACCGATCTCCACTCCCGGCATAATGGTAGTTCCTCGACCAATAAAACAATTATCATGAATTATGATTTTTCCGTATTTGATTACTCTAGCGTTCGGATTTAGGTCCCGCAAAACCCAAGTGGCACCATCATGCGTCAATAGGGTTACGTTAGCCGAGAATTCTACATGATTGCCAATCGTAATCAACCACGGCTCACTTCCCCAATGAGTCGGGGTAATGAATTTGCATCGCTCACCGACAGTTACACCTCGTTTTCTGGCATGCGCTACGGGGTTTTTATACATACGCCATTTATTGAGCAGCTTTTTAATCACAGAATTTCCTTCTTTCCGCCTTTTCTCAAGATTATTCGCCGTATTAAATCTAAAATGTCTTTATTAACCAAAACGGCTATCCCAAAATATAAACCAACGGCAGCCACTGTACAAATCATGCCTGCTATGGCAAATGCCAAGTACGAATTAATGCCGGACAATACCTGCTTGGCTAACCGTTCTAAAAGTATGATAACGCCGAAAACAGAGAAATTAAGTATCAGTTTCCCGTAAGTTTTCACGGGGCTACGTTTTAGGATTTTTTTGTTCGCATAGATAATGATATCATTGGTGCGATACAGTAAAGCAATTATAGTGCCTAATAAAACACCATAAATTCCTATCCACTGCACCAGTATGATTGAAGACGTCAGATTAATAACGGCCTCGGCGGCACTGCGCCATTGCGTGGCTTTAGCATGGCCGGCAATCGTAATCAATCTTGCTGAAACTGCTCGCCCGCATGACAAAAACTGAATGACGGCAAAAAGGATAGGCAACCAAGTATCCACGTATGAGATGTCGGTTATATCAGCCGTGTAAAGGCGAATAAACGGAATCATCAGCACATAGGCTACGGATATCAAGGAAAACACCATTGCCATATATAAACTGTCATACGCATCATGTAATTTTACGTATTTTTCTCGATCCTTAGCATAGGTGTGCCCCAGTAAATAATTCAATCCTCCATTTACCGAATTGATAAGTGAGTTTAATGCAGTAAACACCATATTATATACCGCATATACACTTGCAATCTTTAGGTTACAAAAGGCAGACAGAACCGTTACATCGGTGCTGGAGAACACCACACCCGAAATTTCATGCACCAAAAAAGCGTTTCGCTGAGATAGCGCTTGCATGGACGGGTTTTTATGATAGGCAAGCCACGGATATTTCCGCTTTGCCCACCAAATATATCCGGCAACCTGTAAACAGTGAATAATAAGATACGCAAACTGTACCGCAACAATATTCCAACCGCAAAGCATTAAGAGAATCTTAGCGGCAGAAGTTAATATGTACACAATTAGATTGATATTCGATACGATATAATTTTTTCCATCGGCAATCAACAACTGCTTATAAGCGGCCGAGAAATAAAAGGTAATTGCACCGGATAGTCCCTGAAATAAAACCACCAACGCCACCGTCGTTTTATCCAGAGTTGTGTTGGCGAAAAAGGGATACGCCAAAGAAAGACCAATGACACAAATAAAATAAAAGACGGTAACCTTACGATAGTATTTTTGAGTAGCACTAAAAACATCGGAAATCTCGAACCGGTTTTGCTCGGTAATCGGCTTATATAAGGCATTAATCGAGGCATTGCCTATGCCTGCCTCCAAAAGCCCGACATAGGTAAAAATCTGCACGACCGCCGATAATAGACCGTTTGCCTCCGACCCATAAGAAACCAAAATAAGCCGAGGAACTAATATTCCAAGCGCAAATATAATTAACTGATTAAATATTCCAAAGAATAAGTTATTACGAATACCCTTGGCCTGCAGTCGATTCATTTTATACTCCCATCATCGGATATACCATATGCCCTCTATATTTCTTTTGAGATCATGGATTTCCTTTTCTGTTAATTTTTCTGGATCTTTATCGATGCATTTATCTATAATACAATTTCTTCTATTTTCTTCTATGTATGCCTGATAGCTTTTTATTACTCGGCATGGGTTGCCTACTGCTACCGAATTTTCTGGTATATCCTTAGTAACAACGGAACCGGCACCAACAATAACATTATTCCCGATAGTGACATTGGGAAGAATTACCGTCTTAGCGCCTACAAAAACATTATCTCCGATTTTTACTTTACCAATCTTCGTGAATCCCAACTCTTTAAACGTGCTAGCATCATGAGACAATATCTTAACATCCGTTAATGTTACATTGTTGCCGATTTCAATCAAAAAAGGGGTTCGAGTATCAATGTATGTATTGAACATATGAACATTATCCCCAATAATTGCTCCCTTTTTTTTTAATTTGTGAATTTGAGTCCCAAAGATTTTGCATTTTATAGAATGAATTTTTCGTTTAAAATTCAACCACCTAGACCAAACCGACATAACTATACACCCTTTTATTTGTTATATATTTCATAAATCTTTTTTTAATATTCTTTCGTGTCTAACTTCCGAATCCTTTTTAACAACTAAGGCATCGCAATAGTTAGGTAAAAATTTGCACAACGATTGACTATAGTCCATTTGCCTCAGAACCATGGAATACTAAAATAAGCTGCGACCTCAAATATCCTGCGCAAAAATAATTTGCTGGTTAAACACTCCGAAAAATAGTTTGTTCTTTATTCCCGTGGATTGATATTCGTTCATTTGTCTATACCAATCATCGATTACAGCAAATAGCATCTATTCTGTTTTTTAAAATTATAAACTTAGCAATCAGTAAAGCCCTTACAAACTCACTTTTTCTTAAAGCTCTAAAAATATAAATTCTTCTACCTAGTCTTGCTTCCTCAATTTCACCATTCAGTGTTTGCTTGCTGTTTTCTTGCACTTTCCATAGCATTGCTTTTTTTTCTTTTTTTGAAATGCTAAATTGAGATATCAA
>JAZQVM010000034.1:0-2257 GCA_045631845.1 Eubacteriales bacterium | reverse complement strand
ATAACATGACAAATTTTGAATGGTTAAAGAGCTTAGACGTGGCGCATTTTGCTCACGAGACAATGGACGTAGACTTCTGCGCCAAGGGGTGTAACCCCAAGGACTGCCCGCATTGGCGAGAGGATGGTAATTGCAAACATCCGGAAGGAGAGCTTGGCTGCATCAAGGCTAGTGTCCATTGGTTAAACAGGGAGCATGAGGAAGATGATGAGAACCCAGAATCTTTTGAATTTACGCCGTGAGATTACACGGCATGAAAAGCGGCATAAGAAACGTCCGGCCGCTCTCCTGATCTCCTGCTATCTGTATTGGCAGATCGGGCAGGAGGAAGGATTTGAAAGCGATGAGCACAATAATGTAACCTTTGACGGAATTCCGGTAATCTTCCATGCCGGCCCGCCGGAGATGTATTATCTGGCGGCGAAGGGGAGAAGGGTGTCGCTCAACTGAGCGGCACCTTAACCGAATAAATCTTTTCATTATAATACGCGCACGCGCGTATTTGCTGCGTTCGAATGGATATTAAGTTAACGACCACATGGGTATGTGGGAAGAGGAAATAAAAGAAAATAACTCCTTGTGCGCCGAATAAATGACGGAGAGATGGGGGAGCACGAGGGGGAAGAGAGGTGTCATTTGTTGGCTTTTGCTCTCTTCCCCCTCGGTATGGAAGGAAACAACGATGAGATGTTATTACCGTGAGAAAATATATACCTGTGGCAATTACGTGGAGATCGACGTATATCCGGTGTTCACAACGGGATCCCGTATGCGCCGTAAAAAGGCCAAGCCGAGCAGTGAGGTGCAGAGTGCGCTCAATACCCGCAATGCCCAGCGGCGTGCGATTCGTCTGATCAATGCCAATTTCACGGATGAAGATATCAAATGCGAACTTACATACGCTCCGCAGCATCTGCCGGGGAGCCCGGAAGATGCGCAGCGGGAGCTTCAGAATTTCTTCCGAAGAGTCAAACGCTTACGGAAACGGAAAGAATTGTCAGATCTGAAGTATCTGGCGACGACCGAGCAGGGGGAGAAGAATGGGCGTCTGCATCATCACGTCATTTTGTCGGGCGGTCTGTTGCCGAATGAACTGGCGGCGGCATGGGGGAAGGGATACGTACTCAAGATACAGCCGTTGCAGTTTAACGATGAGGGTGTTGTGGGCTTGGCTCGGTACTTTACCAAGGACAAGACCCTGTATCGGAGGTACAACGCTTCCCGCAACCTGGTCAAGCCGATCGAGCAGGAGCGCACCGGTGAGATCTCGCAAAAGAGCGTCAAATACATGGCAAACAATCCAGAGGATCGCACGTTTGCCAACGGGATCTATGCGCAGGGTATGCACGCCGAGTACATGGTGACATCCTGCGATACGATACATAACGAGTTCAACGGCTTGCCGTACATAACGATACGAATGTGCCGATCGGGGAGTTGGTCGACAGGATTTGAGCCGGAATACGAAAGAAGGGGGAATGGTGCATGACGGTAGAGCAGGCACGGGAGGTGCTGGAGCAGTACGGATCGGCATCGGTGGAGCTGGATACATTGATGGTGCATATCAAGACCAATAAGCGGCGCATGATGATTCTGGAAAAGATGACCGATCCGAGCGAGGAGGAACGAGCGCAGGCGCAAGCGGAGGTGAAGCGTTTATGTCGGGATGCGCTGCGTGAGGTTCGCAAGGTGGCCAAGATCAATCGGGAGATTATGGCGGCCTTGCGTCGGATGCCGACGCCGAAGTATCGAGATGTGTTGATGCTGAAGTATGTGAAGCGGTTAAAGCGGGAAGAGATAGCCGAGAGGATGCATTATGATGTATCCTCTGTTTACCGTATCCATCAGGCGGCTTTGGAGGAATTTTCAAGGCAAAATGTTGCACTGTTTTAAGAATGAGTTTTGTGGTATAATATACTCATAAATGGAGATGTTCTCTCTCGAATGACAATGGTTTTCAAGTATTTTGTCCGGGTGTTGTGCCGACAATTACTGGGTACCATTGTCATTTTTTTTGAGAGAATAGGGTAAAAACACAGGATAAGACGCAGGGTGGGGCGTGTGTTACCGAACAGGAAAGGGGAATGATCGATGGCGCAGAAGAAATACGAACAATGGCAGACCGAGGAAGCGTTGGAGTTGTTGCGAGGCTGGGCAAGGGCCGGCCTGACCGATGAAGATATTGCGGCCAACATGGACATCAGCCGATCAACCCTTTCGGAGTGGAAGAACAAGTATCCGGACATAGCGGACGCCC
>JAZQVM010000033.1:0-52845 GCA_045631845.1 Eubacteriales bacterium | reverse complement strand
TCATTAAGATAGCGTTTTACCATTTCTATTTTCTCTTTTGCTGTATATCTTCTACTCTTCATTTGTTTCCCTCCCATCTTATTTTAACACATAAGAAAAAGTAGACACTTTTTTGTGTCTACTTTTATCTTACACCTTCACTTACGGATCCCTTTTTATTTACTGAACTTCGAGATTGCTGATCAAAGCATCGTCGGTAGTGATAGTGACGGCCTTTTTCAGTTCTTCATACTTGGTCTGATAAGACTCCTGCAACAGCGTGGAGCGAACCTCCGTCTGCCAACGCAACAGATCATCGCCGACAAAGTAGATGATATGTGTACCGTAATCGGTATCGACTAAGCCGGTATCGCCGCTCTTGCGGGTTTCATCAAAGCACCAGTCGTTAAAGGTTTCGACCATCTGACCGGGATACACGCCCTGATACAGACCGCCGTTGTAGTAGTTGCTATCCTCGGTATAGCGCATGGCCAACTCGGCAAAGGACTGCTCGGACTTATCACCCTTCTGCCACTGATCATAATATTTCTGAGCCGTCTTGCGGGCCTGATCGACCGTGACCGAGCCTTCTACCGCACTGATAAGCAGGTGACGGACACTGATGGTTTCTTCTTCCTGAAGATATTTAGCCTTGTCAAGCATATATACGGTATAGGTCTTGGCGCTCTCATCGTGCACAACCTTAGTTGTTCCCACTGCGGTAGCATCATTAAAGAGCCATTCGCTGCCCGCGTTATCCTTGGTATAGGTGCCGGCCGTAGTCTTATAGGTATCGACATTGATTTCGGCCTTCTCTTCCCCTTCCTTGGGCTCTTCGGCAATCGACTCAAGGTAGGCCTTCAGCTTAGCCTTGAAGTTGTCTACACCGGTAGCGGCGGCCAGATCATCGGCCTGCTTCTTGGCATCGTCCTTGGATACGGCGCCTTCCTTGAGAGTTTCGCCCTCGGCAGGAACCTCATAGGTAAAGGCATAGCTATAATAATCGGTCTTAAGGACATTGAGCGGATTTTTCTCATAATATTCCCCGATCTTCTCTACGCTGGGCATCAGATCGTTTTCAACGGCCAACTGGTACTTGGTTGCCAGCAGGGACAGTTCCATACAATCCTTAACGTCCTGCTCATTGACGCCGCGAGCATAGCGGCCGACATTGGTATAGGACATCTTGGCACGCTCGGCCACAACGGTTTTTTCCGCATCGGTCAGCGTTACCTCGTTAGCCTTGGCGTTCTCGCACAGCACCAACAGATTTTCCACATTCTCCTTAGCGGCATCGGCAAAATACTGGAACCATGTGATGCTCTTGTTATCCGCATCGGTGGTGTACTGGTCCTTCAAAGGTTTAGAGGTATCCAGTCCGGTATACTGGAGATAATCGCCGTAGGTATTGAGATAGTTGGCATACTGGCTGAAAATGAGGTAGCTCATCATGCTGCCGTTGATAGCAAAATTATCGGTTTTCATCACCGTCTGGGCACGCTCAACGGCACCCGAATTGCGGTAGACATTGACAGCGATCATAGCACCGATACCGGCCAAGAGCACGATAATGGTTGCCATCGCAACAATAAAGTTGAGTCTTTGCTGTTTCTTTTTGGCTTGCTCGCGCTCAATCTGTGCGGCCTTTTTCTCCGCATAGTTGGCGCGGCTTCTTGCACCTTTTCCCATAATACGTAATTCCTTTCTCTTTTGGGTATACCTTATTATAATGAATAAAAATATGCTTTGTGTGACGAGTTTCTGAATTATTCGAGTTTCAGTTGTTGCGAGGTATCGTTCTCACCCAATAATTTGGGAGCGGCGGGCAGGGATTTGGAACGATAGAGATGTTCCTTATTGAGTCTTCCCTTTTCGTACTCCTCGACCGCCAAGACGGCCTGCTTTTTGCCCAGGGTAATGACATTGGTACCTTGCGATGAGCGCAACTGCTTATAGGGCATAAGCGCGGAACTTACCACCAAGGCTCGTCCAGCATCGGTCACAACCAAATACTCAGCATCGGTCTTTGTGGTAAAGAAGGCAATGGGCGTCAACTTCTCACAATAGGCCTTGAGCAACTTCTTACGGTTGTTCTTGGTGGCAAAAGAGGCCAGATCGGTCTTAATGGCACGGCCGCCTTCATAGAAGATGATGAGTTTCTCCGAATAATCATAGGTAACGGCGGTATACAGCACCTTTTCATCGGGATCCATCTTCAAGGCTCCGGGCAGATAGTCGCCAAGCACTGAAGCTTTACTGTCATTAAAATCATAGACGTGGGCTTTATAGGCCTGACACTTATCGGTAAAGACGATCAGTTCGGCCTTATTGCTGGCTTCTACCGAGCGGGCCAGACTGTCACCCTCTTTAAACTTCTGCTCACCGCCCATACGCAAGGACAGCGGGGTGATCTTCTTGAAATATCCCTCTTTGCTGAAGAACAGGGTAACCGGATAGTCCTCAATCTCCTGATTTTCCACATACTGCTCGATCTCATCCTCAAAGAGGATGGTGGAGCGACGGGGACGGCCGTACTTATCGGCAATCCGATTGAGGTCCTTAATCATCATGCGGCGGAATTTCGCCTTGCTTTCCAGCAGTCCTTCAATCTCGGCGATCTCTTTTTGCAGGGCTTCGACCTCTTGCAATTTATTGAGGATATATTCTCTGTTTAAATGACGCAACTTGATTTCGGCAATAAACTCGGCCTGTACCTTATCGATACCGAACTCGATCATCAAGTTGGGAATAACCTCATTTTCGGCCTCGGTCTGCCGAATGATGCGGATAACTTCGTCGATATCCAGCAGGATCTTCTTCATGCCTTCCAGCAGATGCAGGCGATCCTTCTTGACATTCATATCGAAATACAAGCGGCGCTTGACGCACTCGGCACGGTAGGCCGTCCACTCCTCCAAGATCTCACGCACGCCCATAACACGGGGCATACCGGCAATAAGGATATTGAAGTTACAGCCGAAACTGTCTTCCAGCGGGGTCAGTTTATACAGTTTGGTCATCAACTGATCGGGATCGGTGCCCCGACGCAGTTCAATCTGGATTTTCAGACCGTTTTTATCGGTCAGATCCTTAATGTCCGAGATCTCTTTGAGCTTGCCTGCCTTGTAAAGTTCAGCAACTTTATCCACGATGATTTCAACAGACGTGGTATAGGGGATCTCGGTAATCTCGATAACGTTCTGTTTTTTATCGTAGGTATACTTGGCGCGGATACGGAAGGAGCCACGGCCGGTATTATAGATATTACGCATCTGCTCATGGGAGAGAATGATCTGGCCGCCGGTGGAAAAGTCGGGTGCCAGCAGGGTTGTCATAATATCGTGGTCTGGATTCTCGATCAAGGCCGCCGTGGTGCGGCAGACCTCGGCCAGATTGAACGAGCAAATATTGCTGGCCATACCGACGGCGATACCCATATTGGCATTGACCAAGACATTGGGGAAGGTTGTCGGGAAGAGGGTCGGCTCTTGCATCTGCCCGTCATAACTATCGACAAAATCGACGGTATCCTTATCCATATCGGCGAACAGTTCGGCGCAGAAAGGATCGAGTTTGCACTCGGTATAACGGGAGGCGGCATAGGCCATATCGCGGGAATAGTGCTTACCGAAGTTACCCTTAGACTCAATAAAAGGATAGAGCAGCGCCTCATGGCCACGGGACAGACGCACCAATGTATCATAAATCGCCTGATCACCGTGGGGATTGAGTTTCATGGTTTGTCCGACCACGTTGGCCGATTTGGTGAGTTCCCCTTTGAGCAGACCCATTTTATACATGGTATAAAGCAGTTTGCGGTGGGAGGGCTTAAAGCCGTCGATCTCGGGGATGGCTCGGGAGATGATGACGCTCATGGCGTAGGGCATATAGTTCTCGCGCAGGGTGTCGGTAATCCGTTGTTCCATATAGTTTGTTTCCATCGTCACCCTCCTTTACGAGATATCGGCCATGTCGATATAGAGCGAGCCGTATTCTTTGATATAATCTTTTCGGCCTTGCAGATCGTCACCCAGCAGGACGTCGAACATACGCGCCGTTTCGGCGGCATCGGCGGGGGTGACGCGGATGAGGCGGCGGGTTTCGGGGTTCATGGTCGTCTGCCACATCATTTCCGGTTCGTTCTCACCAAGACCTTTGGAGCGCTGGATCTTGACCTTTTTGCCGTCGAGCTTGGCCAGCAGGTCGGCCTTTGCCTTATCGTCGAAGGCAAAATAGGTATCTTTTCCGCAGGTGATCTCATACAGCGGGGTTTCGGCGATATAGACATAGCCTTCCGAAATGAGGGTAGGCATCAGGCGATAGAACATGGTTAGGATCAAGGCGCGGATCTGATAGCCATCGACGTCGGCGTCGGTACAAATAATGATGCGCTTATAGCGCAGGGCGTTCAGATCGAACAACGACATATCCTTGCCGGCCTTGCCTTTGATTTCCACGCCGCAACCCATGACCTTGACCAGATCGGTGATGATCTCGCTTTTGAATATCTTATCGATATCGGTCTTTAAACAGTTGAGGATTTTACCGCGCACCGGCATAATCGCCTGGAAGCGGGCATCTCTTCCCTGCTTACAGGAGCCCAAAGCCGAGTCGCCCTCCACGATATACAGTTCCCTCTCCTCCGCCTTTTTAGAGGCGCAGTCGACGAACTTAGCAATACGGTTGGTCATATCCACCGTGCCCTGCACCTTCTTCTTATAGTCGGTACGGGCATGGTCGGCCTTTTCGCGGGAGCGTTTATTGATGAGCACCTGATCGGCGATCCGATCGGCCTGTGCCTTATTCTCTACAAAGTAGATCTGCAGGGCTGATTTGAGATACTCGGTCATGGCTTCTTGGATAAACTTGTTATTGATGGCCTTTTTGGTTTGGTTTTCGTACGAAGTCAGGGTTGAGAAACAGTTGGACACCAAGGCCAAGCAGTCCTGCACATCGACGAACTTGATCTGACTTTCGTTCTTATTGTATTTGCCCTGTTGTTTAAGATAGGCGTTAATGGCCGACACGAAGGCGCTTTGCACCGCTTTATCGGGGGCACCGCCATGCTCGAGATAGGAACTGTTATGGTAATACTCCAATTTCTGGCGCAGGGCTGAGAAGGCAAAGACGACCTGAATCTTCAATTTATATTCGGGCTTGTCCTCCCGATCCCGGCCTTGACGTTCCGCTGTGAGATTCTGAATTTCGGTAATATTGGTATCGCCCAAGAACTCGGACATATAATCGACCGGACCGTTGGGATAGCAAAACTCCTGTTCGCTAAACGAACCGTTCTCCTCCTGCCAGCGCAGAACGAACTTGACGCCGGCATTGGTAACGGCCTGACGACGCATCGTTTCCTCGAAGAAGGAGCGAGGGATGACGATATCGGTAAACACCTTTTTATCGGGCTTAAAGCGGGTCTTAGTACCGGTGGAGCGATAGCGTTTTGGCTCTTTGGAAAGCCCCCCGATATTTTTACCGGCCTCGAAGTGCAGGCTATACTCGAATCCATCGCGATGGACGGTAACATCCATATACTCACTGGCATACTGGGTGGCGCAAGCGCCCAGACCGTTAAGACCCAATGAGTATTCGTAGTTCTCGCCCGAGGCGGTATCGTACTTGCCGCCGGCGTACAACTCACAATAGACCAGTTCCCAGTTGTAGCGTTTTTCCTTTTCATTGTAATCGACGGGGCAACCGCGGCCAAAGTCCTCCACCTCGACCGAATGATCGCCGTAATAGGTGACCACGATGCGGTCGCCATGACCTTCACGGGCTTCGTCGATAGAGTTTGACAAGATCTCAAAGACGGCGTGTTGGCATCCTTCCAGCCCGTCCGAGCCAAACATGACACCGGGCCGTTTACGGACACGCTCCTCGTCTTTGAGCATGGATATGCTTTCGTTTCCGTATTCTCTCTTTTTAGCCATATCAGTTTCCTTTTCTTCACAGATACATCTATTATATAAAATTTTTTCATTAAATACAAGGGATATTTTTCTAATCGATAAAAGGTATACTTTTTTTACAAAAAACCATTGCATAACTAAGAAAAGAGTGATAAAATCTATACTGTATGATTACGTCATAATAATTTCAATATAGGAGGATTCCCAATGGCAAGGACAATGAAAACCATGGATGGTAACAATGCCGCCGCTCATGTAGCATACGCCTTTACCGACGTAGCCGGCATTTATCCCATCACCCCCTCATCGGTCATGGCTGAACACGTAGACGAGTGGTCGGCAAATGGTCGTGAAAACATCTTCGGACAGCAGGTTAAGGTTGCTGAAATGCAGAGCGAGGCCGGCGCTGCCGGTACCGTACACGGCTCTTTGGCCGCCGGTGCTCTGACCACCACCTTCACCGCTTCTCAGGGTCTGCTGCTGATGATCCCGAACATGTACAAGATCGCAGGCGAACTGCTCCCCGGCGTTATTCACTGCTCGGCTCGTGCACTCGCTTCTCATGCGCTCTCCATCTTCGGTGACCATCAGGACGTTATGGCCTGCCGTCAGACCGGCTTTGCACTGCTGGCCTCGACCAACCCTCAGGAAGTTATGGACCTCGGTGCTGTGGCTCACATGGCCGCGATCAAGGGCCGTGTTCCCTTCCTGCATTTCTTTGACGGTTTTCGCACCTCCCACGAGATCCAGAAGATCGAGACCTGGGACTATGCTGACCTGAAGGAAATGGTAGATATGGATGCCGTTATGGCCTTCCGCAAGAACGCCCTCAATCCTGAGCGTCCTGTTCTGCGCGGTACGGCTCAGAACCCTGACATCTACTTCCAGGCCCGTGAGGCTTGCAACAAGTACTATGATGCTCTGCCTGCTATCGTGGAAGAGTACATGGCTAAGGTTAATGCCAAGACCGGCAAGGACTATCAGCTGTTCAACTACTACGGTGCTCCCGATGCCGAAACCGTTATCGTAGCCATGGGCTCGGTTAACGACACCATCGAAGAGACCATTGATTACCTCGTATCCAAGGGCGAGAAGGTCGGCCTGATCAAGGTTCGCCTCTACCGTCCGTTTGCTACCGAGAAGTTCTTGGCCGCCATCCCTGCCACCGCTAAGCGTTTGGCCGTGCTGGACCGTACCAAGGAAGCCGGTGCTATGGGCGAGCCTCTGTATCTGGATGTTGTCACTGCTGTGGCACAGGCCGGTGTAAAGGTTGACGTAGTCGGCGGCCGTTATGGCTTGGGCTCCAAGGACACCACTCCCGGCGATATCATTGCCGTGTATCGCAATGCTCAGTCTGAGCAGCCGAAGCGTTACTTCACCCTGTCCATCAACGACGACGTGACCAACCTGTCCCTGCCCGTTGTTGAGAATCCCGAAACCGCTCCTGCCGGCACTGTTGCCTGCAAGTTCTGGGGTCTGGGCTCTGACGGTACGGTCGGCGCCAACAAGAACTCGATCAAGATCATCGGTGACCACACCGATCAGTATGCGCAGGCTTACTTCTCCTATGACTCGAAGAAGTCGGGCGGCGTTACCGTTTCCCACCTGCGTTTCGGCAAGAACCCCATCAAGTCCACCTATTTTGTAAACAAGGCTGACTTTGTGGCTTGCCATAATGCTTCCTATGTAGACAAGTACGATATTACCGAGGATCTCAAAGAGGGCGCTTCCTTCCTGCTCAACTGCGGTTGGACGCTTGCAGAACTGGAGGACAAGCTCCCCGCCAAGTTCAAGAGAGATCTGGCTACTAAGAAGGTCAACTTCTACACCATTGACGGTGTGAAGATCGCCCGTGAACTGGGTCTGGGCAACCGTATCAACATGGTTCTGCAGGCCGCCTTCTTCAACATTGCCAACATCATTCCCATCGATGATGCGGTCAAGTATATGAAGGATGCCGTGGTTAAGACCTACGGCCACAAGGGCGAAGACATTGTTAACATGAACCATGCCGCTATCGACCGTGGCGTTTCTGCCGCCGTTAAGATCGACGTTCCCGCCGATTGGGCCAATGCCAAGGACGATGAGAAGACTGTTGTGAAGACCGGCGCTTTGAACGGTTATGTGGATAACATCCTCGTTCCCATCAACGCTCAGCAGGGTGACAAGCTCCCCGTTTCCACCTTCGTGGATGCTGCTGACGGTACCTTCCCGCAGGGTTCTGCCGCTTATGAGAAGCGCGGCATTGCCGTGTTCGTTCCCCAGTGGATTCCCTCCAACTGCATTCAGTGCAACCAGTGCTCGCTGGTCTGCCCGCATGCCGTTATCCGTCCGGTTGTTATGACCGAGGAAGAAGCCGCTAACGCTCCTGCCGGCATGGAACTGATCAAGATGAACGGCAAGGGTTGCGAAAACTACAAGTACGGCATTACCGTATCTCAGCTTGACTGTACCGGTTGCGGCGTTTGCGCCAATGCTTGCTTGGCCAAGGAGAAGGCTCTGGTTATGAAGCCGCTTTCCGAGGAAGTGCATAAGCAGGATCAGTTCAACTACAATGTAGAAAAGGTTGCTCCCAAGACTGAACTTTATTCCAACACGCCGAAGGGCACCCAGTTCAACCAGCCGCTGCTCGAGTTCTCGGGCGCTTGCGCCGGCTGCGGTGAGACTCCGTATGCCAAGCTGGTAACTCAGATGTTCGGCGATCGTATGTATATTGCCAACGCTACCGGTTGCTCCTCCATTTGGGGCGGTTCTGCACCCTCTACTCCGTACACCACCAACCACAGAGGTTTTGGTCCCGCTTGGGCCAACTCGCTGTTCGAGGATAACGCTGAGTACGGTTACGGTATGTATCTGGGCGGCACTCAGATCCGTGAACGCCTACTCGGTTATGTCAATGAAATCGAAGCCAATCCTTGCAATGACACCGTTGCCGCCGCTATCGCCGAGTACAAGGCTACCTATGACAAGGGCGCCGAGAACCGTGTAGCGACCGACAAGTTGATTGCCGCTCTCGAAAATTGCACCTGCTGCAAGAATAAGGAGCTGGTTGACAAGATTCTGGCTGAGAAGGAATATCTGGCCAAGAAGAGCTTCTGGATCTTCGGTGGCGACGGCTGGGCTTATGATATCGGCTTCGGTGGTCTGGACCACGTACTGGCTCAGAACAAGGACGTTAACATCTTCGTCTTTGATACCGAGGTGTATTCCAACACCGGCGGCCAGTCCTCCAAGTCTACTCCGACCGGCGCTGTGGCTCAGTTCGCTGCTTCCGGTAAGGAAACCAAGAAGAAGAGCCTGGCTGAGATCGCTATGTCCTACGGCTATGTCTACACCGCACAGATCTGCATGGGTGACAACCCTGCCCAGTGCGTAAAGGCTCTGGCCGAGGCTGAGGCTTACAACGGCCCGTCCATCATCATTGCGTATGCTCCTTGTATCAACCACGGCATTAAGAAGGGCATGGGCTCCTCCATGCTCGAAGCCAAGGCTGCTGTAGCCGCTGGTTACTGGCATTCCTTCCGCTTCAATCCTGCCGCTAAGGCTGAGGGCAAGAATCCGTTTACTCTGGATTCGAAGGCTCCCACCGCTTCTTACAAGGACTTCCTCATGGGCGAGGTTCGTTACAACTCCCTCACCCGCTCCTTCCCGGATCGTGCCGCTGCCCTGTTTGATACGGCAGAAGCCGCCGCTAAGGAACGCTATGAGCATCTGAAGAAGCTCGGCGATCTGTATAATGTTGAATAACAGATGAATCTTTCATGAAGAACGGGACGGCTCTCTTGCCGTCCCGTTTTCTTTATGCTATAATAAAACCATAAGGAGATGCTTATGGAACACGATATGATACATCTATCCCAGCAGGATATTGACCATTTAATTGAAACCACCCGTCCCTTTGCCGAACTGATGATGCGCTACCGTTGCGCCATAAAAGAGGTGCAAACCAAGTTCGAGGTGCTGGATGAGGAATTTTCCATCCGTTACAACCGCAACCCCGTAGAGGCCATAAAAACGCGCTTAAAATCCCCTCGCAGTATCTTCGGTAAGATGTAAAGAAATGATCTGCCCATTACGGTAGAGAATATCCGTGAGCATCTCTCGGATATTGCCGGTATCCGCATTATCTGCTCCTATCCTGAGGATATTTACACGCTGTGCGATATGTTCCTGCGGCAGGACGATGTGCGGCTGATTCGCAAGAAGGATTACATAGCCAATCCCAAGGAGAACGGATACCGCAGTTTGCATTTGATCGTGGAGGTGCCCATATTCCTGACCGATACCAAGGAATATGTACGAGCCGAAGTGCAATTCCGCACCATCGCCATGGACTTTTGGGCTTCCCTGGAGCACAAACTCAAATATAAGAAGGATATTCCCTATGCCGATGAGGTGGCGGCCGAGCTCAAAGACTGTGCCGAACAGATTGCCTTTTTGGATCGCCGTATGGAAGCCGTTCACCAACATATTGAAGAATTACAAAAATAAGAAGGATGCTTATGCATCCTTCTTTTTTCCTAATCGGTTTTCGGTGCCGTTTAGTAATCGTTTGATATTTTCGCGGTGGGTAAAGACCAGCAACACGCCGAAAAACAAGACGGTACCCACATACATCCACACCTGTTGCCAGGGCAATTGATCCACAAAACGCCGCAACACGAAGGCCGAAAGCGGGCCGGTGATGGTAGTGGACAGGCTGGCGATGGACATATACTTGGTAGTAATTAACAAAAGGATAAATAAGGCAAGCATACACAAGAACATACGCCAATCCAGCAAGATCAGCATACCGCCGATGGTGGCCACGCCCTTGCCGCCTCGAAAACCGAAGACAATCGGGTAAATATGGCCGATGGCGGCGAACAGACCCGATACGGCAATGGCCAACAGGTTGCTTCCGTCACCCACAATCACGAAAGCGCCAAGATAGCAGGCCAGCACGCCTTTGCCTATGTCAAAGAAAAGAACGGTAGTGCCAAACGGCCAACCGAAGACACGGAAGGCATTGGTGGTTCCGGCATTGTTGCTACCGAAATGACGAATATCCTTCTTAAACAGAAGATTAGAACCGATGATGGCAATATTGATATTGCCCAAACAATAGGCAACCACTGCCGCTAACAGATATTTTAATATCATACCCTCACCTATTATCCTTCTCGTCCCGCTCGCGCACCATGATGCGGATGGGGGTTCCGGTCAAGCCAAAGGTTTCACGGATGCAGTTTTCAATATAGCGCTTGTACGAGAAATGGAACAGACGCTTATCGTTACAAAAAACCACAAATGTTGGCGGACGCACGCTGGCCTGGGTAATATAATATAAACGCAGGCGGCGTCCCTTGTCGGACGGCGGCTGCACCTTGGTCACCGCATCGGCCAGCATGGAATTGAGGCGACCGGTGGGAATCCGCATACAGTTCTGAGCGTTCACCGCATGAATCAGCGGGAACAACTTGTCCACACGCTGAGAAGTCTTAGCCGAAATAAACTCAATGGGCGCATAGTCCATAAAAGCCAGACGGCGCTTGATGTCCTTCTTCAGCTTCTCCATCGTGCCCGTTTCCTTGTCCACATCGTCCCACTTATTGGCGACCACCACGCATGCCTTACCCAGATCGTCGGCATAGCCGGCAATTTTGGTGTCCTGCTCGGTCACACCCTCGCGGGCATCTATGAGTACCAGCACCACATCCGCGCGTTCTACAGCCATATAGGAGCGCAAAACGCTGTATTTTTCAATGTTCTCATCCACCTTGCTCTTGCGGCGTAAACCAGCGGTATCGATGAGCATATATTTGCCGTGCTCGTTCTCGTAAAACGCGTCAATAGCATCACGGGTCGTACCGGCCACGTTGGAAACGATCGAGCGCTCCTTACCTAAAATGCAGTTAAGAAGCGAGGATTTACCCACGTTCGGTTTGCCGATGATGGCTACCTTAATGCGATCGCTCTCCTCTTCTTCGTTTTCTTCGGGCAGGAGCTCACACACACGGTCGAGCATATCGCCGGTGCCATGGCCATGGACGGCCGACACGGCAAAAACATCTTCAAAGCCGAGGTTAAAAAACTCATAGAATTCGGGCGGTTCGGCACCGACACTATCACATTTATTGACACAAACGATGACCGGCTTATTGCTATGGCGCAACATATGAGCCACCGCTTCGTCGGTAGCCGTCACGCCGGTGGTAATATCGCAGATCAGGAGCACGACATCCGCGCCGTCAATGGCCAGCTGGGCCTGCTCACGAATCTTGGACAGGATCACATCCCCCGTATCCGGCTCGATACCGCCGGTATCGATGAGGGTAAAGGAGTGGTCAAGCCAACTGCACGAAGCGTGCAGGCGATCACGGGTCACACCGGGGACATTGTCTACAATAGACAAACGCTGGCCGGCTAATTTATTAAAAAGGGTCGATTTCCCCACGTTGGGGCGACCGACGACAGCCACAACTGCCATACCTTACCTCCTTTGAAAAAAAAAGAGAAGGAAACTTATCGTCGCCTTCTCTGTTTTTTACGCCTCTTCCTTTTTCACGACCAGATTACCGTCATAGTAACCACAATTATCGCACACTCTGTGGGGAGCGATCAGCTCGCCGCACTGCTTGCACTTCGTGAGCGCCGGAGCGTCCAGCTTCCAGACATTGGAACGACGCAGATCTCTTCTGGATTTTGATGTTTTTCTCTTGGGAACCGCCATCTATGACACCTCCTTAACCGGGTTTTATAACTTATCAAGCCGTATGGTCGCAACTGCCGTGATTGAGATCCTGACCACAGATTGGGCACAAGCCCTTGCAATCGGGAGAACAGAGAAGCTTTGAGGGATATTCATCAAACAAGGCCTCTTCCACAGCACAGCTCAGATCAATGAAATGGCCGTTTTCAATGTTGACCAAATCATCGCCAACCCCATCGGGGCCGATAAAGCATTCGAGAGGTACATCCACCTTGAAGCTCACATCAGCAAGACACCGCGCGCAGGGCGCTACGGCCTGTCCCTCAATGGTTGCTTCAATGGCAATGCCTTGATATCGATTGCGCACTGTACCTTTTACCTGCACCATACCGAATGGACGGACATTGTCCCCCATTTCCAGAGCGGAAAAATCCTTTTCACACTCAAACGACAGTACAAATTTTTCACTGGCCAGTACCTGACCGATATTCAACTTCATATCAATACCTCAATACGCATATTACATTATACATATTTGACCGCTTACTGTCAAGCAATTTCTTCATTTTTCGCACTAATGTTTTGGAATATATCGTCCACGGCGTCGAGGCTGGGGCATCGCCGAGCCCACCATAGCATGTCGGCTCACTTGCACAGACGCACATTGATGAATATTAACACCGGCCACGGCCAGTAACATCACGCAGAAATCACAAACCAAATCTTCAACGGCAATCAAGCCAACATAGGCAGGAGCAGGCACAAGCGCAAACACCAACGCCACCACACTGGAAAGCCCCAACATCACCGCGGCAACGGCCGTCCATACCGCAAAAGCGGGCTTCACCGTCATATCCAACAGGCACCGCCCCAAATGCGACAGGAACATCAGTCCCGCACAACAACCCAGCAACAGGATGGCATACGTATCCACCGACGGGTTCATGGTAATGGCCATGAACGATTCAATCAGCCGTATCACATACAACCCGATCGGTCCGAGAATAAGAAACAGGCTCGCGGTGGACGGCAAGTGAGTACCTACACGCCACAGCAAAAAGAAGAATCCAACCGCCAGCACCGCCAGCAATACCTCTACCAAGGCCAGCCACGGCAGACGGATCTGATACATCATCATATTCATGGAAAACTCCCGCCACAAGTTCACCAAGGACATGGCAAGTTTTGCCGCATACCCCAATGTACCGATACCGGCCATGACACGCAAAAGCAGGGAATCCCCCACTGCCGTTTCCTGCATAGGGAAAATTACCGGCACTGCCGTTGCCGCAAGGACAAGGACACAAACGACGATCTGCATGATCGCCCAAAAGAGCGATTGGCTGTATCCGTTAATCGGGTCGGTGCCCAGGAGCAATACAAACATACGGGTTAAGCACACCAAACCCACACCGATACTTAATATTGTGATTCGATTTTTTCTCAAAAAGTCCAACGTCGATTCACCTCTTATAGTATTTTACCGCATTTTGATAAAAATTCCAATAGGAAAAACGAAAAATATCAAGAAAAATCACCGCAACAACAAAACAGCATGGCCTTACACCATGCTGTCTATAATTTTATTCAATTACAAAAGGTAATTGGCCTTTGGCCTGCCGTTTTCCCGAACGCACCCCGATGGCATACTCTTGCGAACTTTCCATCATATACCCATAGATGCGACGCTTCTGCGGCGGAAGGTTTTTCAATGCAAAGGGATTGCCGAAATGTACAATTGCGGCAACCTTGCCCGAACGGGACAGCGCATCGATCACCGACTCGGTACGGCGGGTCAGCCCGTCGGTACCCAAGTACGAGGTGGTGGTGCAGAAGGTGACGAACACGGCCTGCTCATACTCGGTAGCTGCTGTCAGCACCCGATTGTGATCCCGCTGATTGGAAAACTCGGGCATGAACTCGATGCGAGCATTGGGAAACTCCCGTTTGATGGCCTGCGCCACACGGTTGGGATCGTACCACTGCCCCGTCTGAATCTCGTGGTTATCATCGTTAGGATCATAGCCGTTCTCGGTCAATACGGCAAAGAAGGTGGGTTTCTTCTCGATGGCAGCATCCACACCGTCGGTAATCGCGGTAATGCAATCGGCGGCAATGCTCTCCAACTTCTGACGATCCGCCTCACTAAACGGGCAGATCCCGTCCTGCTGCGCCACGAACTCCTGCGCCGCCAGCACACGCCGCACCGCTTCGTTCAGGCGATCCTCGCTGATCATGCCGTCCTCGTAGTTCTTCTTGAGCATCTCGAAGCACTGGCGCATCGGGTTGCGGAAGTTGGGCAGTACCACATCATTACCGGCGGCAACAGCCATACCGTAGACGTTCTCCTCACCAAACTTCTGCAGAATTCCCATCATGGCAAAGGAATCGGTATATTCACTCATTTTTATTGACAATATCACCCTACCTTTGCCAGCAATCGATTCTGCCATCATTCATGCCAGAACCGCCGACAAATTTTCTTGAAACTGTCATGGATTATCCTATATAATGAATGTGTAAAATTAGCACACGGTGGCGATTCCCATGATCAGGATTGGACTGATCGGTGCAGGAACCATTTCTAAACGCCACCTGAGCGCCTACGCCAAGAACCCGTATGCGCAGGTCGTAGCCATTGCGGATCTGAATGAAGCATTGGCCAAAGAGCGGGCGGAAGAATTCGGCATCGAGAACTATTATACCGACTATAAGAAGATTTTAGATGATCCGCAGATTGATGCGGTCAGCATCGTCACCCCCACCTTCACCCACAGCAATCTGGCTATTGAAGCCATGCAGGCAGGTAAGCACGTGTTGTGCGAAAAGCCCCCCGCCCGTACGGTGGCCGAAACCGAGCGTGCCGTACAGGTCGCAAAGGAAACGGGCAAACTGCTGATGTATGCCTTTGTCTGCCGCTTCATGCCCCCCCACTACCTTTTTGAAGGATTACATTGATGCCGGCAACTTGGGCCCCATTTATCATGCCGATATCCTGCGTTTGGTTCGCTACAGCGTTCTCCACGGCTGGTTTACCGATAAGGAGAAGTCGGGCGGCGGCATTCTGATCGACGGAGCGATTCATCAGATCGACCAAGTGATGTATCTGATGGGCTATCCCAAGGTAAAGGAAGTGCTCGGCTTTACCACCACCATCAATAACGATCTGGCCGGCAAGATCAAGGGCATAAACGCTACCTACGTTTCGTCGGATGTCAATCGCTATGAGCGTAACATTGAAAGCCTGGCCAGCGGCTATGTCACCTTGGATAACGGCGCGGTGATCACCATTAAGGCCGGAAGCATCTGTTACAGCGTCACCAAAGGCGTTACCCTTGAGCTGACGGGCAAGGACGGCGGCGCCAAGTTAGAAGGCAACGATCTGACCTTGTTGTCGAACATTCAGGATCACATGGCCGAGACCAAGCCGGTCATCGGCACCGAGCCGGTTGCCTTTGAAGAACAGATCAATCATTTTGTTGATTGTTGTGTCAACGGCACCCCCTGCATCTGCCAAGGCGAGCAGGCGATTGAACTGATGAAAATCATTGAGGGCATTTACCGTTCTGCGTCTGAGGGACGGTCGGTGCGCTATGATACAGAAAAATAAAGGAGAATCCCTATGAGAACAGCAAATTTTTTAGGACATGACATTACCCGACTGATCGTCGGCGATAACCCCTTTACGGGACACTCGTATATCGAACACATCATTACCGGCAAGGAGATGGCGGCTTATTACGATTCCAAGCGCTGGTATGAAACCCTGTTCCAGATCGAGGAAGCGGGCTACAACTGCATGATCCCCGTTGCCCATCCCTTTACCCTGCAGATTCTGCGTGAGTACCGTCGTGACGGCGGCAAGATGAACTTCATCTTCCAGCCCTACGTTCCGATGAATCAGGCCGTTTCGATGCGTGAAATGATGGAGATTGAGCCGATCGGTATTTACCATCAGGGCACGATGACCGACTTTAAGTATGAGAGCGATCGTTGCGATGAAATCTTAGCTCAGATTAAAGAATACCGTTCCATGGGCATCCCCGTAGGCTTGGGTACTCACCGTCCTGATGTCATCGAGAAGGCCGAGAAGGAAGAATGGGGCGTAGACTTTTACATGGCCTGCCTCCAGAACGCCCGCCGTGGCCGTGAGGGTGAAACCAGCGGATTCCTGAGCGGTAAGCCCAAGGTTCACATTAAGTTCTTCCCTGAAGATCGCCCCATCATGCTGGACGTGATCTCCAAGCTTGAGAAACCCTGCATCGCCTTTAAGATTTTCGCCGGCGGTCAGGCACTCATGGAGGAGAATCCGGAGAAGCTCAAGGAGAATATCCGTGGCATTTACCATGAAGTATTCTCCAAGATCAAGCCGAACGATATCGCCTCGGCGTTTTCAACAAGTACAAGGATCAGCTCAAAGAGGATGCCGACTTGTTTGAAGAAGCCATGCAATCTATGGAAAAATAAAAGAATTCCCTTGGGAGCAATCCCAAGGGAATTTTTTTACTTCTTTTCCATCTTTTTCTTTCGGTATTCGGTTGGTGTAATGCCGGTTATCTTCTTGTAAGTATTGTTAAAGGTTCGCACACTTTGGAAACCACTGCTCAGCGCCGCTTCGGTAATGCTGCATCCCTGCGCCATCATGGCATTGGCCTTTTTAATGCGTAGCGAATAGATATATTCATTAGGACTCATATTGGCATGCTTCATAAAGAGAGCGCTGATTGTTCCTCGATACATAAATAAGCGTTCTGCTAGAATATTTATATTAATATTCTCATCAAAATGATCGCTGATATATTCCAAAATCCGCAGAAAATCCTTCTGATCCTTCGTAATATCTGCGTGGCTCTCCTCGGGGAAGTGACGAGTCAATAAACAATAGAGCGCCGAAACTATAGCTTGCTGAAAATAGTTATTTTCACCGTGTTCGGTTCGTTTTTCTTCCTCTATAACATCCAGCAGATCATTTATGCGTTCCCGCAATCCCGGTACCGCATCCTGTTCCTCTGCCGTAATATGAACCTTACACTTCTTTATGGGTATGCCCGACTCCATCAACACCTTGAGCGAAAACTGCATAACACGCAGATAGGCGGATTCATTCACCGACTGAAACTGATGCACCACATTCTCGCCGATGGCAATAATGTCGCCTTCCTTAGCATGTATGATGACACCGTTGACACATACATCCATCTCGCCTTCCAGTATCTGACATACCTCAAAATTGTGATGCCAATGGAACAATGATTTCTTTTTTTTAAACACACCCTTACGGGCAATCATTTTAATATTATGTTCCTCTTGCTTAATTTCCACGGTACCACCTCTTTTTTGCAACTTTTATGCCGATTTTACCCGTTTATTCGCTCCAAAATGCCAATAAATGCATCATTTATGCTTAATTATATCACCTTTCCCTGCACTTTTTAAGAAAAACAGAGAAAAAATGAGCAATCATATCCGGCAAAAGTGCCGCATAAACTGTAACAAAACCCGTTTATGGGGAGGTTTACAGTGAAAGGACAGCCGGAGGACAGGGCGATCGAACTCGCCCATTACATAATCGAGAACGGGGCGACGGTACGGGCCGCCGCCAAAAGGTACGGCATTTCCAAAAGCACGGTACATAAGGATATTACCGAACGGTTGCCAAAAATCAGCGTTGCTTTGGCCTCGCAGGTAAAAAAAGTACTCGATTACAACAAGGCGCAACGGCATTTGCGTGGCGGTGAGGCCACCAAACACAAATACGAACTGATCGCCTCGGTAAAAAACAAATGACGCGGCATTTTTGCCCTTACGGCTCCATCTTTTTATAAGTACGAGGGGTAACCTCCTTGTAATGCTTAAACACTTTACAGAAGTAACTGAGATCGTTAAATCCGCTATCGTAGGCGGCACGGGTAACCGACATACCCTTGACCGTCATTTCGTAGCAGGCATTATCGATACGAAGTTCGTTGATATAGTCCACCACCGTTTTGCCGGTATATTCCTTGAAGATGCGGCAGAGATATTTTCGGCTCAGCCCCACACGGTCGGCCAAGGCTTCCAAAGAGATGGGCTCGGTATAGTTCTCCTCGATCCAGTCGAGCAAGGTCATAACCGTTTGCGCCTGCGTGTCCCGCGCGGCACTCTCGCCCTGCCCGATAAAGCCCTGCTCATACATCTGCGAGAACAGACCAAAGAGCAGGCTATACACCAACAGTTCATAGCGGGGCGACGCCTGTTTCATGATACCGAACAGTTGATGGCAGATGGCGGCCACTTCCCCATCCAACTGCGCCTTGGCTAAAGCCACATGCCCGCCCATTAAGGGAGATAAATACCGATCCAAGGCGTCCTTACAGCCACGCTTGAGTATATTCAGATCCAAAACGATACATTCGTAATGGCAGTTTTTCGGCTCACCGCCGTGCAGACGGCCGGGGGCTACCGCCCAGATCTCGCCCTGTTTGAGGAGAACTCAGATACTCCAACGTCGAACCGGTTAAGGTTGTCATTGCCGATACCACCATGATCCGCCTCAATCTCGAAACGGTCAGCGCCATCGGCTCGATTCCGCTGACCCCTTATGGCACTCCCTCTACCGATGAGGTGCCCGAGGCCATCACTCCCTATCTGCCTGAACATGATGTATTTCTGTTGCAGAATCACGGTGCATTGACGGTGGGTGCGGATCTGATCGCCGCCTACTACCGCATGGAAACGCTGGAACTGTTTGCCAAGATCAGCCTGACGGCGCACCTGCTGGGCGGCGCACAGGAGATCGAAAAGCCGCAGATCGATAAACTGTTCTATCTGCGTGAGAACTACTACAAGGTAACCGGCAAACACCCCGGCTACAAGCACTATAACAAATAACAAAAAAGCGGACTTGCTTCCCCAAGTCCGCTTTCTCCAATATAATCGGAGGTGATGCCCATGAACACCTATTTAGGCATTGAACTGGGCTCGACCCGCATTAAAGCCGTCACCATCGGTCAGGACCATACTCCCCTTTCTTCGGGGTCTTATCAATGGGCTTCCCGTTTGGAAAACGGCGTGTGGACCTATCCTCTCTCCCACGTGTGGGAGGGGTTAACAGCCGCTCTGTCCGAAGTGACCGATCGGGACTCCGTCTGCGGCATGGGCGTTTCGGGCATGATGCACGGCTATCTGGCCTTTGATGAGGATTGGAATTTGCTCACCCCTTTCCGCACTTAGCAAAACACCATGACGGCGCAGGCCGCCGAGGCATTAACGAAGGCCTTTGGCTTTAATATGCCCCAGCGTTGGAGCACCACCCACCTGTATCAAGCCATTCTTAATAAGGAAGATCACATCCCCCGTGTGGCGCATATTACCACGCTGGCGGGCTATGTGCATTATAAGCTCACCGGCGTTAACGCCGTTGGCATCGGCGAGGCTTCTGGCATCTTCCCCATTGACAGCACGACCCACGACTACGATAAGACGATGCTGGCCGCCTTTGATGCCATGTCGGGGCTGGACAAGCCGCTCATTGACCTGTTGCCGCAGGTGCTGGTGGCGGGTGAGCCGGCTGGCACTCTCACCGAAGCGGGTGCGGCTATGCTGGGTAACCTGCTCCCCGTCGGGATTCCCTTTGCGCCGCCCGAGGGCGATGCGGGCACGGGCATGACGGCCACCAACGCCGTTGCCCCTCGTACGGGTAATGTGTCGGCGGGCACATCCATCTTCTCGATGGTGGTGTTGGAGCGTCCTTTAAAGAAGATTTACCCCGAGATCTGCTTGGTTACCACCCCCACGGGTGCGCCCGTGGCCATGGTGCATTGTACCAACTGCACCAACGATTCCAACGCATGGATCTCGCTGCTTAACGAAACGGCCACCCTCTTTGGGGCGACTCCAAACGAGGAGTTGTACCCGAAACTGTACGAAAAATCCCTCGAGGGCGATGCCGATTGCGGCCATGTTTTGGTGTGCAACTACTTGGCGGGAGAGAGCGTGACCCATGTGAACGCCGGCCGCCCGATGGTGGTGCGCCGTCCCGAGAGCAAGTTTACGCTGGCCAATTTCCTGCGCGCCACCCTTTACTCGATCATGGCCACCCTGAAGATCGGCATGGATATTTTGGCCGATGAGGGGGTTGCCATTGATTCACTCACGGGACACGGCGGGTTGTTTAAGACCCCGCTGGTTGGCCAGAAATACTTAGCGGCCGCCTGCCAAGCGCCCGTTACCTGTATGCAGACTGCCGGTGAGGGCGGCCCCTACGGTATGGCTCTGCTGGCCGCCTATGCCATGCAAAAACAGGAGAATGAATCACTGGAAGAGTATCTGAACGCCCGTGTCTTTGCCCATGTGCAGGGCTCGACCGTAGCCCCCGACGAAAGGGATGTGGCTGGATTTACCGCCTACATGAAAGAGTTTCACAATCTATTAGAGGTAGAAAAAACGGCCATCGAAAAAATATAATAGAGAAAAGCAACGGAATATGACAATTTCGTTGCTTTTTCTTGTTTAGCACAAAAAAAACGCTTAGATACATTGAATAATCCTCTTTTCTATGATATAATGAATCCAAATCACACCATAAGAGAGGAACTGCTATGAGCCGACTCCAATTGCGCACCCCCAGCCAATCCGAGGCTTTGGTGGACAATCTGTATCAGTCCATGCAGCGGCGCATCGCCGCCGATCCCCCCGGCATCTGTCCGGTGGACATGGCGCTACAATTTTTGAACCTATGCCACGCCCAATCCTGCGGTAAATGTACCCCCTGCCGTATCGGGCTGGGTTCTCTTTCTGCCCTGCTGACGCAGGTGCTTGACGGGCAGGCCGATGAATCGACCTTGTCCTGCATTCGCACCACCGCCCGCACCATTGTATTGACGGCCGACTGCGCCATCGGTATTCATGCCGCACAGTTGGTACTGGATGGGGTGACGGCCTTTGAGGACGATTATCTGTCCCACATTCGCCACAACCGTTGTTTAGGTTCGATGCAGGAGCCGGTACCTTGCGTATCCCTCTGCCCGGCTCATGTGGATATCCCCGGTTATATCGGGCTGATTGCCGAGGGGCGTCTTTCCGATGCGGTGAAACTCATCCGCAAAGACAATCCGTGGCCGATTGCCTGCGCTTATATTTGCGAGCATCCCTGTGAGGCTCGTTGCCGCCGCACCATGATGGATAGCCCGATGAACATTCGCGGGCTGAAAAAATATGCCGTTAACAATGCAGGAACCGTGGAAAATCCGCCCTGCGCCCCCGCTACCGGCAAGAGCGTGGCGGTGGTTGGCGGCGGTCCTGCCGGCTTGACGGCGGCCTATTATCTGACCTTGATGGGACACACGGTAACGGTGTATGAGCGCCACCAAAAACTGGGCGGCATGCTCCGCTACGGTATTCCCTCTTACCGTTTCCCCCGTGAGAAGATCGATGAGGAGATTGCCAACATCCTGTCGGTGGGCATTACGGTACATACGGGTGTGGATATCGGCAAGGATATTACCCTTAAACAACTTCGTGAGCAGTACGATGTGCTGTACTTGGCCATCGGCGCTCAGGGCGATAAGAAGACAGGCATGGACGGCGAGGATAGCCTTGGCGTTATGTCGGCCGTAGAGATGCTCGGTCGCATCGGCGATGGCGAGATGCCCGATTTTGCGGGCAAGAATGTCGTCATCATCGGTGGCGGCAACGTGGCCATGGACGTAACCCGCACCTCGGTGCGCTTAGGCGCCAAGAAGGTGACCTGCGTATACCGCCGCCGTCAAGAGGATATGACGGCGTTGCCCGAAGAAGTCGAGGGTGCGCTGGCCGAGGGTGCTGAGATCCTGCAACTGCAAGCCCCCGTTCGCATCGAAGCGGATGAGAACGGCAAGGCGGTGGCTCTTTGGACTCAGCCGCAGATCATCGGGCCGGTTGACCGCGCCTACCGTCCCCGTCCGATGAAAGCCGATCTGCCCGAGAAGCGGATCGAGGCGGATATCATCGTGCTGGCCATTGGTCAGGGCGTAGAAGATATCGGCTATGAAGAGATGAACATTGCCACCAAGTGGGGCAATATCATAACCAAGGATGATGCTTCCCTGCCCGAGCAGGACGGCATCTTCTCGGGTGGCGACTGTGCCACCGGTCCGGCTACCGCCATCAAGGCCATTGCGGCCGGCAAGGTAGCGGCGGCGAATATTGACGAGTATCTCGGTTTCCATCATGAAATTGGTGCCGATGTGGAGATTCCCGCGCCCAAGCTTACCAACAAGCAGGCGCACGGCCGTGTCAATCTGCTTGAGCGGGAAGCGAACGATCGTAAGAACGATTTTGTTTGCATTGAATGTGAAATGACCGATCAGGAAGCGGCGGTAGAATCCTCTCGCTGCCTGCGGTGTGACTATTTCGGCTACGGCTGTTTTAAGGGAGGGAGAAATACGAAATGGTAAATCTGACGATTGATAATAAGTCCGTTTGCGTGGCTCCCAACACCACCATTCTGGCCGCTGCCGCCTCCGTCGGCATCACCATTCCGACCCTTTGCTACCTCAAGGACATCAATGAGATCGGCGCCTGCCGCATCTGCGTGGTGGAGGTTGAGGGGCATGACAATCTGGTAGCCGCTTGCAACACCTTAGTAGAGGAAGGCATGGTGGTCGCCACCAACACCCCTCGGGTCAAGCAGGCCCGCAAGATCAATTTGCAGATGATTCTCTCCCAGCATGATAGCCATTGCCCCACCTGCGTGCGCAACGGCAACTGCACCTTGCAGACGCTGGCTATGGAGAATAATCTGACCGACATCCCCTACCCCAAGCAAGTGCCGAGCAAGCCTTGGCCGAGCGAACGGGTTTTGATCCGTGAGGAGAGCAAGTGCATCAAGTGTATGCGCTGCATTGGGGTTTGCGACAAGATTCAAGGGATGCACGTATGGGATGTGGTTGGCACGGGCAGCCGCACCACCGTTGGCGTGGCCGACGGGCGCACCTTTGAAGAGTCGGGCTGCACCCTTTGCGGTCAGTGCATCACCCACTGTCCCGTGGGGGCGCTGAGTGAGCGGGATGACACGGCTAAGGTATTGGATAAATTAGCCGACCCGAATGTGACGACGGTGGTACAGGTCGCTCCTGCGGTGCGCGCCGCATGGGCGGAGAAGCTGGGTCTTTCGGCCGAGCTGGCCACGACAGGACGCATGGTTACTGCCCTTAAACGTTTGGGCTTTGACTATGTATTTGATACCAATTTTGCCGCCGACCTGACCATTATGGAGGAAGGCAGTGAGTTTATCGAGCGGTTTACCCATAAGGCCGACTATGCTTGGCCGATGTTCACCTCTTGCTGTCCCGGTTGGGTGCGCTTTGTCAAGGGGCAATATCCGCAATTTACGAATCATCTCTCCACCGCCAAGTCCCCACAACAGATGTTCGGGGCGGTAGCCAAGAGTTATTTTGCCGAGAAACTGGGCGTGGATGCCAAGAATTTGTTTGTGGTATCGGTGATGCCCTGCACGGCCAAAAAGAGCGAATGTGACCTGCCCAATCAGGCTGACGATGTCGATCTGGTGCTGACCACACGGGAGTTTTCCCGTATGCTGGGCGCCGATACGGCCGCCCTTTCCGATCTGCCCGAAACGGTCTTTGATTCGCCTTTGGGTAGCGGCACAGGCGCCGCCGTTATCTTCGGAGCGACGGGCGGCGTGATGGATGCAGCCCTTCGCAGTGCCTACTATCTGATCACCGGTCGCAATCCCGATGCCGACGCTTTTTCTGCGGTACGGGGTATGGACGGCTGGAAGGAAGCGGTGTTCACCATTCCCGAGGTTGGCGACATTCGGGTTGCCGTAGCCAGCGGCCTTTCTAACACCCGCTGCCTGATGGAAGCCATCGATCGGGGCGAGGCAGAATACGACTTTGTAGAGATCATGGCCTGTCCGGGCGGATGCGCCGGTGGCGGCGGTCAGCCCATTCATGACGGCTGTGAGATGGCCGAGGTGCGTGGCGACAAGCTTTGGGCACTGGACAAGAATGCCGATTTACGCTTCTCGCACGAGAATCCCGATGTGCAGGCGCTCTATGCTGAATATTTGGAAAAACCCATGAGCCATAAGGCGCACTCGCTGTTGCATACCGATCATAACGGCTGGGAAATGTTGTAAAAGAAAAGCGGAGTGGATATCACTCCGCTTTTACCTTATAAATAAAGGAGGGGAAAGAATGATTGCCTCACTGATATGGCTGTTGCTTCCGCTGTTATATGCCGTGGGGGCGCTGGGTGTCGGCACCGTTTTTATCTACAATGAAACGCTGGCGTGGCACGCCATCAGTTTGCTGGCAGGATGTTTATTGCCGGTGCGCAGTATTTACTATATCGTGCTTAATATCAAAAGCGGCAACCACATCTCCATTCCTTCCCTCTTGCAAGCCATAACGGAAACGGCATTCGCACTGGCTATTATCTTTTTGCCTCATTTTTCCTATCGGGCCTTTGTAATTTTCCTCTTTTTATATCTAACCTTTTACACGGCCATTAAGTCGATAGATGCTGTGATTTACAAGAAAAACGGGGTATATCAACATTTCATTCCTTCCCTGTGCCAAGCCATTTTCTTTCTGCATCTGTTTGTTATTCTGGTCGTATTACCCGATCATTTGCGCTATCCGCTCCTAATCTGGATTTCGGGATTGATTTTATCTCTGCTGGGGCACACCGCTTTATGCGAGTTTCTTGCCGCACGCATTCGCAACCCCGAAGTATCACAGGCCTTTCGGCGCATCACGGTAACGCTACCCTGGATCTCGGGGCTTTCTTTCCCCTATCGCCTGATCGAGGGAATTAAAGCCTTGGATCACGATGACACATCACCGATATCCGATGTTGAAATCCTCTTTAACTACGGCAAGTATGGGCAGGGCATTGCGGGGCACTGTGAGTTATGCCTAAACGGAAAAACCTATACCTTCGGCAATTACGACCCGTCCTCCCGACGGATTTTACAGACAATGGGCAACGGCATCCTGTTTTGCGCCGATCGGGATAATCATATTAAGTGGCTGACCCAACACAACCGAACGGTGGTTGCCTATGGACTTTGTCCCGATGCCGAGCAACGCCGCCGGATCGAAGAAGCGGTACGCCATCTACTCACCCAGACCGAACGCTGGGAAGTACCGAACGCTCCGAAAGAGTATCTGTATCGGGTACAGCAGGCCTTTACTCCCGATATTTACCGCATCTGCCGTGGGCGGTTTGCCACCTATTTCCTGCCTACCATCAATTGCGTAACACTCACCTGCCATCTTCTGCACAGTACGGCCGCCGGCCATATCTTCATTCCCGGCATCCGCACCCCCGGCGCGTATATGGACGCCCTGCATCGATTGTATCTGGTGGAAAACAGCATCGTCTCCTATGTAAAAACCTATGAAAAAATGAAATAAATGCATACTCACCTTGTCTTCTTTAGCATCCTCTTGCAAAAAGAAGAAAACTAAAAATTTTATCACTAAGGGCGATGGCAACAAAGGACATTGCCCTTTTCATATCTCAGTTTAAAATTTAAAAACAAACTCATACAGTATAAATCTCCACCATTTACAGATACTAACATCACGATTTGAAATTAAAGGAGATTTATATATGAAAGCAACAGGTATTGTACGTCGCATAGACGACCTTGGTCGTGTGGTTATCCCCAAAGAAATCCGCCGCACTATGCGGATCCGTGAAGGAGACCCGTCTCATACAACATTGACACCAATCGACCGATTTTGCTGGGCAATACATAGTGTGGTGAAAAGAAATAAAATAACGAATTGAATTATTCCTGTTTTTATGATATACTAAAAAAAACAAAAGAAAGAAGTTCGTATATGGAAAAAAGGAATTATAATGTTGATTTATTTCGTATAATTGCGGCGTTTCTTGTAACCGTACTACATGTATTAGGGAAAGGTGGAATATTGAAAAGCACTTCACCCACCGAAACAAACTATTGGATAGCCTGGTTTTTAGAAATTTGTGCTTACTGTGCGGTTAATTGTTTCGCTTTAATAAGTGGATATGTAATGGTTAACAAGACTGTAAAAGTAAAAAATATGCTCGGTTTATGGTTTCAGGTTTTATTTTATTCGTTATTGTTTACCTCTTTGTTTTTTGCTTTTTTACCTGAAAGTAGAAGCATTAAAAATTTGGTTGTTGCGGTTATGCCAATATTAGGAAAACAATGGTGGTATGTATCTTCATATTTTGCGTTGTGTTTCTTCATTCCGTTTTTAAATAAAGCCATAAATAATATTGCTCAACAAACATACAAAAAAATTTTACTGTTAATTTTGTTTGTAATATGTTGCATAGACTGTGTTCTTCCTATAGATGCTTTTACCCTTAATAATGGTTATTCTGCTATTTGGCTTATGATTGTGTATTTGTTTGGTGCATACATCAGGAAGTATAATATATGCGAAAAAATCACAGCATTTAAATGTATTATGGGTTATTTTTCAATGATTATATTAACTTTTGTAAGCAAAATTATAATTTGGTTTTTAACAAAAAGTATTTTTGGTCAAGCGAAATTTGAGGATACATTTATATCGTACATATCTATTACGATTTTACTATCTGCAATTTTTTTGTTTTTGTTTTGTTTGAAAATAAAAATAAACAATCTTGCATCAAAAGTCATTTATTTCGTTTCTCCTGCAGCTTTAGGTGTCTATTTAATACATGTTCATCCGCTAATTTTTGAATTTCTTATTAAAGATGCTTTTGTTTCGTTTGCGACCAAAACGCCAATTGCGATGATTCTTTGCATAATAGTGGCAAGTGTGGCTATATTTGTTTTGTGTGCAATAATCGAATTGTTGAGAATACAAATTTTTAAATCAATAAAAGTTAGCCAACTGTCTGAATTTATGGCACAAAAAATCAATGATTTTTATTTGAAAGTTTTTGAAACGAAACTGAAATAAAGTATAAATCTCCTTGTTTTACAGATACTAACAGTACAAATTTGTAAAGCAAGGAGATTTTGTATATATTATGAAAGCAACAGGTATTGTACGCCGTATAGATGCTGGTGTTATAATAACACCAAAGCCTATAAAACCGCATAAATACTGATTTTTCGCTAATTTTTGTCCAACTGAATTTGCAAAAAATCCCGTTTAAATTGGTTTTTCGATCAAAAAAGTGAGGTGTAGCCTACATATTATGATGCCGGATGAGCAATACGTTCATCCGGTTATCTTTTTGTTAACCAAAAACACAAAATGAACCAAAAGGTGCTTATTTTAATTTTTAGATATTGCACTTTTACACGAAATATTATATAATTAATATGTGTAGGAGTTTCATAAAATGATATTAGTAAGTATTGAAGGGGGAAGAGTATGTATCCTGCGAAAGACGTTGCGATTTATATAATCAATTGGTGTCATAGCCATAATATACCTATTACTAATTTAAAACTCCAAAAACTACTTTATTTTATCCAAGGAGAAAATTGCCGAATTAGACACAACAGGTTAATCAAAGACGATTTTTATGCGTGGCAGTTAGGTCCAGTTGTTCCGGAAGTATATACGGAATATGCGATTTTCTCATCATCTACAATTCCAAACACAGAAAGCAGTGCGGAGTTTTCTGAAGAAACAATGCGTATAATGGATCAGGTTCTTTTAAGATATGCAACTAAATCTACGTGGCATTTAGTGGATTTATCTCATTCGCAAGGCCCTTGGAAATATAATTATCAGACGTTTGGAGATAAAGCTATTATACCATATAAATCTATTGAGAGCTATTATGGTGGTGAGAATATATGACGGATCAAGAAAAAACGAGTGAGTTAATCCAGCTGATGGATGCTTTGTGCGATCCTTCGTTTGCAAAAGAGGACTCTACCATTGAAAATTGGATTAAAAGACTTAATAAAGTTTATGCAAATGGATACAGACATACATATTCAGATATATTTTTTAAAGTACAAACAATCATCAAAGCTTCCGATGATACAGAAACATTAGAAATATTGGGAGAAAATCTCAATGAATTAGGAAAAAGTATCGATGAATTGCTTTTGCATAATATCGATGATGCCAATTTACAAAACACATCAATAAGTTTTAAAAAATTTGCAGATCACATAAAACTTGAAATCGGCAGATATAATTTTATTAAATCACATTTTAGTGTCAATAAGAAAGAGGCCTCCGCCGAAGGACTTTCCGGAAATATCGATAGCAAAGATTTTCAAAATGTCAAAGAAAAGGTGGATAAGCTGTCGGGAGTTATCGATAATGTTCAACCCATGGTTAATAGAGTTCAAACACAGATGGACAAGGTCGATGAAAAACTAGAAAGTAATAAAATTTCATCAATTACGACATTGACTATTTTTTCTGCAGTTGTTCTTGCTTTTTCGGGTGGAATTACTTTTGAAGCTGGCATCTTCAAAGGAATGGTTGAGTCTTCTCCTTATCGCTTGGTTTTTACAATAGCATTAACGGGATTTATTTTGTTTAACACAATATTTGCGCTATTATATTTAGTTGGAAAAATGGCTGGGAAAACTATTAGCACTAGGTGTAAATATTTATCTCTAGAAAAAGAAGGATTGCATGCTTCAAGAAGGTGTGGAGACGGATATTGCCAAAGGGAGTGTTCGAGCGTCAATCTGTTTTGCCGGATTTTACACAAATATTCGTATGTTGTTGCAATAAATTTTATATTGCTTTGGACAATGTATGCTGATTTTGTTCTATGGTTGTTTAAAGGACAAGCTTACACCGCCACTGTATTACTTTGGCAAAGTGTTCCAGTTGGCTTTATTGCTATATATTTAGTAGTTACAGCAATCAGGAGGAAGGTTCAGGAAAGGAAAATAGAATTACAGTTTAAAGTACAACTGATAAACAGAATAGTTAATCAAGCAGACGAGGATGTTCCTTTATCTTCAAGAATCGGTCAAATCATCATAAATGCTTTTGGTGGAAAAAAACTTGATTTGTCAGAATCTTTGTTAAAAATTATAAAAGATGATAAAGTTGTTACGGATAAAGATTATAAAAAGATTTTAAAGAAAATTGATGCTTTTGTTAATGCTGAGATTCTGAAAAATCACAGATTATGTAATTCGATTTCAAGACGAGCTCACCTTCAAAATAAGAAGGATTGGAAAAGTTTAAGAGATAGATTTAGACAATATTTGTTGGATACTAAGCCTGATTAATTTTTGATAAAATAATTTATATATAGCGGCGGAGTGGAATTCCACTCCGCTTTTTCTTTGTGCTATAACAAATTCAAGAAATATGCAACAAACTTAAAAATTTGGATGATAGTATAGCGAAAGGACTCTTTACGAAAAACGAAAGGTAGGTGAAACAATGGAGGACAAATACATAGTTGATCTGTATTAAAATGTACTGTGCATTTACGTTAACAATATAGCGACTAATAAAATGATTTCTAATATTTCATATTACTTTTCTTGTTTCATTGGGGTTGAAACAATGCAAATTATGATGAAACAATAAGCGATTCCTTTAGTTATATAAGTGACAGTAAATTGGCACAAAATTGGCAGAGTTTTGCCGATGACATTGGGATATGAATCATATATAATTGTTATCGTGGAAAAATATAATTTGAAAAATTTTAAAAAGCGACTATATTTTGAACTTTTTAGTTGTGTTTATATTATGAAGTAACAAAAAAGCAGGAATAGATTATGTATAGAGAAGAATATTACGATTATTCAAGTAAAGAAGGCAAAATGATTAAGAATGACTTGAAAAGTTTGGGTCTTCATCATTTGACAATTTCGAGCTTGCCGGCAGACTTCTTTCGGATGAGCAAGAGTCAATTAGAGAAGTTATTTGAGCGCGCTTCTGATGCGTTCATTGCTCGCATGTATGATGTTCCTCAGTATCAAGTTGAAAAGCGACGAGGTGATTTCGGCATCAAGCAATTAGGATGTACTTTGAACCGGATGGAGCGTGAAGAAGAGACCGGACAAATCTTTAAAGAAATACTGAGAATCGTGTCAAATGAGTATAATAATGGCAATATTCCACATACTAACTCCACACCATTAAATAGTGAAAAGGAGTTTTTATATATGAAAGCAACAGGTATTGTGAGAAGAATAGAGGCTCGTGTTATTATAACACAAAAGTGCGATAATGCCTTATAAATACTGGGTTTTTCAGGCGATTTTTGAAGAAAAATTTTTGATGAAAAACAGCATGTTTTGACCTATACATAGCAAAAGCGAGGTGAATTTCACCTCGCTTTTATTGTAAATTATTCTACAAACGGCAATAAAGTCATTCGCAGTTTTGCACAGCTGTATGGTATCAATGAAAGTTCTTCCACCGCAGAAACAGGTGTGCGGCTTTGCGGTATTTTTGCGCAAACGCTCTCATATCCATCCTCAAGTCCCCAATCAATCTTCTGCATTTTCGCCGTTATTGTGATTGGTGGATGATTTTGAGAAAATGGAATGTCGCTAACAGCGTTTCTTCCTGTTTTAAGTGTTGTGCCTGCAAATCCGTAATTCCAGTCGCTTTTTGGTATAAGTTCATAATCACAGTAGGGGATTTTTCTCACCACACCGTCTTTTTCATATTCGTGCACCATCTTTTCAACTTCTATCGGCAAAGAGAATACAAGATTGCCGTATTTTACATAGTTCAAATCATAGGCATATTTTTCAAAATGCGGAGTGAAATCAAAGGAAATAACAAATTCACGTTTTTCCCCTTTTGTTATGTTAAATACCAAGTGGTTTTGGGTTTCACTTTGACCGTTAACCACAATGTTTTCTGCATCTTTCGGGAGTCTTATTTCAAATTTAAAATCCTTTTTTGCATCAACGGTATATTTAAGTGTGTTTTCAAAGGGATAATTGGTTTCAAGCGTAATAGATATATCCTCAGTTTTCAACTGACTTGGAATCGGCAAAACACTTGCCACACATTCGCTGTTATGCATAAATGCCGATAACGCAAGTTTTGGCCAACCTTGATTGAAATTTGCGGTACAACATCCGAAATGGGGTTCAAGGCCAAATAAATGTGCTTCAGAATTGTTCGTTCTGAACAAAGACTTGCCTGGAAATTTTTGACAAGCAATTTGATTATTCATTTGTACGTACTGATGCGTCCACATATCCTCGCTGATCGCCGCCGGCAAGGCGTTAAATGCCAAAACCTCCAAACGGTCAGCCCACTTTGCATCTCCTGTATAGGAATACAACAACTCATATGAATACATTTGTTCCACAACAGCGCACAACTCAGTGCCTTGAATTGGAGAAAGCCCCGAAAGACACTCGTCACCGGTAAAGGTTTCTACGGCTGTGCCGTTGTGCTTTTTTAAAACATCATATAACTTTTCGGCAACATCCGTATATTCCATATCCAGCAAATCACAACTGATTGCTTCATATTTCAACATCATTGCAAGATTTACAATGTGTGTTTCAAACGTCCATTTGTTCAGCGGGCGTTTCCATTGCGGAATAAATTTCTCATAATCTGCGCCCTGCTCTTTAATTATCCGGGCAAGGTCAACAATCCAGGACTCCTTGTATCTTTCGTAAATGAAATTAAGAGAGATAAACAATTCAAACCATCGGAATTTTCCCCACGAAAAAAGTTTTATTTTCTCACTCTTCAATAGTTCGTAATAATTCTTGAGTGCCTTGTAAATAACACCGGGAATGCGCTCGTCATTTGAGCAGTTGTAGTAGACTGTTAAAACTTTTGTTATAAGTTGAATTGCCCAAGTATCGTAGGTTGCTCTTTCTTCCTCTACACAGGGACAAATCCACCCATCTGCCTGCTGTCTCTCGATAATAGCATCAATATATTTTTTTGCCCGTTTGATCATATCGTCATCTTGGAGCAGATATGCAAGAGGGATAAACCCGTCAAGCCAATACGGTACACGCTCCCAACCTTCTCGCTCTCCGCCAATCCATGCGCTATCACGAACATCCGGCCATATTTTATCAAGATTACCGCTCAAACCGTCTGCTTGAAGTTTTAATTGTCGATATAGCCATCCGGTCGGTTTTAGTTCGTTTGTAGTGTAAAAGTTCCATTTATTCATATAATTCGCCTCCCTTTGCTCATTCAATATATCATAACCAAAAGCTAAAAAACATTGATAATATAACAAAGAACATTGACAATATCACAATAATGTTCTATACTAATATTGGTGATTATATGAGAGGTATCAATTTAAATAAACCCATTACTTACAAATATTCCTCCCTCCGATTTTTTGAAAAAAATGAGCATCATATTAACCGAGTGTGTCATGATGATGTTTTGCTTCTCGTGTACGAAGGTGTTCTTCGTTTTTTGGAAAACGGAAAGGAATACGAAATTACAGCAGGACATTATCATATACAACAGCGCGGGAGCAAGCAAATAGGACATCTTCCGAGCGATAGTCCCAAATACCTATATGTGCATTTTTGGGGAGACTGGGACGATAATGGGGACACGCTCAACTACCGTGGCGAGTTTGATTGTGTTTTGTTTGAAAAATTGTTTAAAAAAATGGATCGTATTGCGCACGAAAATTACACACAAACAGAACAAACAGCGGTGTTCTTCGATATTTTATCAATTTTATATCGCAATCAGTTATCAATAATAAAGGGAAATGATATGGCGAAATATATGCAAGACCACTTTAATGAGAAAATAACCCTTGAAATCTTATCAGAAAAATTCAATTATAGTAAAAACCAAATTGTAAACATATTTAAAAAGAGTTTATCGATGACGCCGATAGATTATCTAAATAAATTACGAATTCAAAAAGCGCTATATTTACTTGAGGTTACATCAAATACGTCAGAAAGCATTGCCGAATCCTGCGGTTTTCAAAATTACTCACATTTTTATCGGCTGTTTGTGCGCCAAAATGGTGTTTCTCCGACTGAGTGGCGCCAAAACCGTCGACTGACTATATTTTGATTTTTACAGTATAAATCTCCTTGTTTTACAGATACTACCAGTACAAATTTGTAAAGCAAGGAGATTTTGTATATATGAAAGCAACAGGAATAGTTCGTAGAATTGATGAATGAGGTATAATAACACCAATCATGCACATAGCAAAAGCGAGGTGAATTTCACCTCGCTTTTGCTATTTATGAGATCTATCTTATGGGGTAAGACTAATTAAAGGATTTTCTTCAAATCTGAAATCAGCAATTCCGTTCTGCGCTCTTCACCGGAATTGGTACAATGATACGGTGTATCGAAAACAAACTCATTTGGGAAGAAATAATCTTCCGGTTGACTAATATACGGAATACCTATTCTTTCTTGCAGTTGCTGAATCAATCGCTCGAAAACTTCTGGACCTGAAACAACTGCGCCACGGTAAACAGGAGGCGCAACAAAATACACTGCGGCTCCCCTTTCCTCTACAAACGACTTATATTCTCTAAGGTATTGAACGCAATCATCAGAAATCGTCCCATCCCCCAAATTCACACTGCCCAGAGACGCCTCGTTTCCTTCATACGTCATCCATGTATTAGGGCGGTCTAAAATCATTCTTCCGTTTTCATCAAATGATTCCGCAGAATACACACCGGAAGCGGGTGTATATTGTATTTTCTTTTTAAAATTCTCACCAAGGTATCCTATCAGCTTCGGATAATGTTTCCCAGGCAAATATTTGTACATATCCAGTCGGTGTTCAAATCCGCTGATCACCAGATCTGTACCAAAAATGTCAAAGTAGCCATGACTATGCCAACCCCATTCGTAGGCAAGCAGCACAATATCACCCTCGGCAATATTCACCTTCGCCAGCTCGGACGGCACAATCGCACCAAAACCTGCATGCAGGCCCAAATTGGCTACCTGATAGCCGGTTTCCGCTTCAATCTTTTCCTCGTCGATTCCAAAGCTGGCATTTGAGCCGCCTACGATGATGATTTTCTTTTCTTTTGTATTTTTTAAATAGTCAAATTTCCTCTGTATCACCGCCTGATAAGACGTTTCATAGGTCTTATACGGGCACACAAGCAGAAAAGAAACGAGCAAAGAGAATACAACGCAGAAGCAAAGCAGTATCTTTCCTAAAAATAACAGAAATTTCTTCATTTAGAATTGGAAGTAAATAAACTGCGTATTAAATGTGGCTGTTCCGGAACAGGCAACAATCACACATATCGCAATCAACAAAGCACAGCCCAAGATCCGCCAAAAAGACGGCATTTTTTGCAGGGTGCTGTATAACTTCCCTTCCCCCTTTCTTGCGTATTGAACAAGAGCAAATACAAGTAAAACAACCCCAAAAAACAGAACATCCACTCTCGTCCCAAGCAAAGAACTGATATTGCTGTTCCACAGAGAGGAGGGATAGAAGAACAGCATATTTTTAACAATGTGCAATGCTGCGGAAACGCTGGGCATACGGAAAAATACCCATGTTACGGTGATCAATCCAAACACAACACCCCTGCGAATGAAACGAACAGCGGGATTCTTGGGCGAGAGCTTACATACGTGCAGAAACCGTTCGCCCAACGGAGACGAAATCTCCTCGAGAATTCTGAGGACACCGTTCAAAATGCCCCACACAACGAAGGACCAGCTGGCGCCGTGCCATATTCCGCTAAAAAAGAACACGAGAAAAATATTCACATATTTTCTGATGCGACCCTTGCGGCTTCCCCCCAGAGGGATATACACATTTTCCACAAACCATGTGTTCAGGCTCATGTGCCAACGGTTCCAAAACTCCCCAATGGACTGAGATAGGTAGGGGTTTTTGAAGTTGGGGCTGACCTGAAAACCAAAAATACGGGCAATACCACAGGCCATATCCGAATAAGAAGAAAAATCGCAATAAATATAGAAGGAATAACAAACAGCAGCAATCAGATAATAGACATTATCGTATTGTGTATACGCATCAAAAACCAGATTAGAGATTTTCGCAAACGCAGGACAAATGACCATCTTCTGGAAAAAGCCCCACGCCAATAGGTAAACGCCCTTTCGTGCGTTCTCAAAATCAAAATCTACCGGTTCTTTTAATTGGGGCAGCAGCTTTCTGGACTGTTGGATAGGCCCGGAAACAACTGTGGGAAAGAACGAGACAAAGGCTGCGTATCGAAAGAAATTTCTTTCCGCAGGCATATCTTTGCGATACACATCGTTTAGATACCCGGTAGACTGAAATAGGAAAAACGAGAGGCCCAAAGGCGTTAAAATATCGAGCTTGTTAAGCGCAGGCGATTTGCCCAGCCATGCAAAGAAAACATTGATGTTGTCAATCAAGAAATTGGAATACTTGAAAAAAACCAAGATAAACAGCGATAGAGAAAAGAACACAGCATATATCGCTTTGCTTTTCTTTTTTTGCAACACCAGACCGCCTATGTAGGTCAATACTGTTGCTAACAGCAAAGCCGGAACGGAATACAGGTTGTTCCATCCAAAGAAAACATAGTTGGCAACCAGCAAAATTAAATATCGGTACTCTTTCTTAATGCCAAAGTATATGAAAAAGGAAAGAAAGAGAAAAATCAGAAAAGGGACAGAAATAAACTGCATAGCGGGTACTCTCCTTTAATGTGTTCTATTTAGCTCTGCCAAACTGTTTCCGTTTGAGTTCTCCGCATTTTTCCAAAAACTCATCCCAAGCCAACCGGATTCCGAGCTTGCTTTTTCTTTCCATAAATGCGTTGCGAAAAGTTTCCCACCAGCCCTGTTTTCAATGGTGTTATTGTTCCATTCGCACAGAATTTCGCTGTTGGGTGCCTCTTGACTTTGTATCAATATCGTGCTTGCATTTGTTCCGTTATTTACAAAACGGCAGTTTTCTACAATCAGCCGCTGATTCGCAGAGCCTTCCCGGGTAGGATCGTCGTGGCAATAAAATGCGTTGTTATCGCCTTTGCATTCAAAAAGGCAATTCTGAAACCGCAATGTAAAATTCTCTCTCAGACCAATACCAATTGTTTGATAGCTTTCGTTAATAAAATCAACATCTATTACTTGAAATTGGGTGTTTTTGCTAATATCAAAATCAACATGGAGGGAATATGCCTTCGCTACCGCTCCCTCCTCAATTTCCTGATGAACTGCATATACCGTCATGTTTGCCAGCATTCCACTCCCCATTTCAACAGGCGGAGAAAAGTAATTAGCATTGGAATAAGAAAGCATACACTCGCCCCGGCTCTCACCGATGATATATAAGGTTTTATTTGCCGCATGAACTGATTCCACATACTTTCCAGAAAAAACCACAATTATGTCGCCATCTTTCGCTTCTGCCACAGCCTCTGAAAGAGAAGGAAACTGTTTCCTTTTCCCCACGGTCAAAACATCCTTAGCATCAGCTTGTTCCGACAAATCATACTGTTTCAAAAGCGTATCGATCTTGGTCAATTCGCTTTTCTTCTCTTCCCGAAAGAACGCAAACAGAGCACACAGAAGCAGTGCTGCTATAAACAATGCTGCTAAACAAAAGTATTTTTTCATTTTTCCCCTCTTTTGGTAGAAGAATTGCTTTCCTCTTTCCATATGTACGCAATCCTTGCCGATATTTCTGCTGCTTACGTGCAAAATTTTACTATAAACTCTTCTAATGTAACAAATAATTATATCAATTAGTCTACCATAATTATATCAATTAGTCTACCATAACGTTACAACAAGGGGTGGGAACAAACACTTATGTAAGCAACAGGCCTAAAATCAAAAAACCTACCTTTCGGAAGCAGAAAAGGTGGGTTCGTTTTTTTGTTTTGTGCGGTATAATCTCCGCCTGTTTACAGATACTAACAGCGTAATTTGTAAAATAAGGAGATAGATATATATGAAAGCCACAGGTATTGTACGCCGTATAGAGGCGTGTGTTATAATAGGGCAAACCGCCTGAAACCTGCATAAACACTGGGTTTTTCACTAGTTTGCCCTATTGAACACAAGCCCCTAATTTTATGGTTTTAGGCGGTTTTTGATAGAAAACTACATATATTGATTTTTGTAAGCGTAATCTGAAAAGATTGCGCTTTTTTCTTGCAATTTTTCAAAGGATATGATAGAATAGTAAAGTAGTTAGTTTACTTATTTACTTTTTGGAGGTGAGACGGTGGCTAAAACTAAATATCAGGTGGGTACGTTTGGCGCATATTTTGTTGCACTCTTAAAAGAGAAGCACTATACGCAAGCTCAATTTGCCGAAGATTTAAAAGTGTCCAAAACTTATCTTTTTGACATTTTCCATAATCGAATAAATCCACCTACCCCAGATAAGCAAGAACAAATTATTGCTTTACTAAAACTAAACGAAAATGAAAAGTTGGAATTTTTAGATAAAGCCGCTGTTGGTAGAGGCGAACTGCCAAAGGATATAGTTCAGTTTTTGACCGACAACCCAAATGAAATAAAAAAAATTAGAGAAAGAATGAGGGCATAATTATGGCGAAAAAGAAAAAACAAGAAGCTCTTTCTGTTAGCAGACTAATAAACGAAGTGTTAGTATCTCAATTGGGTATACATATCAAACAAATTGTAAATGATACAACTTTTTCAAAATACACAAAAAGTGATCGTCCGGATATATTGATTTCCGATATTCAATATAATGATGATAATGAGACGGAATTTATTAGCAACTTGGTATGTTACGCGGAAGCCAAAGATATTACTTGCAAAATTGAAGATAAAGATTGGCAAGATGCTTTTGCTCAAGGAATGAAAAAAGCACCTTTGTTAAACATTCCTTTTTTCGGAGTAACTAATTGTAAAACCACCTATTTTTATAATGTAAATACTGGAAATAAACTCACTTTGAATGGAAACTTAATATCCGAGTTTCAAACTCTCGATGTTTTTCGAATAATTAGAAAGTATCTTGTTGAAAACCCCGCTTCTGATAATATTACAATGGGAACAGATGCTTTAACATCCGTATCAGAAGCTGTTTTTAACAAGAAATTGTGGGAATTGGCAGAAGAATATCGTGAGATCGATTTCGCAAATAACACACAGAAAATAGATTTCACTATCGGACTAATTGCCCTTGAATACTACGAGGAAAAATCCGAGATTGAAGGAACTTGTGATAGAAGTAAGCCATATTGGTCTGATATACGGAAATTTTCTGTTGATGAGGCACTGGACGCTGTTACTAAATTGACATCATATATTGATTGGTTAGTGTCAGACGAATCTGATTTTCGTGAGTTTGCACCCTTGTTGAAAAATGTGAGAACACTTATTACTGGTTCGCGACCATTGGTTAATGCAAAAAAACTATATTCAATATATGGAATAATAGATTCTATGCAACCGCTCCATGGAACGGGATTTGATTTGTTTGGTGCAGTATATGAGAAATTTGCAAATTCTAAAGAGAAGAAAGACTTTGGTGAATATTTTACAAGAAGACAATACTCACATGTTTTTGCTGAATTGTTATTGCAATCAGAGAATGTATACACCCCTGATAGCAATCTTACTATAATAGACCCTTTTTGTGGTACAGGAGGAATGCTAACAGAAAGTTTTAAAGTGTTGAGAGCAAATTATATGGCAGAAGGAATGTATGATGAAGAATCATCGACATATTTAGCTGAGAAATGTTTTTATGGTATTGATATTCGTTCAGAAAATATATCGCGAACACGATTAAATATGTTTTTGGTTGGTGACGGACATACAAATATGTTTGCAGATGATTCTTTGAATCCGCAAGCTAAAACCGGCAAAGCATTTCTTAACAGAAAATACAAGTATGTTATTACAAATCCCCCGTATGGCGCGGGAACATTAGAGGCAAATACGGATGTTTTATCATCAAAAAGAATGGAGATTGCCGCATGGTGCAGAGTGATAGATCTTCTAGAAATAAACGGAAGAGCTTGTATTATAACACCAGATGGTGTTTTGGAAAATCCCACTTTTGTTAAATTTAGAAAAGAAATTTTGGAAACTTGTGAAATATATGCTATTGTATCTTTGCCTAAATTTGCATTCGCACCATACACGAAAGAGAAAACATACGCCGTTTTTATTCGTAACTTCACGATAGACGAACTGCCTCAAATAAAAAATATGTTGGAACAGGTAAGTTTCAAAAGACACCAATTTGGATGTATATAATTGATAATGATGGATTTGCTAATTCGGATAAACGCTTCCCTACCAGATTAAGAGATGAAACGGAATGTTGGTTGCACGATGAGGTTCAAGGGTATGTTGACAAAGATGGTGTAGAACATCCAAGCATATTGGAACAACGTTGGTTGCATTATGATGACTTCGCTACAAATGGCACAGAGTGGATAGATGAAAAAGGCAACATTGTTAAGAAACGCAAGGCCGAGGTTATAAGAATTGAAAAAATAGCCAAAGAGGAATTCTTGCCACTGTTACCAGAATATTATTTGCGTCCTTATGAACCTAACTACATAACTTTGAAAGAGTTTAATCATGAATTGCGTGAGTTGGAAGATGAGTGGGCTAAAACGAAAGCAGAGTTAAACCCAAAGGAAATTGATGAAAATAACATAAAATATCAGGTAAAACAAATTCCTATATCAAAAGTTATTAGTTGTATGAGCGGCAATACAGGGCTGACAGAAGAATTTATCTATTCAACAGTTTTAAACACTACAGATTCAAGATGTCCTGTTTTGTCTAGTTCTACCGAAGAGGAAACAATGATGGGAGAAGTACCGGTCAATTCAATTTTGCCCAATGGAAAGAAACTAAAAGTTTTTAAAGACAAAGAGGGACTTTTAGTTGTAAGAAATGGTAAAGCTGGAGAAACTCGTTTCTTACCTAAAGGGACATATACCATCAATGACCATGCGTATATTTTATCAGTTTCTGACAAATGCAAATATGACATTGATCTAAGGTGGTTAGCGATTCAATATAAAACGGAGTTCTTATCATATTCATCGTCAGCAGACAATGGAACGTGGAACAAGACAGGATTCTTCAACAATGTATTATTAGATATACCTGACTTTGAGGTGCAACAAGAAATAGTTAAAAGCTACGATTGTGCGCAACAAAGAAAGGAACGGTTTGAAGCGTTCTCGAAATCATATCGCGAATTATTGTCTAAAGAGCTTTTTGTTTAACGAAAATACTAACACAAACTATTTACTGTAACAAAGGCACAGCCGGCGGATTATTTGTCCAAACGCTGTGCCTATTTTATGCTCATTTTGTGCCTATATTTTGCCTATAAAAAGACGATTCTTTGCCGATGACATTGGGATATGAATCATATATAATTGTTAACGTGGAAAAATATAATTTGAAAAATTTTTTAAAAAGTGACTATATTTTGAATTTTTCAGTTGTGTTTATATTATGAAGGGACAAATCAAGGCAGGTATAGACTATGTATAAAGAAGAATACTATGATTATTCAGGAAAAGAAGGAAAATGGATTAAAGATGAATTGAAAAAACGGGGCTTTCATCATGTAACGATTTCTAATTTTCCGGCAGATTTCTTTCGGATGAGCAAAAGCCAATTAGAAAAACTTTTTGAAAAAGCTTCTGACTCATTTATTTCCGAAATGTATGATGTTCCGATACAGCAAATTCAAAACCGACGAAGTGACTTTGAAATCAAACAATTAGGATGCACCATAAACCGAATGTGGCGCGAGGAAGAACTTGCACAGACCGTTAAAGAAATCCTGAGAATCGTGTCAAATGAGTATAATAATGGCAATATTCCACATACTAACTCCACACCATTAAATAGTGAAAAGGAGTTTTTATATATGAAAGCAACAGGAATTGTGAGAAGAATAGACGACCTTGGTCGTGTGGTTATCCCCAAAGAAATCCGCCGCACTATGCGGATCCGTGAAGGAGATCCTCTGGAAATATTCACCAATCGGGAGGGCGAGGTCATATTCAAGAAATACTCGGCCATGGAGAGCATGAGCCAAAAGGTGCAGGTGTTTGCTGATGCACTATCCCGCGCGACGGCAAAGCCCGCGGCGGTCTGCGATCGGGACACGGTGCTGGCGGTAGCCGGCATTCCCAAGAAGGACTATCAGGAGCGGGGCGTGTCCGAGTCGCTGGCCGATCGGATGCATCGGCGGGAAAACTATGTGCGCCGTGCCGGTGATGCGACCCGCGCCACGCTGACAGAAAGCGGAGCCGCTTCCCTTTCGGTGGTTGTTCCCATTATTTCCGAAAGCGACTGCATCGGAGCCATTATCCTACTCACTCCCGAAAACGGAGCGGTAGCCACCGAACAGGATATTCGCCTGGCTTCCCTGCTGGCGGCGGTACTGGCATCGGAGATGGCAGAATAAAAAAAGGAGTATTGCCTACGCAATACTCTTTTTTTGTTTATCAAACTTATTTCGCAGCCTTTTCAGCAGCCTTAGCCAGAGCCTTGGCAGCCTTATCGGCGAGAGCCTTAAAGGAAACCATATCGTTCAAAGCGATCTCGGCGAGCATCTTGCGGTTGAGCTCGATCTTAGCGAGCTTGAGGCCGTGCATGAAGGTGGAATAGTTCATACCGCACATTTTGGCAGCGGCATTGATACGGGTGATCCACAGTCTGCGGAAATCTCTCTTCTTCTGCTTACGGCCGATGTAGGCGTTCGCCATGGAACGCATAACGGCGATGTTAGCGGTACGGAACTGCTTGGATTTTGCACCCCAGAAGCCCTTGGCCTGCTTCATGATCTTATTTCTGCGCTTACGGGTAGCCAATGCGCCTTTTACTCTTGCCATTTATATCAACTCCTTCGTATCGTCTTAATTATTTATAGGGGATCAGCTGCTTAACGGCGTAAATGTTGGTCACGTCGGCATAAGCGGCCTTACGCAGATTTCTCTTGCGCTTGGTAGACTTCTTGTTAAGAATATGGGACTTGTAGGCATGGGCTCTCTTGACCTTGCCCTTTTTGGTGAGATTAAATCTCTTCTTTGCACCGGAATGTGTTTTCAGCTTAGGCATGATAGAACTCCTCTCTGTTGTATCGTTTATTTATTAGGCTTTGCCACAAGAAACATCGTCATATTACGCCCTTCGAGTTTTGCGGGCTTATCCACGACGCCGACATCTTCCAAGATTCCGGCGAACTTTTCGAGAAGCTGCGCACCGATCTCGGTGTGAGCCATCTCGCGGCCGCGGAACCGTACGACCACCTTAACCTTATTGCCGTCTTTCAGAAAGCGGCGGGCATGGTTGGCCTTGGTGTTGATATCGTTATCTTCGATCTTGCAGGAAAGTTGAACCTCTTTGACTTCCACAGTCTTTTGATTCTTGCGCTGTTCTTTATCCCGTTTCTGCTGCTCAAAGCAGTACTTGCCGTAATCCATCACACGGGCAACAGGCGCGGGCGTAGCCTTCGGTGCAATCAGCACCAGATCCAGCCCCCGTTCATCGGCGATCTCGAGGGCACGCTTGGTGGAAATGACTCCGAGTTGGCTGCCGTCGGCATCAATGGCACGGACTTCCTTGACTGTGATCTCCTCATTAATGAGCAAACTTGCTGTCTTTATGCAAGACACCTCCAAACACAAAAAAATACGGAAACAAACCGTTCCCGCACACAAAATAAGCCCATCTTGGCTTTCTTTCCTATTGACCGACACCCGACAGGCGGCGGTGAGAACGGGAGCGTTCTGCTTTATTGCTCACATAGTATACCTTCTTTTGCCCCGTTTGTCAACCTTTTTTTGAAAAATTCTCTATTGTGACAACTTTCTCCTTTCTTGACCGCTACAATAGGCTTCGGAGGTACATAACCATGATACAAACGAGAAAACGCCAACCATCCCTTTCCTTTGCCCGACTGATTGACAATGTCGGCACGCCTTTACTGGCCACCCTTTGCGGTGTCTTAGCCGCTTACGCCTCTCTGCCATTTGGACTTCTCCCCTTCGGCGTGGCCGCCGCCTGCCTGTATTTTGACCGTGCCGTTTTAACGGTAGCCCCCGCGATCGGTGCCGTCATCGGCTATATGCTACAGGGTACTGTCGGCCTGCCCTATATTGCCGGCATCCTGCTGGCCCTTCCCTTGCGCTTTATTCTCACGGCACTTATCCGCCGCCTCTCCCGCCAGTCCGTGTCATTGATCACAGCAGGAAGCAGTCTGCTTCTGACCCATCTGCTTATCGCGTCCTACCACGGCTTTCTGACCTTTGATCTACTCACCGGCGCTCTGTCACTGGTGGCCGGCTTGTGCTATACCTTCTTTGGTTGTACCGCCCTGCCCGCATCGTTGCAAAGCGGGACCCGTCGCACGGGACTGACCCAAACCGAGGCGGCCGCCCTGTTAATTCTCATAAGTATCCTTTTTCTCCCGTTGTGCCGATTCTCCTTCTACGGCATTGCACCCGCCCGTATTCCTGCCGTTTTTGCTGTGATCTGTTTTGCCTCTTGGGGCGGGGCGGCCATGGGCGGCATGAGCGGAGCTATTGTCGGCACGATCCTTTCCTTTGCCGCCGAGGGGACGAGCCATATCATTGCCGCCTATGCCGTGGGCGGAATTTTATCGGGACTGATCGGACGCAAGGGGCGACTGCGTGCCGTCTTTATCTTCCTGCTGGGTTCAACGGCTCTTTCCTTATATATAAACGGCTCTCTGTCAGCACTGGCCACCTTGTGCGAGTCTTCTCTGGCCTGCGGCATCTATGCCTTACTCCCCGAAAAGGGGGTGGCAACCATCGGGCGTCTTTTCACCTTGCGCAATAACGGTAAAGCCGGACAGGCCGACTCGGTCTGCGCCTATGTCAGCCACAAGCTCATGACTACCGCCCGTCATCTTGATCGCATTTCCCACACCCTCACGCCCGCCGAAACACCCGTCAGCCCCTCCGATCTGCGATGCGATCTGGACCATGCCTTAGAACCTCTCTGCCGCCGTTGCGTACGCAGTACCGCCTGCCGTGTCGGCCAGAGTTTTGACACCGAAAAAATCTTCTCCGCTCTTTGCCGCACGCTGGTCAATCGTCCCTTAACCGCCGCCGACCTGCCCGAGCATTTCAAGGAGCGCTGTCCCTCTTGGTCGGCTCTGCTCAATACCGCCAACACCCAAGGCGCCGCACACCGCACCGCGGTGTTGCAAAATTACGAAGATGACCGCAGCAAAACGGTGCTGGCCGCCCAGTACGCCTCCCTCTCCCAACTGCTCGACGAGATGGGGCAACAGGTGGGACAACCCCTGCGTTTTGACGACACCTTAACCCGCCGCATTGAGGATTATTTTGCCGCCAAGGCCTGCCGCGTGCAATCTCTCACCGTCTATCGCGACCATCACGACGGGTTGTATATCCGTGCCGTCCTGCGCACCCGCACCGCTCCGAGCGATCGGCGCACGGTGGCCGATCTGAGCACCCTATGCGGCACCAATCTCTCCCTATTGACCTGCGATCCCATCGGCGAAGACTGGCATCTGTTACTGGGACGGCGGGATAAATTCAAACTGGAGATCGCCTCGGCACAGGCGAACAAAATCGGGGAATCGGTCTGCGGCGATGCCCATACCCAACTCTCACCCCGCCCCTATCACCAATCGGTGGTACTCTCTGACGGTATGGGATCGGGTGCGGATGCCCATCGTCACGCCACCTTAACCTGCGAGATTTTTGAGAGCATCCTGCAAAGTGGGTTTGATGTCCCCAAAGCCTTGTGCCTGCTCAATTCCACGCTGTTACTGGCGAGCGATACGCAGACCTTTTCCACGCTCGACGTAGCGGATATCGATCGATTGACGGGACGGGTGGATCTGTATAAACTGGGCGCCGCCGACACCGTGATTCTGCGCGGCGGACGCTCCTATACCATCCCCTGCTCCTCTCTGCCTGCCGGCATATTGAGTAACGCCAAGCCCGAGCATCGATTTTTCACCCTAAAGGACGGGGATATTGTAATCCTTCACTCCGACGGCGTAGAACTGACCGATGAGATTTTACTGGCTATGCAACAGGAAAGCGACCTCAATCGCATGTGCCATCTCTGCCTAAAGGAGTGCGGCGATGCGCGGGACGACTGCACCGTTATCCTCATCCGAGCAAAAAATCGATAAAATTTTGTCGATTTATCAAGATAAAGCACTAAAACATATTGACTTATTGATACGGGGAGCATATAATAATAGGTAATTATTTTTGTTTTCCGGGAGGTACAAAACATGAACAGAGTATACAATTTCTCGGCAGGCCCGTCGGCCATGCCCTTAGAGGTGTTGGAGCGTTGCGCCGCTGAGATGACCGCCTACGGCAGTGCCGGTATGTCGGTTATGGAGATGAGTCACCGCTCGTCCTCCTATCAAGAGATTATTGACAATGCCGAAAGCCTCTTGCGTGAGCTGATGGGCATTCCCGAGAACTACAAGGTTCTCTTCCTGCAGGGCGGCGCTTCGTCCCAGTTTGCCATGATCCCTCTTAATCTGCTTAAAAACAGCAAAAAGGCTGACATTGTGATCACCGGCGCATGGGCCAAGAAGGCCTATTCCGAAGGCAAGAAATACGGCACGATGAACGTGGTTGGCTCGAGTGAGGATAAGACCTTCTCTTACATCCCAAAACTTGACCCCGCTACCTTTACTCCCGATGCCGATTACTTCTATATCTGCCAGAACAATACCATCTACGGCACCCGTTTTGCCAACCTGCCCGAAACCGGCAATGTGCCCTTGGTGGCTGACCTGTCCTCCTGCATCCTGTCCGAGCCTGTGGATGTGTCCAAGTATGGTCTGATCTTTGCCGGCGCGCAGAAAAATATGGGCCCTGCCGGCTTGACGGTTGTGATCGTGCGCGAAGATCTGCTGGGCTACTGTCAGGACTGCACCCCGACTATGTTCCAGTACGACATTCATGTTAAGAACGGCTCGATGTACAACACCCCGCCGACCTATGCCATCTATGTCTGCATGTGCGTACTCGAGTGGGTTAAGAAGATGGGCGGCCTGTCTGCCATGGCTGAGCGCAACTATGCCAAGGCCAAACTGCTCTATGATTATCTCGATGCTTCCTCTCTCTTTAACGCCACCGTTATGGGCGAGGACCGTTCGATCATGAACGTGCCTTTCGTTACCGGCAATCCCGATCTGGACGCCGCCTTTGTTAAGCAGGCCACAGCCGCAGGCTTGGTCAACCTCAAGGGTCACCGCTCGGTCGGCGGTATGCGTGCGAGCATCTACAACGCCATGGATATCGACGGCGTGCAAAAACTGGTCGATTTCATGAAGGATTTCGAAAAAGCCAATAAGTGAGGAAAAAAGAATGTATAAGATTCGCTTATATAACAAGATTTCGCAAAACGGTCTGAGCCGCTTTGCCCCCGATGCTTTTACTTATGATGACACCATGGAGGATTACGACGGCATTATGGTTCGCTCGGCCGCTCTGCATGAGGTGGCCTTCCCCGAATCGCTCTTAGCCATCGCCCGCGCCGGCGCCGGTGTCAACAATATTCCGGTAGACGATTGCGCCAAGTCGGGCATCGTCGTATTCAACACCCCCGGTGCCAATGCCAACGCCGTAAAGGAACTGGTGCTGGCCGGTCTTTTCCTCGCCTCCCGTGATGTGGTGGGTGGTATTGAGTGGGCCAAGACTTTGGACGGCCAGACTGGTGTTGCCAAGCTGGTTGAAAAAGGCAAGGGCGCCTTTGCCGGTCCCGAGCTGGCAGGCAAGACCTTGGGCGTAATCGGCTTGGGCGCCATCGGCGCTATGGTAGCCAACGCCGCCGTGCATTTGGGTATGAATGTTATGGGGTATGACCCCTATATCTCGGTCAAGTCGGCTTGGAGTCTGGATCGCCGCATCGTCCATGCCGTGAATGTGGAAGATATTTATAAGAACTGCGATTATATCTCGATTCACGTTCCGCTGATGGATGCCACCCGCGGCATGATCGGCACCGATGCGCTGGCCCTGTGCAAGGACGGCGTTCGCCTGCTCAACTTCTCCCGTGCCGCTTTGGTGGATACCGAAGCCCTCAAGGCAGGATTGGAAAGCGGCAAGGTCGCCCGTTATGTGACCGACTTCCCCGACGAGAATGTGCTGACTCTGAAGAATGTCGTTCCCATCCCTCATTTAGGCGCTTCGACTCCCGAGAGTGAAGAGAACTGCGCTACCATGGCCGCACAGGAACTCAACGACTACCTGCTCTACGGCAACATCGTCAATTCGGTCAACTTCCCCAACGTGGAAATGGCCCCCGCCGGTGTGCCCCGTATCTGCATCATTCATGAGAATAAGCCGACCATGATCAGCCAGTACACCGCCCTGTTCGGCGATAAGGGCATCAACATCGAAAACTTGCTCAACAAGTCCAAGGGTGACTATGCTTACACCCTGCTCGATGTAGAGAAGGCCGATGAAGATACCGTCAACGCCCTCAAGGCGATCGACGGAGTCATCCGTGTCCGTGTGATTGACTAATCCATAAAAATATCCCGTGAAGTGAAATCTTCACGGGATTTTTTTACACAAAAAAGAGTTTGGCTGCCACCGTCATGATCACCAAGAAAAGCAGATTGATCAGGGTGAACAGTTTGAGATACCGTCGGGAATCACGAGGGTGCAGAATTTTATATTCACTGTAGGTAATCAGGCTGGCCAGTGAGGCAATAATCGTGCCCGTACCGCCGATGTTTACCCCTAACAACAACGCACGATAATTATCGGTGAAACGAGAAAGCAGAATCGCCGAAGGCACGTTGCTGATGCCCTGGCAGGACAGGGTCGATACCAGCAGGGCATCCTTCTCCATCAATCCCGACAATAGGGTGTGCACCGCCGGTACACGGGACAGATTTCCTGCAAAGATGAAGAAAAATACAAAGGTCAACAGCAGCGGATAGTCCACATCCCGCAACGCCCGCCGATCGGCAAAAATGAGCACCGCAGGAATGACGATCAGCCCCGCCAGATACGGAATCACCCGAAATACAATCAACAGCGAAGCGGCAAACAACACCAAATATAAGATCGTTTTGCCCTTGGGTAGCCGTTCGGGGAAATCCTCGGTCAATTTCAGTTTCTCCGGCCGCACGAACAGGCAACAGACGGTCAATAACCCCACCGCCAGCAAAAAGGGCGGCAACATAATCATGGTAAATTCACCGGTGGGAATGTTGAAATAGGAATATAGGTAGAGATTTTGCGGATTGCCAAAGGGGGTGAGCATCCCACCCAAATTGGCCGAAATGTTTTGCAAAATAAAAACATAGGCCATATAGTGCTCGGTACATGTGGCATGCAAGGCATAATATCCCAGCGGCAAAAAGGTGATCAGCGCCATATCGTTGGCTATGAGCATCGAACCGATAAAGGTAATATACACAAGCATCAGCGTCAAGAGCCGCAAATTCCCTGTCATTTTAACCAGTTTTCGGGCTAAAATCGTGAAAAACTTAATGTTGCGCAGGGCACATACCACCGCCAGCGTCAAAAACAAACAAGATAAGGTCTTAAAATCCAAATATCCCAAATACTCGGCATCGGGCGGCACGAGCAGGCAGGTAATAAGCGCCGCCAACGCCGCTATGCACATGACTGTATGTTTTTTTATGAATGACACCACAACTGCTCACCTCACAAACCCGTATATCATACACCCTTTCCCTGCAAAATGCAAGCCCCTTTGTTGCAAAAACAACAGTAATTTAGCCCTTCCTTCATATATACTAAAACCAGAAAGGAGTTGTTACCATGCTTCGTAAAATTATTACGATTGATTCCGATAAATGCAACGGCTGCGGTGCTTGCGCCGCCGCCTGCCACGAGGGCGCCATTGAAATGGTCAACGGCAAGGCCGTCCTCACCCGTGAGGACTATTGCGACGGGCTGGGCGATTGCCTGCCCGCCTGCCCCACCAATGCCATTTCCTTTGAGGAACGGGAAGCGCCCGCCTATAACGAGGCCGCCGTATTGGCCGCCAAGGCGCAAAAACCACTCCCCTGCGGTTGCCCCGGCACACACGCCAAGGCTTTATCCCGCACGCCCGTCACCACCGAGGCGCACGCCACCACCCACCTGCAACAATGGCCGGTGCAGATCAAACTGGTGCCCGTTCATGCGCCCTATTTTGAAAACGCCAATCTGCTGATTGCCGCCGACTGCTCAGCCTACGCCTACGGCAATTTCCATCAGGAATTTATGCGCAACCACATCACCCTCATCGGTTGCCCCAAGCTCGACGAGGGCGACTACACCGAGAAACTTACGCAGATTTTGCTCAATAATAACATCAAGAGCGTTACCGTCACCCGCATGGAAGTCCCCTGTTGCAGCGGGCTGGAGAACGCCGTGAAGCGTGCCCTGCAACAGAGCGGCAAGTTCATTCCCTGGCGCATCGTCACCATCTCCACCGATGGTCGCATCATAGACTAAAAAAGGACAGTGGTTCATTCCACTGTCCTTTTATCGTACGCCATCCGAGGACTGCCGTCCTCCACATAAATTACACCGCATTTGACAAATCCAAACTTCTCAATCGCCCGCCGCATGGGTGTGTTTTGTTCGTGAGTATCAATCCGCAACCAGTCGGCCATGCGGGAAGCATGGGCAAACACTTGTCCCACATAGCCTTTGCCGTATTCGGCCACCGCCACCCGATGCAGAGTGGCATAGGGAGCATCGCTGTGCCACGCCCCCTCAATGTACCCATAGGTCGGCTCCTCGCCATGCCGCACCGCCGCATAGGCCACGACCTTGCCGTCCTCCAGCACCCAGCCGATGCCCTGTGCGATATCCGCCCTCACATCCTCAGCGTTGGGGTATTCGCCCTGCCATTGCGGTAAATCCTGTTGCCGCATAAAGACGTGCGCCTGCGCCAAAATGGCCGCTACCGCCTCGACATCCTCCATGCCACACCGACGCCAGTTCATCGTATAAAATTGGTGCGAAGCTTCTTTTCGGACGCAGGACGGTCAATCCCCGCCGCCTTGCCCGCTTCGATGCAACGCAACAGCCACGCCATGTTCTTGCCAAGGGTACGCATGGTCTGCAACCCTTCCTCGTCCTGCTTGACCTCTTCGGCCTGCGCCCCGTGCACCATGTTCCAATACTGGGAGGGTACAACGGGCATATTGTTGATGGTAAAATATTTATTGATCTGGTCAAAGGCGTTGGTACAACCGCCACGACGGGCGCTCACCACGGCCGCCGCCGGCTTATAGGCAAAGGCCGCACCGCCCGAATAGAAGCAACGGTCCATTAGACAGCGCAACGCACCCGAAGCCGAGGCATAATAGACGGGCGAGCCGAATACGAACCCATCGGCCGTCTTGGCCTTTTCCACCAGTTCATTAACCAAATCGTTATCATACACGCACTTGCCATAGGTACGGCAGGCGCCGCAACCGGTGCAATCCTGCCCCACGGCACCGCCCTGCACGATCTCGGTCTCGATGCCGCACTCGTTGAGGGTGGCGGCCACTTCGCACAATGCCGTATAGGTACAGCCCTGCTTACGGGGGCTTCCGTTGATAAGTAATACCTTCATAATCTTTCCTCCAAATAAAATGCCTGAGGCGAAAGTGCCTCAGGCATATTGTATGACAAAACTTATTTCACCATGCCGGCAACTTCGGCAGCAAAATCGTCTTCTCTCTTGGCCAAACCTTCGCCCTTCTCGAAACGAACGTAGCCAACCACCTTCATGGTCTTGCCCATTTCCTTGGCGGCCTTCTCAACATACTGGCCAACGCTCATGGAGTCGTCCTTAACAAAGGCCTGCTCCAGCAAGCAGTTCTCTTTGAAATACTTGCCCATCTTACCGGTAGCCATCTTCTCGATGATCTGATCGGGCTTGGAAGCATTCTTGGGATCTTCCTTGATCTGAGCCATGATGATGGCGGTTTCCTTAGCCACAACTTCAGGATCCACAGCCTCTTTGTTGAGGAACTGGGGATTCATAGCGGTGATCTGCATGCAGACGTCCTTACCAACGGTAACGAAGCCTTCGTTGCAAGCACAGCAATCGGTCTCGAACTCGGTCAGAACGCCGATCTTGCCGCCGCCGTGAACGTAGTCAACGGACGGACGGTCGGTACGATAGAAACGACGGATGGAGATGTTCTCACCGATGGTGAGCACCTTCTCCTGCAGAACCTCGCCTACGGTCATGCCGGCCATAGCCTTGGTCTTCAGATCGTCAACATCGGTAGGATTGGTCTGAGCAACAACCTCAGCCACATCTTTGCAGAAAGCCACGAAATCCGCATTCTTGGCAACAAAGTCGGTCTCGGAGTTAACCTCAACCATAGCGGCAACCTTGCCGTCGTTGTAGATAGCCACAACGCCTTCGCTGGCGATACGGCCGGCCTTCTTAGCCACAGCGGCCAGACCCTTTTCACGCAAAAACTCGATTGCCTTATCGACATCACCGTCAGAAGCGACAAGCGCCTTCTTGCAGTCCATCATGCCGCAACCGGTTCTCTCTCTCAAATTCTGAACATCTTTAGCGGTAAAAGCCATGATATTTTCCTCCTATAGTAAAAGATACGCCCGCCCGTTCTGGGCGGGCGCTTGTGATTTATTCAGCGACTTCTTCGGTGGCAACTTCTTCGGTTTCAGCTTCTTCAACAAAAGCCTCGCCCTGCTTGCCTTCGATTACGGCGTTGGCCATGCAAGCGCACATCAGTTTGACAGCGCGGATGGCATCGTCGTTGCCGGGGATTACTACGTCAACCTCATCGGGATCGCAGTTGGTGTCCACGATAGCCACGATGGGAATACCAAGCTTACGAGCTTCGGATACGGCGTTGTGCTCCTTCTTGGTGTCTACGATGAACAGAGCGCCGGGGAGCTTGGGCATATTCTTGATACCGCCGAGATACTTCTCCAGCTTCTCAATGTCATGCTCGAGCTTGATCACTTCCTTCTTGGGAAGCATATCAAAGGTGCCGTCTTCCTGCATCTTGTGCAGCTGTTCCAGACGACGGATACGGGTCTTGATGGTCTTGAAGTTGGTGAGCATACCGCCGAGCCAGCGAGCATTGATGTAATGCATGCCGCAACGAACGGCCTCTTCCTTCACGGCGTCCATTGCCTGCTTCTTGGTACCGACAAAGAGGATATCCTTGCCTTCCTCAGCGATCTGGCGAACGAACATGTAGGCTTCTTCAACCTTCTTCACCGTCTTCTGCAGGTCGATGATATAGATACCGTTACGCTCGGTAAAAATATACTCGGCCATCTTGGGGTTCCATCTTCTCGTCTGGTGGCCGAAATGCACACCGGCTTCGAGAAGCTGCTTCATAGAGATTACTGCCATTGTCTTTCCTCCAAAA
>JAZQVM010000032.1:0-2941 GCA_045631845.1 Eubacteriales bacterium | reverse complement strand
CATGGCTTCCTGCAAGGCCGCTATATTTTCCTCTTTTACCGTAAATCCGGCCGCCAGCTCGTGCCCGCCGAATTCCTCCAGCAAATCGGCACAAGCGCCCACCGCCGAAAAGATATTAAAACCTTTCACGCTACGGGCACTGCCCCGACCAATTCCGTTGCTCACCGATACCACCACACAAGGCAAAGCGTACCGATCCACCAGTCGAGAAGCCACAATACCGGCGATACCGTTGGGCCAGTCTTTCACACATAAAAACAGGAGCCTCTGTTCTTCCCCGTCCAGTTCCTGCTCAGCCATGGCCGCCGCCGTTTCCACCAAAACACTCTCAATCTGCTGCCGCTCCCGATTAAACTGCATCAACTGCTCGGTATATTGCCGTGCCTGCGTCGCATTGTCGGTACACAACAACTCAATGGCTATTTCCGAATGATCCACCCGTCCCGCCGCATTCAGCCGAGGGGCAATCACAAACCCCGCACAGGAAGCGGTAATGGCACGGTTAAAATTATATCCCGCACTGCGAAGCAGAATATCCAACCCCAATCGCCGTTTCTGCTGCATCTGCCTAAGTCCCAGTTTTACTAACGAACGGTTTTCATCGGTAAGCGGCATGGCATCAGCCACCGTACCGATAGCCACCAGATCGCAATAGCGATATAGTTCCTCGGTCGGATCTCCCTGCTCGGCCGCCATAGCACAAATCAGTTTGAGCGCCACACCCGCACCCGAAAGATGCGGATACGGGTAGGTTTCCCCTTCCCGCTTAGGGTCGAGAACAGCATATACCTGCGGCAAGGACTGTTTACACTCATGATGATCGGTCACGATCACATCTGCCTGTAAACACCCCTCTCCCTCACTAAGCGCCGATATCCCGCAATCCACCGTAATAATTAAGGCAATATCTTCAATAATCTTCGGATATTCTCCATGCCAAAAAGCCGCAATATGATCGGTAGCGGGAATGTAATAGCGCACATCGGCACCAATCGAGCACAAGTATTGATATAATACCGCCGTAGCCGTAATCCCGTCGGCATCCGAATCCCCCACGATCAGCACCTTTTCCCTCTGCTCCACCGCTTTCCAAATACGGGCCACCGCCTTGGGCATATCCCGCATCATCATCGGATCATGGAAAATGAGTTTGGTATCGGAAAGAAAATCATTGGCATGGTCAACCGAGTCAATGCCCCGCTCTATCAAAATATCAGCCAAAATACTATCAATCCCACAAGCATCTGCTAACATCTGTCCATCCATGATTTCCCCTCCTTTCCCAAAGTAATATATAATATACCCAATTATAATATTATAAAATTATATCATACTTCTTTTCTCCTTTCAACATAAAAATATAAAGAATAAGGGGCAGCCCCCAATGGCTACCCCTTACTATCTTTTGTGTTACGGCATCCGTCTGAGAATCATCTCTTTTACCTCTTTTTCACACTTGTAGGCTTGCGCCTTATATTTGCCGTATAACGTGTGCACGATAACTTGATGCGGCACGGCATGCACCCGAATAATATCCGTATAATTTATTGTAAAGATAATACCTTCCCCGCCGAGCTTCTCCATGGAAACACCCTGAATGTATGTCGTATGTATTTCCACATACGATTTCTTCATCAACAGCGGATCCACAAGTTCCTTCCCGAGAAAAAGCCCCAAAAGGCATCCCATAAGCATCATAAACTCGCCCCGAAAAAAGATCCAAACGGCAAACTCAAGGATAACCCCGGGGACAATTGTCCACACCAGCGTTTTCCAGTACGGATAATCGTATCTATCTTTTGTCGAGAACAATACTCCATTCCTTGACATAACTTCCCCTTAAAACAAAAAAGTGTGCCCCAATGAAGGAGCACACCGAAAAATGTTTCCCTTCATTGTTGTCACATAATCGCATTCTATCCAAGGGGATATAGGCAAGAAGAGAAAACACTTTTACCAAAGTATTTTCCCCCTTGGAATAGAAAAAATATACGATTTGTGTGACAGTGTGAGTATATCACATCCTACCCTTTTTGTCAACAAAACAAACGACTGCCAAGCCTATTGCATCGGCAGTCGTTTTCTTTATATACCAAGTTCTTTCAGAACATCGAGCAGTTCATCCCGATTGGTCTGCAATTCCCAGATTTTATCACCCGTATCCACCAGTAATTTATGCTGGGAAGTAATGGTAATGGTACAGGACAATTTCGGATTGGCACTGATCGTACCGAGGTTACCCGCATTAACAGGGCCTTTGTATTCCTGCGCCGGCTGCGCGGCAATATAGTCGGCCAGCTTAATAATAAAGGCTTTTTCGGTCATCGAGGCCCGATTCATGCCAAAGTTAACAAACACGGCATGCGCCTGCTTGATCTCCTGCGCAAGACTCAGAGAAAATTCGTCAGGGTCGCTTACCTCAATGGCGGGACTGCTCACCCCCGCTCCGCTCGACTCCTGCGACAAATGCGTGCCATATCCCAAGGAGAATAACCAACTGAACAAACTGAACAGCAACACGCCGCCTACCAAAAGCCAAATGCGCAGACTCTGCTTCTTGGCCAGTTTGTCCTCCAGTTTTTCTACCGGCTTCTCGTCCTCCTGAGCCTCCTCAAAAGTTTCCTGCAACCGATCCAGCACAACCGCCTCTACCGATTCGGGAAGCAACTCATACACCGGCTCGGGAACTACGCGCTGTAACGCCTCATACCATTTCATGCACACCGCACAACTCTCAACGTGCACCTCAAAATCCATCCGCTCGGCACGGGACAGTTCATTATCCAAATAATAAGGCATCATCTGCCGATACTTTTCGCAAGAAATTTCACTCGGCAAATCACCCACCAGATGCTCACGGGCGGCCAACAAAAATTCGGCCGTTTTTTCACGGGAAATTTCCATTTTTTCGGCAATTCCCTCATAGGAAAGGTTAAAAATC
>JAZQVM010000031.1:0-9243 GCA_045631845.1 Eubacteriales bacterium | reverse complement strand
CACATTACAACTCCCCCATCGGGTTTTCATCTTGCGCACCCGCCGCTCCTTGGTCTGCACACCGAGAAAAGACTCCCACTTCTCAAAATAAGAGTCCATCTGTGCCTTTACCCGCTCAGCATCCGGCTCAACCACCGAATGACGCTGCTGCTTGCCGATCCACTCTTTCTTTGACGCCACGAAAGCGTCAATCGTCGCTCGGCTCACACCATACGGCGCCGTTACAATAACCTGCCCGTCACGCACCCGAATGTAGATATGTTTCATTGCCTTTTGTGTCAGTTGATATTCCATACATCCTCATAAAAAGTCCTGTGCCGATTTGGCACAGGACTCTCTTTTCTTAATACATGCCGCCCATGCCGGGATCTGCCGGCGCAGCCACTACAGGTTCTTTAATGTCAGCCACCAAGGATTCTGTGGTCAGCACCATCGAAGCCACGCTCGAAGCGTTTTGGAGCGCACTTCTGGTTACCTTAGCCGGATCGATGATACCTGCCTCGAACATATCCACGAAGGTCTCGGTGTAGGCATCGTAGCCGTAATTCTTCTTGTCGGCCGTCAGAATCTTATCGGCAATAACAGCGCCCTCGATACCGGCGTTGTCAGCGATCTGATAAATGGGAGCCTTCAGGGTGTTGAGCACGATAGCCGCACCCGTCTTTTCATCCCCGTCACAAGCCGCAATCACAGCCTCAACGGCAGGAATGGACTGCAGCAGCGCCACGCCGCCGCCGGCAACAATGCCCTCTTCCACAGCCGCACGAGTAGCCGCCAAGGCATCCTCAATGCGCAGTTTCTTTTCCTTCATTTCGGTCTCGGTAGCCGCACCAACCTTGATCACAGCAACACCGCCCGACAACTTAGCCAAACGCTCCTGCAATTTCTCTCTGTCAAAATCCGATGTGGTGTTTTCAATCGCTACCTTGATCTGGGCCACACGGTCGGCAATGGCCTGACTATCGCCGGCACCGTCAACGATGATGGTGTTCTCCTTGCCAACCTTAACCTGACGGGCACGGCCCAGCATATCCACCGTAGCCGTCTTCAGGTCATAACCCAGTTCTTCGCTGATTACAACACCGCCGGTCAGAATAGCGATATCCTGCAGCATCTCTTTGCGGCGATCGCCGAAGCCGGGAGCCTTTACTGCCACACAGGTAAAGGTGCCGCGCAGTTTGTTCACAATCAGGGTAGCCAAAGCCTCACCCTCAATATCCTCGGCAATGATCACGAGCTTACGGCCCATCTGCACCACCTGCTCAAGCAGAGGCAGAATCTCCTGAATGTTGGAAATCTTCTTGTCGGTGATCAACAGAAGCGCATCATCAATAATGGCTTCCATCTTCTCGGAATCGGTAGCCATGTAGGGCGAGAGATAGCCACGGTCAAACTGCATACCCTCAACCACTTCGCTGTAAGTTTCAGCCGTCTTGCTCTCCTCAACCGTGATAACACCGTTGGAGGTAACCTTGGCCATAGCCTCGCTGATCAGTTCACCGATCATTTCATCGCCGGCCGAAATGGTGGCAACATGAGCAATATCCTTATCGCAGGAAACGGCAACCGAATTGGCTTTAATGGCCTCTACAGCCGCATTGACGGCCTTCTGAATACCCTTCTTAACAACCATCGGGTTAGCGCCGCTGGAAATGTTCTTGAGTCCCTCACGAATCATAACCTGCGCCAGCAAGGTAGCGGTAGTCGTACCGTCACCGGCCACATCGTTGGTCTTGGTAGCCACCTCTTTTACCAGCTGAGCGCCCATGTTCTCAAAAGCGTCTTCCAGTTCGATTTCCTTGGCAATGGTCACACCGTCATTGGTGATGAGGGGTGCGCCGTATTTCTTGTCAAGCACCACGTTACGACCCTTAGGACCCATGGTGATCTTAACGGTATTGGCCAATTTATCCACGCCGGCCTGCAAGGCCTTGCGTGCTTCTTCTCCGTAAATAATCTGCTTTGCCATTGGTAGTCTCCTCCTTATTCAACCACGGCGAGAATATCGCCCTGTCTGACAATAATATATTCTTCCCCGTCCAGCTTTACTTCGGTACCGGAATATTTGCTGGTAATGACCTTTTGGCCAACCTTTACGGTCATTTCCACCTCGTTCCCGTCTACCATGCCGCCGGGGCCTACTTCGATAATTTCCGCCACTTGGGGCTTCTCCTTGGCCGATGCGGTAAGAATGATGCCGCTCTTGGTGGTCTCCTCAGCTTCTACCATCTTTACTACGACTCGGTCCAGTAACGGTTTAAGTTTCATAATTTTTCCTCCTATTATGAAAAAATATAACAAAATCGGTAGGTTAGCACTCAATAAGCATTAGTGCTAAAACCTACCAATGTTATAGCAAATATTTGGTCTTTTGTCAAGGATATCCAGTCAAATTTTACAAAGAATTTTTCAGTCAATCCTTGCGAGTGCTAAGCGGCACAACCACCTTCAAAGCATTGGGTAACAACTCAATCTCGGCCTTGGTCGTCATCTCCACTTCCCCATCATAGGAAATGGCAAACGGGCGGTCGGAACAAATGGTCATACTCTTACCCCGTGCTTTGGTAATCAGGTGGGAAAGCGGCTCATGATTGCCGACCTTATATTTCCCCACAAAGCCGGTAATCTTTAGTCTGGACATGTTTTTTACCGCCAAACAGTCGATCAACCCATCATCAATCTCGGCCTGCGGCGCCGCCAAAAAACCGCCACCGTATACCCGTCCGTTAGCCGCTACAGCCAACAGCGATTTCCCTTCATACAATAGTGTATCATCCACATGAACCGTCATGTTATTACCGAGTTTTTGAATAAAGGTGTAAAACAAGGCTATGTAATAGGCTAAATTGCCGGTAAACCATTTCTTGAATTTTGTTACATTTCCAGCCACCATGGCATCAAAGCCGCAGTTGATGATATTCATAGATATCCGATCCCCGCACTTGAGCAGATCAATCGCCTGCGCCTGCCCGTTCACCATCGCTTCGATATCGGTAAAATCGCAGTCGGGGAAGGATTTCACAAAATCGTTTCCCGTACCGTTTGGAATGGGCGCAATTTCCACATGTGCGGCTTGATAACACCCCGTTACCGTTTCATGAAGGGTGCCGTCCCCACCAACGCAGTATATCCGTGTCGGTTCACCGCTCAAAGCCGCCTGCGCCGCCAGTTCGGTCGCATGGTCGGGATATTCGGTTAAATGAATTTCATAGTCCTCCTGACGATCGGAGAAAATCCGATGAATGGTTTGCACAATTTCATCGGCATTTCGCTTCTTGCCGGCCACCGGATTGATAATAAAACAATGTCTCATTTTACGTCCTTATAAATAGACGGGCCGGAAAGGGCTCCGGCCCGAAATTTATTTAAGAATGATCGTATCGCCGATTTGGCTTGCCTGCCGCTTCTCCCGATCACGCAACACCTCGGGCTCACCTTCGCCCTTGGCCGCTTCTTCGGTAATCACAACACGGTAAATTTCTTCATCACCCGGAATTTCGTACATGAGTTTTCCCATAATACGCTCCATGATGCCCCGCAAGCCACGGGCACCGGTATTGCGCTCGGCCGCCTTAGCGGCAATGGCACGCAACGCCCCGTCGGTAAATTCCAACTCCACGCCGTCAAGCCCCAGCAATTCTTTATACTGCTTGGTCAGGGCGTTTTTCGGCTCGGACAAAATCCGCACAAAAGCATCTTCATCCAAAGCATCCAGCGCCACAATCACCGGCATACGCCCCACCAATTCGGGAATGAGTCCAAACTTGACCAAATCATGAGGCTCGGCCAATTTCAGATACCCTTCCTTGATCTTCTCCTTACGGGAACGCACATCGGCGCCAAAGCCAAGCGACACCTTTTCGGTGCGCTTCTCAATCACCTTATCCAACCCATCAAAAGCACCGCCGCAAATAAAGAGAATATTGCGGGTATCTATCTGGATCAGTTCTTGATGCGGATGCTTACGCCCACCCTGCGGCGGAACGCTGGCAACCGTACCCTCTAAGATCTTGAGCAACGCCTGCTGCACACCCTCACCCGATACATCACGGGTAATGGATGGATTTTCACTCTTTCGGGCAATTTTATCGATTTCATCGATATAAATGATGCCGTTTTGCGCCAAACTGATGTCAAAATCGGCCGCCTGAATCAAGCGAAGCAGGATATTTTCCACATCCTCGCCCACATAACCGGCCTCGGTCAGCGTTGTCGCATCGGCAATAGCAAACGGAACACCCAGCGCCTTGGCCAAGGTCTCAGCCAGCAACGTCTTACCGCAACCCGTCGGCCCAAGAAACAGTACATTGCTCTTCTGCAACTGCACATCGGGGTCATTCTGAATGCCGATTATTCTTTTGTAATGGTTATAAACGGCAACCGCCAGCGCAATCTTGGCATCATCCTGCCCAATCACGTGCTCATCCAATAACGCCTTGAGTGCCTTGGGCTTGAGCAATCGGATCTCTTGTGATGAACCCGTTGTCGGCAACGGCTTATCCAGAATCTGCATGCACAGTTCTACACATTCATCACAAATATAGGCATCATTCATGCCGGCAATCAGCTTATCCGCCTGCTCCCGTGGCTTGCCGCAAAAGGAACAGAAGGCACCGCCCCCGTAGTTGTTGTTTGCCATGAACTACCCTCTTTATCTCTTCTCAATAACCTTGTCGATCAAACCATACTCCAAGGCTTCCTTGGCCGACATGAAATTATCACGCTCGGTATCCCGCTCAATTTCCGAGAGCGGACGTCCGGTATTGGCCGCCAAAATCGTGTTCAACTTCTCACGGGTCTTGCGAATATGATCGGCATGAATAATAATATCCGAAGCCTGCCCCTGCGCCCCGCCTAACGGCTGATGAATCATAATCTCACTGTTTGGCAAAGCCAAACGCTTCCCCTTCGCACCTGCCGAAAGCAGGAATGCACCCATGGAAGCCGCCATACCCACACAAATGGTGGATACATCACACTTAATGTAATTCATCGTATCATAAATGGCCATGCCGGCAGAAACCGATCCACCCGGACTATTGATGTAGAAGCAAATATCCTTCTCATTGTCCTGCGCCTCCAAATACAGAAGCTGCGCCACTACCAACGATGCCGTCGTATCATTTACCTGATCCGACAGGAAAATAATGCGATCATTAAGCAAGCGTGAATAGATATCGTACGAACGCTCCCCACGATTGGTCTGCTCAACTACCATCGGTACAAGACTCATAAATTCATTCATTCTTCCGGCACTCCTTTACTCAACGTTAACTATTATACTCGTATTTGCCGAGATTATTATTCCTCGGTCTTCTCTTCGGCCTTCTTTGTTGTCCTTTTCGCCGTAGTCTTCTTGGCTGCCGCCTTCTTTTCTTTCTTGACGGTAACCTTGGCATTGGCAACAACAAATTTCAAAGCCTTATCTACAGCAATATCCTGCGTCATCTGCTCAGCAGGCAGGAATGCCTTCACCTGATCAAGCTCAATGCCGTACTGCTCCGAAACACGCTTGTACTCGGCTTCCAGCTCATCTTCGGAAACCACAACGCTCTCAGCCTTAACGATCTCTTCCAAGGCCAAACGGGCACGAACCGTCTTGTCAGCACGATCCTTGAAGGAAGCACGGAAATCTTCCATCTTCATGCCGGTATACTTAAGATAGGTCTGAATATCCAGGCCCTGCTGACGCATATTCTGATCATACTCATTGATCATGGTATCGATCTGCTGTTCAACCATGGCATCGGGCACATCAGCCGTCATGCCTTCCACGATCTTCTCCATGATGGCCTGCTCAACCGCACGGTCAGCCTGCGCATCCATGTACTCGGCCATCTTCTTCTTCATGTCTGCCTTGTACTCATCCAGCGTGTCAAACTCGCTGACATCCTTGGCAAACTCATCATCCAGCTCGGGCAGCTCTTCAAACTTGATCTCATGGATCACACACTTAAACTCTGCCGCCTTGCCGGCCAAAGACTTCTCATGATACTCCTCAGGGAAGGTTACGCTGACAACCACATCCTCATCGATGGCCTTGCCAACCAACTGATCTTCAAAGCCGGGGATAAAGGAACCGGAACCCAGCACCAAGCTGTGATTCTCCGCCTTGCCGCCGTCAAAAGGAACGCCGTCTACCGAACCGTCAAAGTCCAGCACTACGGTATCGCCCATCTGAGCAGCACGATCGGTGACATCTACCGTGCGGGCATGAGCCTTGCGCACATGTTCGAGTTCCTGCTCAATCTGAGCATCCTCAACCTTAACTTCCATCTTCTCGGCCTCAATGCCCTTGTATTCGCCCAAAGTCACTTCGGGACGAACGGGAACCTTGGCAATCAAGACATAGCCCTTATCATCGACACTCTTGATGTCAATCTCACCGGGAGCGACAACATCCAGTCCGGCCTCTTCGACAGCCTTGTCGTAAGCCTCACCGTAGGTCTTATTGATGGCTTTCTCGTAGAACATGCCCTTGCCGTACATCTTCTCAATGATGTTGCGGGGAGCCTTGCCCTTGCGGAAGCCCTTAATGGCAATATTGGGAGCCGCCTCGGCATAGGCTTCGTCTACCGCATTGGTAAACGCCTTGCCGGTAACGGCGATTTCAAGTTCGACTACACTCTTTTCCAGTTTCTTTACGCTGTTGATCTTCATGGGTGATTTCCTCCGAAATTTTCTTTAATCAATTGTACATTTTAACATAATTGGTAAATAAATTCAATATCAAATTATGAATTATTCTTCCAAAAAATCTTTTAGTCGCTTACTGCGCGACGGATGACGCAACTTGCGCAACGCCTTGGCTTCGATCTGACGAATACGCTCACGGGTTACATTGAAATCCCGTCCCACTTCTTCCAGCGTGCGCATACGTCCGTCCTCTAAACCAAAACGCATCTTTAACACCTTCGCCTCACGCTCGGTCAAGGTCTTGAGCACATCCTCCAGCTCCTCTTTGAGCATTACCTGCGATGCCGCATCGGACGGTGCCGTAATGTCCTCATCCGGAATAAAGTCACCCAAATGACTGTCTTCCTCCTCACCGATCGGCGTCTCTAAAGGAATCGGCTCTTGGGCAATCTTAAGCACTTCCCGTATCTTCTCCACACTCATGCCCATCTCCTGCGCCACCTCTTCGGGCTTGGGCTGACGCCCCAACTCCTGCAACAACTGACGTTCGACACGCATGACCTTGTTAATGGTCTCTACCATGTGCACAGGAATACGAATGGTACGGGCCTGATCGGCAATGGCACGGGTAATGGCCTGACGAATCCACCATGTCGCATAGGTCGAGAACTTGTATCCCTTGGAATAGTCAAACTTCTCAACCGCCTTAATAAGCCCCATGTTTCCTTCTTGAATCAGATCCAAGAACATCATGCCTCGTCCGGCATACCGCTTAGCAATACTAACCACCAAACGCAGGTTGGCCTCGGACAACTTGGCACGAGCCGCCTCGTCCCCTTCAGCCATACGCTTGGCCAACGCCTGCTCCTCCTCATTGGAAAGAAGCGGCACCCGTCCGATCTCCTTAAGATAAATCTTAACCGGATCATCCACCGAAATGCCTTCATTGGAAAGCACTTCTTCAAGATTGTTGCTCTTGAGGATCTCACTGTTGTCCTCTTCTTCCTCCAGCAACTCCTCATCGGGAATCTCATCAAAGGTCTTGTCCACAATCTCAATCTGCATACCCTCTAAGGATTCAACGATCTTCTCAAATTGATCCTGCGTCAGCTGGATCTCACCAAAGGCATCGTGAATCTCCTTCTGGGAAAGCATACCCTTGGCGCGTCCCTCTTCAATCAGATTTTTCAAAATTTGCTTCTTGTCCGGCTTTTCACCGCTTACACCGCTGTTTACCGCTTCCTCATTCGGCATAACGATTACTCCTTTCTTTTTTGACCCTTTTTATTCAACTCTAAAAATCGGCGTATCGTCTCCGGATCCTCTCCGGCCATATCGCCGCCCGTTGCCTGTAATACCCGTGCATAATCACACGCCTGTCTCAACTCATTATCGGCCGCCACTGCCATCACCGTGTACTGTGTCAGCCTCGCCACCTCATCGGTGGTCAGATACCCCGCCAATGCCGAGATCGACACCGTGCCTTCTTCCTCAATCTGCTGCCGCATCAAGCGGAAAATATTACGGTTAAAGGCCGTAACAAAATGCTCCTCAGTAATCGGCGGATCTAACTTCTTATAGTAATCGGGGTGTTTGAGCAGTACCGCAATCAGCCCCTCCTCGGCTCTGGCCGCCTTGAGATTGATACTCTTTTCGGGATTGATGCGATCCCGCACCCCTGCCATTTTATCCATTTCTTCCCGCATCTGTCGCTTCTTGGCCGCCGCTTCCCGATTGTCGGAAATATGCTTGATCTCGGCACGGATAAACTCAGCCGAAATTTCGGTTTCCTGCGCCACACGGGAAATGTATACCTCCCGCTCAACCGGACTGCGCACACCCGCCAATATCGACGATGCTTTTTTCAAATATTCACTCTTATCCTCCGGAATGGAAAAGTCAAAATTCCTCCGTTCCTTAGCCAGCAGATAAGAAATCTGACTGCCCGACCCGTCCAGCAACCGAGCAAACTTCTGCGCTCCGTATTTCTGGATATATTCATCCGGATCTTTTGCACCTGTTACCGTTAGGATACGCACCTTAATGCCCGTTTCCTCAAAATAGCGGATGGCCTTGTTCATGGCCGTCTGTCCCGCCTCGTCCGAGTCTAAGCATAGGATAATCTCCTTGGCATACCGTGCAGCCAGCCGTGCATGCTCGGGCGTCACCGCCGTGCCCAAGGGAGCTACCGCAAAAGGGAATCCCGCTTGGTGCAGGCTGATTACATCCATGTACCCCTCGCACAATAGCAACCGCTCACCCGGCGCATTCTTGGCATAGTTGAGCGCAAATAATACCTGACTTTTTTTAAATACCGGCGTATCGGGCGAGTTTAGGTACTTGGCCCCGCCGCCGCTTTCCAGAATACGCCCGCCAAAGGCAATGACGTTGCCGGTGGTATCAATAATCGGGAAGATAACACGGTTACGGAATCGATCATAATATCCGCCCTTTTGCCCCCGCAACGCCAATCCCGCCGTTTCAATCTGCTCCTTGGTAAAACCCTTGGAGGTCAGATGACGGATCATATCATCCCAACTGTCGGGCGCATAGCCTAATCCAAATCGGGTAATGGTCGATGGCGTAAGTTTTCGGGCGGCAAAATAT
>JAZQVM010000030.1:0-29333 GCA_045631845.1 Eubacteriales bacterium | reverse complement strand
GCGGGATATGCGCCCGGATTGTCGGTTTCGGCCGTGCTGGAAGTGGAGCAGATTACCTTAGGGCTGGCGCATCAACTGCAAAAATTGGAGCCGTACGGGATGGAGAATCCCCAGCCGTTATTTGTGACCAAAGAGGTTTTGTTGGAAGAATTGATGCCGTTGGCGAATGTGCGGCATTTGCGGCTATCGTTGGAAAAGAACGGGCGGCGGTTTACGGGACTTATGTTCGGACACACGCTGCGGGAGTTGCGGTGTTCGGCGGGGGATATGGTGGATATCGTATACGCCCTTGATATCAATACCGGAAAAAACTCAGAGCAATTGCAGTTGATCATCAAGAAGATTGAGGTTTCTCAATGTTGTTTGGTGGAGGGCTATGAAAAAGAATATGAGCAGTTCATGGTTGGGACACTTGACCGTTTACCGGAGCCTGCGGTACCCGATCGCAAAGATGTGATTGATGTTTACAGTTATCTGCTGCGAACGATGGGGGAGGCGGATGCCGATACGCCGCGATACCCGACGGTGATGGCTCGGCGGATTTCGCGGGTATTCGGCAAGCCGTTTCATTACTCACAGCTGATGTTGTCGCTTGGGGTGTTGAGTGAACTGAAAATGGTGGAGTTGCACCCGTTGGGGCGGCAGATTCGTATTTTGGTTAACTGTTGTAATGAGAAGAAAAATTTAACGCAATCAGCGCTGTGGAAGCGGCTGAAAGGATAATATGGATTACAAAAAGAAATTGATCGACGGGATTGCTTCCCGTGGGACACAATTGGATATGGAAAAGATCCTGCGTGCGTATGATATTGCCAAAGACGTGCACGGGGATCAGATGCGTCAGTCGGGTGAGCCTTACATTTCGCATCCGGTGGAAGTGGCTTTAATATTAGTAGGGATGGACTGTGACACCGACACGGTAGTGGCGGCTCTCTTACACGACACCTTAGAAGATACCAATTTATCGCCTGCCACCATTCGCAAGGAGTTTGGGGCGGATGTGTTGTTGATTGTTGATGGGTTATCGAAATTGAGCAAGATCAACTACAACACCGAAGAAGATGAGCAGGCGGAGAATCTGCGCAAGATGTTGCTGGCGATGGTGCAGGATATCCGAGTGATTCTCATTAAGTTGGCCGACCGTTTGCATAATATGCGTACCCTTTCCTTTAAGACGGAAGCCAAGCAGAGGGAGATTTCCTTTGAGACGATGCAGATTTTTGCGCCGTTGGCTGACCGTTTGGGTATGCGGCGGATTAAGGCGGAGTTGCAGGATATTTCGTTATCCTATCTCGATCCGATCGGGTATGCCGAGATTGAGCGGGATATCAATGCCATTTACGACCATGGCGATCAGATGTTGCGGGCGGTGAAGGAGAAGATGTCGGTCCGTTTTGAGGAAGCCAACATCAAGTTCAGCATTGATTCCCGTATTAAGCAGATATACAGTGTATACAACAAGATGTATACCCAAAATCACACCTTTGATGAGATTTACGATCTGTTTGCGGTGCGAGTGATTGTGGACAGTGTGCCTGATTGCTACAATGTATTGGGTATGATTCATGATATGTTTACGCCGCTTCCCGGTCGGTTCAAGGATTATATTTCGACGCCAAAGCCGAACATGTATCAGTCCTTACACACGGTAGTTCTCTCTCGTGAGGGGGTATCGTTTGAGGTGCAGATTCGCACGTGGGAGATGCATCGGGTGGCCGAGTTTGGTATTGCGGCGCACTGGAAATACAAGGGCGGCATTACCGGCAGTGATTCGATTGACAGTAAGCTGGAGTGGATCCGTTCGCTGTTGGAAGAGCAGGGCGAGCACACCGACAATGAAGATTTCATGCGGGATCTGAAGGTTAATCTTTTTGCCGATCAGGTCTTTGTATTCACGCCTAAAGGCGATGTGATCAACCTGCCTGCGGGGTCGAACCCGATTGACTTTGCCTACAACATTCACACGGCGGTTGGTAACAGCATGATCGGGGCTAAGGTGAACGGCAAGATTGTGGAATTGTCGTATGCTCTTAGCAACGGCGATGTGGTAGAGGTATTGACGACTTCGGCGCAGCGGGGTCCGTCCCGTGATTGGCTGAATATTGTGCGCACCAACGGGGCGCGTGCTAAGATTCGTCAGTATTTCAAGAGGGAAAAGCGGGAAGAGAACATCGTCAAGGGACGGGATGACATTGAGCGGGAGATGCGCAAGAACGGCATACCGCTCAGTGGTGAGATTCATGATACCTTGATTGCTTCGGTATGTTCCCGATTCTCGATGAAGGATGAGGAAGAACTGTATGCGACGGTGGGCTATGGCGGTCTTTTGATCACCAAGATCATGCCGAAGATGATTGACGAGTACCGTGCTTTGCGTAAGCCTGCTGCGCCGGAGATTACCAAGGTGGACGGCAAGGTGCCGGTATCGCGGGCTTCGGGCGGTGTGATTGTGGAAGGCATTGATAACTGTCTTGTCAAGCTTTCGCATTGCTGTAATCCTTTGCCGGGAGATGATATTGTAGGGTTTATTACCCGTGGATATGGGGTATCGGTGCACAAGAGTGACTGCCCGAATGTCAAGAATATGATCGGCACGGCCGACGGTGCGGCACGGTTGATTGGAGTTTCGTGGGATTATTATGAGGATAAGTGGTTTGCGGCCACCCTCAATATCTTGGCACACAACCGTATCGGTTTGGCGGCCGATGTGACGACGGCGTTGGCGGCTTTGCATGTGATGATTCACCAGCTGTCGGCACGGGAAATGAATGAGGATGAGGTTGTGCTGACCGTTACCATTGATATTAAAAATCTCGGGCATCTGGAGTCGGTGACCAGCCGATTGCGTAAGATTCCGAGTGTGATTCAAATTACCAGAGGTGTGAACTGATGAAGATTACCTGTTTGCCGCTTGGGCCGCTGGAGACCAATTGTTATATCATAAAGGATGAAAAAAGTGGGGCGGGGGTTGTGATTGACCCCGGTTTCCATGCTGACCGTATCCTGTCGGAGATTCAGACGATGGGGGTTGATGTAAAGTATGTCCTCTTTACGCATGGGCATTATGATCATACTTTTGCGGGGCGAGCGGTTGCTGAGCAGACGGGGGCGCAGGTTATCATGAATGCGGCGGATGCGGCTCTGTTTGAGCAGGGTGGCGGCATTATTCGATATGTATTTCCGCCCAAGTCGGAGCAGATGATCAAGGAGGCCTATATTCGGCCGCATCGGCTGGTGTTTGATGGGGATACGTTGGATGTGGGAGATTTGCATTTTGAGTTTCGCTCGGTGCCGGGGCATACGGGTGGGAGCATGCTGATTTTCTGTGATGATGTTGTTTTTACGGGGGACACTCTCATGAGGGGTACGATCGGGCGGACCGACTTTCCTGAGAGTCAGCCGGAGAAGATGGCGCATACGTTGGATATGGTTAAGGCGTTAGACGATCGCCTGACGGTGTATCCGGGACATGGGCCGACGACCGATATGGCGCGTGAGAAGAAATTTAATCCCTTTTTCTAAGGATTTTTATGAAACTGATTTGTGTTGGACATCAGAGATTGTATGACCTGCAGAGTATGGCGTCGGCCTTTTTCCCGGGCGAAAGCACGCACGAGGGGATGCCTGAGGTGGTCAGCGAGATGGTGCGGCAGCCGATGTGGGGTTGCCGCACGGTTTTGCGTGCGGAAAATGGGGAATATGCGGCTTTTGTGGCTTGTGACGGATTGGATGACCGTGCGGTGCGGGATGCGGTCAAGCGCTCCTTTTTTGCGGCAAGTGTAAAGTATACGGACTTTAAGCCAGATTGGGGTGTGTTTACGGGGATTCGTCCGGCGAGAGAGTTTGGGCGTATGGATCTTTCAGTGGCTGATTTTGCTGACACCTTTGAGATGGCGCGGCACAAGGCGCAATTATGCGCCGATGTTGTGCGGGTACGCAACAATATAGCGGTGCCAACCGACATCAATGATATTTCCTTATACATATCGATCCCGTTTTGTCCGACTCGGTGCACCTACTGTTCTTTTATTTCGGGGGCGGGAGAGAAGATGTTGGGGTTGATGCCTGAATATCTTTTGGCGCTCCGGCGGGAGATATTGGCAATTGCCGAGCTGGTAGGACGTCGGGGGTTACGGGTACGAACCGTTTATATTGGCGGGGGGACGCCGGCGACCTTGTCTGCTGAGCAGTTGGACGGACTTTGTCGGTTGGTTACCGATTGTTTCGGTAGGGATTTGATGGAATTTACCGTGGAATTGGGGCGGCCGGACGTGATTACCGAGGAGAAGCTGGCGGCGGTATATGAAGGCGGGGCGGATCGCATTTGCATCAATCCGCAGACGCTGGATGATTCGATTTTAGCGGCGATTGGGCGGCGGCATACGACCGAGCAATTTGAGCGGGCCATGAAAATGGCGGGCAGGTTTGATTTTCATGCCATTAACTGTGATTTGATTGCGGGGTTGCCGAATGATACGGCGGAAGGGTTTGCCCGATCTTTGGATGGGGTATTGGCATTGGGGGCGCAGAATGTGACGGTTCATTCGCTTTGCATTAAGCAGGGGAGTGATCTCAAGCACAACGGTGCGGATGTGGTGCGGTCGCGGGTAGCGTCGGAGATGGTAAATGGATCGATTGCGCGGTTGGGTGAGTGCGGGTATGAGCCTTATTACCTATACAAGCAAAAGCATGCGGTGGCGGCGTTGGAGAATACGGGCTGGGCAAAGCCCGGTACGGCGTCGTTATACAACATGATTATGATGGATGATTTGGGTTCGGTGATTGGTGCAGGAGCAGGGAGTTCGACCAAGATTTTGGGGAGTGGCTCGCCGCAGCGGGTGTATTCGCCGAAGTATCCGTATGAATATTTACGGGATGCGGAGAATTTAAGTGACAAGATCAGGAAAATTGAGGAGATGTTGAATAATCGGGCATAAACGGATCACACTTTAAAGAGAAGGAGTGATGATTTATGGTCGAGAAGGACACGATACGGTTATTGCGGGAGTGCGATGCCGGTGTGACGATGGGTACTGATTCGATTGAAGATGTGCTGGATCGGGTTAAAAATGACGAATTTAAGGCGTTATTGGATGAATGTCGGCGAGAGCATCAGGTATTGAAGAAGGAGATTCGGGAGCAGTTGGATCGGTTTCAAGATCAAGGGAAGGATCCGGCACCTATGCTCAAAGGGATGTCATGGATTAAGACCAACATGAAGATGGCGATGGATGAATCGGACGGGACGATTGCCGATTTGATGACGGATGGATGTAATATGGGTGTTAAGTCGCTGAATCGATATCTGAATGAGTACAAGGCGGCGGATGAGCGATCCAAGGATATTACGAAGAGGCTGATCAATTTGGAAGAGAAATTGGCGATCGATATTCGCCGATATTTGTAAGGGCTTATGAGAATTTTCTCATAGGCCTTTTTGATGAAAAAATGGTGTATACAAAAAGGGAAAGATGTGATATACTAAAAACAGACAGGAGGGATATCATGAATACCGAAGAGATTTCACGCAAGGTTATGGATGCGGCGGATGTAGTTAGTAAGAAGACGGTGTCGTTGCTTGAGGAAGGCAAGTTATTATTCAAGATTCGTGAGATTGAGCGTAGTATGGATAAGTCCTATCGGAAGATCGGGCGGTATTTGTATGAGAACAATCGAGAATTGCTGGATGGAGCTTTGGCGCAGGTTGCAGAGAGCATTGATGCTGATGCTGAGCAGTTGGCGGTATTGCAGAGAGAATATGCAGAAATTCGGGGTATGAAATTCTGTGAAAATTGTCATGCATTAAATAAAGAAACGAGCGTATATTGTAATCAGTGCGGAGAAAGATTTGACTGATTATAGGCGGTAAAAACGGAATTTTTGCGCCATTTTTTTAATGGAAAAAATTATTTGACTTTTTTATAAAAAAGTGTTGACAAATCCTTGTCGGTGTTGTATACTAACAAAGCCGTCGAGAGAGAACGGCAAATTCGGGAGCTTAGCTCAGCTGGGAGAGCATCTGCCTTACAAGCAGAGGGTCACAGGTTCGAGCCCTGTAGTTCCCACCATTTATTTGGCTCCGTAGTTCAGTTGGTTAGAACGCCGCCCTGTCACGGCGGAGGTCGAGGGTTCGAGTCCCTTCGGAGTCGCCATTTTCTCTCTTTTGGGATTTTCGTTTTCCATGTGGTAAACCTAGTCCTTTGCCTCTGTAGCTCAGTTGGTAGAGCAGGGGACTGAAAATCCCCGTGTCGTTGGTTCGATTCCGACCGGAGGCACCAACTATGCGGATTTAGCTCATCCGGTAGAGCGCCACCTTGCCAAGGTGGAGGTAGCGAGTTCGAGCCTCGTAATCCGCTCCAATCGTGCTCACGGTGTAATAGCTGTGAGCACAAAATTTAAGGCGCTATAGCCAAGTGGTAAGGCCAAGGTCTGCAAAACCTTTATGCCCCGGTTCAAATCCGGGTGGCGCCTCCAAAAAGAAACACTTCCTTTTGGGAAGTGTTTCTTTTTGTGTTTGTGTCCAAAGGACACAACAACGGTTTGCGGTGAAACAGCAAACATCATTTAACCTTTAGGTTAACATCATTCCGCTTTAGCGGACACAAAACGATGTGATGCATCGCGTCAACGATGTTACGGCTGCGCCGTAAACGATGTGGTCATTAGCCCAACGATGTTGCACTTAGTGCAAATATATGGTATAATTTAAATGAGGTGAGTATAATGATCTCAGATATTTGGGGCTGGATTGTAAAAAATAAAGATTTTTTAATTGCTTTAATTGCTCTTATTCTTACGGTTTTGCAACTTATCGTTTCGTTTATCAAAAAAAGAGAAAAATATAAAATTTTTGCTGATAAAATTGAGTTAATTACTATCGAAAATAAAAAGGTGTTATTAATTAATATGTCGATAGTTAATTACTCTTCTTCGACTTTAAATATAACAAAAATGCATTTCATTAATAAAAACGATAGGGTGTTATGTAATTTAAATAAAACATGGTCAGGAGAACATTATTATCCTAAGTTTCCAGAGACAGATATACCTAGGACAGAAAGAATATTTTCAGTTCAGTTTCCAATATCAGTTCAACCTAATGGTGCGGCTAGTGTCTTGACAAGATTTGAGTCGATTAATGATTTTGTGATTTACGACAATTTGTTGAAAGTTGAAGTTTCAACGAGTAAAACCGTGCGCAAAATTTTAATTAAATGTTAGTATAAAAGTTTTATTATAAAGGGGAATTATTATGGGATTGTTTGGACCGTCTAAAAAAGAGAAAGTTTTACAAGCTGAAGTAGAAAGATTAACAGGTTTACTCTTACCCGAACAAAGAGATATTGAAAATCTTAATCAACAAATATCCAACCTAAAATTGATAATTGCGGACTTAGATAAGACTATAAATAACAGCAATGAAAAAATTGGTACTTTGAATACACAAGTCAGCAAACTTGATCAAGAAATATTAGAAAAGCGCAAACAACTTGCTGTTTTTGAAGTTGACATTAATGCATTGGACTATGGTTTGTACAAACCTACTTTTGAGTTTGCGAATTCCGACTTATACAAAGAAGAATTAAGTAAATTAAGGGATAAACAAAAGCAATGTATTAAGAACGATAATGCCGCTTATGGTAACACAAATTGGCAGGTAAATGGTAGCGCTGCTCAAGGTCGCACAATGGTAAACAATTATAAGAAGTTGCTATTGCGTGCATTTAATGTCGAGTGTGATGATATTGTTGCTAATGTTAAGGTTTCAAATTTAGATCGCTCCATTGAAAGAATAGAAAAAATTAGCGAACAAATATCTAAATTGGGTAAAACTATGGCAATAGGTATTTCACCAGGGTATGTTCGATTAAAAATTGATGAAGTTAAACTGGCATTGGATTATCAGCAGAAAAAACAAGAAGAAAAAGAGCGTCAAAAAGAATTAAGAGCACAAGAACGCGAAGAAGCGAAAGTGCTTAAGGAAATCGAAGAGGAAAGAAAACGTCTCAAGAAAGAACAGATGCATTATGAAAATGCTTTAAAAACTGTTTTGGTACAGATTGAGAAAAATGGAGAGACTGACGAATTGTTAGAAAAGAAATCGCAATTAGAAAGTCAAATTAACGATACTACTAAAGCTATTGAAGACGTTGATTATAGAGAAGCAAATCGCAAAGCAGGGTATGTATATATCATAAGCAATATAGGTGCGTTTGGAGAAAATATCTACAAAATTGGTATGACAAGAAGGCTTGATCCTCAGGAACGTGTGGACGAATTGAGTGATGCTTCGGTACCTTTTAACTTTGATATTCATGCAATGATTTTTACGGAAGATGCACCTGGATTAGAAACGGCCTTACATAACGCTTTTGAATCTAAAAAATTAAATAAAATTAATACACGTAGAGAATTCTTTGCTGTTTCTTTGGATGAAATCAAAGCAGAAGTTCGAAAGAATTTTGATAAAACTGTTGAGTGGATAGATATACCCGAAGCCGAACAATATAGGCAATCTAAACTCTTAAATAAATCGTAAATCACTCGGTTTTCAGGCACTTTTAATTCGTGTCATTAAGTTCAAAACTCCCAAAGAAAAAACGTCCAGTTTTTGGGCGTTTTTTTCGTTTTTAAGCCGTTTTTTAGCCAAAAACGGCCTTTTTTATGCCAAATGGGTGAGTTTGACTGAAAACGCCTTTGATGCATAAAAATATACAAGTTTGAGTGCTAAAACGCTATTTTTAACATAAAAATATGCAACTTTGGGTAAAGCCTATTTAAATACTGTAAAAAGCATGATATACTATAGATATAAGCGAGGTGGAATGTTATGGAAGAGTATATACGAGGTGTTGTAGAGGAATATATTGCACATCATCGTAGGGTTCTTAATCGTTTCCTTTACATTACAGTTTGTATCTTGATTTTAACGGAGAAATCGGAATTTTAGAAAAAAAGATCTGTAATCCTCTTGGATTATAAGAGTGTATGTGATAAAATATAAGTTCAAAACGAAAATTATTTTTGAAAGGAGGCTCGGCATATGACGGATAGGGAATTTAAACGACTGAGCAGAGCTCAGTTGATCGATATTATCTACCAGTTCCAATTGCAGGTCGAAAAATTGACCGAACAAAATAGGGAATTGGAACGAGAATTGGCAGACAAACGGCTTCGTTTGAGTAATGCCGGAAATATTGCCGATGCAGCCCTTGAAATTAACAATTGCTTCCGCAGCGCACAAAATGCTGCAGAGCAATACTTAAATGAAATTAAAACGATCTGTGAAGAAACCGAAGCAGAGCGACAGAGGATCCTTGCGCAGGCAAGAGCAGAAGCGGCGGCAATCATTGCAGATGCAAAAAAGACACAGGGCGATTACGATTCTGCAATAGAGGCGATTTTGAAAGAATATCGGCAGAATCTTTTGGATAACGGGTGATAGGTATGTTACATAGAAAGAAAAAGGAAGTTTCTCTGCCTACGAAGAATCAAGTTGAAACAGAACGAAAGCGATACCGTCGTCAGAAAGCCTATAACAAAGCCTTGCGCGGAACAGTATATGTTTTAACGATCGTGGCTGCCGTTGCCGTGTTGATCGCAACGCTGATATTACCGGTGCTTCAAATTGAGGGCACCAGTATGGAGCCAACCTTATCAAATGGTGATGTTGTGCTGCTTACCAAAACACCCCGCTTCGACCGAGGAGATCTTTGTGGATTTACATGGAATAACAAGCTTCTAATAAAGCGTGTGATTGGTCTTCCCGGTGACTGGATTGAGATTGATTCTGACGGAACCATATATCTCAATGGCGATAAATTGGAAGAACCTTATGTAGAGCATAAAGCTTTAGGAGAATGTGATTTAGAGTTTCCTTTTCAAGTGCCGCAGGAGCAGTACTTTGTAATAGGAGATATGCGTGAAAGTTCTATCGACTCTCGTAATACGGTAATTGGATGCATTCCAAAGGATCAGATCGTCGGAAAAGTTTTCTTTAGAGTATGGCCGTTTAAGAGCATACGATTTTTTTGAACAAATCGTGTATTTATAAAGGGACAAGCGTTTATGAGTTTCATTGAACAATACTTGTTACAATTGAATACTGAAAAACGACGATGGCGGTATGCTGTAGCTATTTTAACGGCCCTGTCACTCATCGTTGCGCTTGTCACCATATGGAATCTGCGTATGACAGGCATTACGATTGCAAATAGCGCATCTTGCGGATATGAGGAACACCAACATACAGAAGATTGTATGCAAAAAAACATCCTTATTTGCACTCTGTCAGAGCATATTCACAAAGCCGGATGTTACTCCGACCCCAAGGCGGATACTGAAACCTTGTTAGATTGGCAAAATATGTTTGCTACCTATCCTTATACAGGTGTTCTTCGTGAGGATTTAGTCGGCATTGCCAAAACCCAGGTGGGATATACTGAGAGTCAGCTGAATTTTGAATCTAACGACGACGGTGTACGACGTGGTTATACAAGGTATGGCGCATGGTACGGGGCACCTTACAACGATTGGTCTGCGATGTTTGTGTCGTTCTGCCTAAGTTATGCGGGTGCAAATGCAACGGAATTTCCTAATAGTTCCGGTGCTGCAATGATGGTAGAACTTTGGAAAACACACGGAAAATACATTCCTGCGGGAGACTATGTTCCCCAAAGCGGAGACATTGTGTTTTTTAATAACAACACTGCAGGTATTATTACAGAAATATTTAACACCACTTTCTATGTAATCCGTGGCGATATACAGAATGCAGTTACGAGTGACCTGATGTCCTTGAGCGACTCGTCCATTGTTGGTTGGGGATCCACGGAAACGCCTGCCACCCATGATAGATTACCAACGGATGACTTGTTGGATATATCAAACGGCCCTGCCTTTTTTATCATCGAAGGAGAAAAGGCGCAGCAGCCGGCACGAAGATTTGCCCTGAGAGCTACCCGTGCAATCACAGAACTGATTCCTTATTTGGAGTCCAACGGCGGCAGCTATTTTTTCACTTTGTTGGATCTCAATAATGCGGAACTGCCAAAGGATGCAAACGGCCACTACATTGCTGTGGCGAACAAAGGCTACAAACTGACCCTCACATTTAATAGTCCGAAAGGATTTCTACCGGGAACGTATCAGTATCAGATCCCCAACGGTATGATGATAGATGGCGGCAAAGGCAATTTTGTCTTGAAGGACGGAACCAATGTTGGTAGCTGGGAGGTCACGGATACGGGGCTAATTACCCTTGTGTTCAACGAGCACATAAATAGCCGTACAGACATTACCATCAGTTCCACGCTAGGTATCCACTTCCCGGAGCAGGAAGACCCCATAGATTTTGATGGCTTTATTACTGTTAAGGTAGAACCGCCTGTCCAACAGAAGGACCCAACCGTTTTATCCAAATGGGGTTCTCCTAATGGGGGTTCCGGAAAAATCAATTGGACGGTTCGCATTGACGGACATGCGGATTCTCAGATTCCCGGAAACATTCTTACCGACCAACCTATCCTAAGTGATTGGAGCAGACCCCATAGCTATAGCCAATCGGATATAGACGGTGGTTTAACGTTCGGTGTTTCTGATCCGGATGGTGGATGGCATAACTGGACTGTTTATGCAGATGACCCACATCTGATATGGGATGAAACAGGATGGTCCTATAAGATTCCCAAAACGGTTACCTGCGACTATTGTGGAGAGATGGAATTGGGCAACGATGGCTGGGTCTATCTAATCAATTACACTTCTACTCCTACGAAACTCAATACCCCGGGTACCTTTGACTACGAGAACAAGGTCACAGTGGACGGCCAGACTGCATGGGGTTGGAGTAATTTCACCCATGTTGAGATTGAAGCCGAGATCGTTAAGAACGGCTCTTTTGTATCCCATGCTGCCGGAGGTGGATTCCTTTGGGAATTCCAGGCTACCATACCGGGACGACCGGAAGGTCAGCGGGCAGAATATTCCTGGTTTATTATGGATGAGATGCGGCTCATGGATGAAAGCGGAACGATTATCGGTCGCGCACAAAATGATGTGCATCTGTCCACAGTTACGGCAATCTATAACGGAACAGTTATCCAAATTCCTCGCATTCAGGATGCTACGGACGAGGATATGTTCGCCTGGGACAATGCCTGGACAGCAACAGAAAATGGTGTTAGCTACAACCGAACGATAAATCTCCTCTGCCGCTGCCAATGTACCCCGGAAACCTGCCACTGGACAGGCTGTGGAGACTACTGGTTCCAGAAGGATAATGGTGAATGGGCTGCCAATGGTTTTTGCCAATGTTGGACAGAGACCCAGAATATGACATTTACCTTCGTTTACAAAACCGAGGATCTATCTTTAATTAAAGAATATGGTTCTCTTGACTATCAAGTAAACAACCATGCGCAATTGTACTATATGCCCGATGGTAGTAACTCCGTTCGGGTTTCCTATGATGACGCGACGGTCACCATTCCAAATCTGTTTGAAAAGCAACTAACCCATGATTTTAACGGCTATACCGCCCACTATAAGATTACGGTGAATGAAGCTAAACTGGTGCTAACAAACGATTCGCCATTAACAATTCACGATGCTATGACGGATACATTGGCTTACATAAGCGGTTCGCTTGTTATCACAACTGAAAATGCAAACGGTCACATAAGTGTCTTGCAGCAAGGTGTGGATTATACCGTTACTTATGATGGCACAGGAAAGCAAACGGATTCTGCAGGTAAAAAAGTGCACGTGCTGGATATTGTTATTCTAAAGCCGCAACCGGTTATGTATATCCTTGATTATGATACGACACTCATCATGCCGGAGCAGATAACGGGCGGTGTGAAGTATAGCAACTCTGCAAATATTACGCTTTGGGGCAAAGACATTACGGATAACGCTGTCGAAAAGGTGTATGCCGATATTAACATTGCCGCCAAGAGTTATACCATCGAAATGTTTAAGACCTGCGCACTAACGAGCAAACCGCTACCGGGAGCAACATTTGGCCTTTACAATGCGCAAGGCGGCTTGATCACTACGGGCGTAACGGATGCTAACGGCAAGTTGATGTTCCAGACCAATATCATCGAAGGCATCGTTTTGCAAGAACATGTTCTTTACTATTTGCAGGAGATTAAACCGCCACCGGCCTATCAGTTGGATGACACAAAGTATTGGTTCTGTTTCTGCAGTGATACGGGCGATACTTGCATTGAATGCAATAAGCTTATGATAGATGTGGAGGTTGTCCGTATTCCCTTTGAGGAGATCGGTCTAATCGATATTACCAATTATCCTGCTAATGTAGAACTTCCTGCTACCGGAGGCATCGGAGTACCTATTTATATACTATGCGGATTAACGCTTGTGTTTGGTCCGCTTGTATACGGATTCAGCTTGAGGCGCAGATACGAAAGGAGGTCAAAGCATTAGTCCTCCGCAAACGGCGTAAAATCTATTTTGTGCGCCTGACTGATTCCAATAAAATCAATTATTATTTTTAGAAAGGAAAATCATTATGAAAAAATTTTTATCCATCCTTCTGGTGATGGCAATGGTGCTGTCTTTGGGTATCACCGCTTTTGCAACTGAGGAAACCGGTACGATCACCGTCACCAACGCAACCAAAGAACGCGAGTATAGTGCATACAAGATCTTTGGCGCAACCATCAGCACGGACACGAACGGCAAAACCGCCGTTTCTTACGTTGCTGCCGGAAGCAAGTATTTTGACAAGATTTTTAAGGACGACACCTACACCAACGACTTCTTCGTGTACAATGACAGCACCGGCACGGTTACCAAGAAAGAGGGCGTCAACGATTCCGACTTAATCGACTACCTGACCAAATTGGTTAAAGAGAGCGGCTACAATGCCGATAAAACACTGGTGGCTAATTCTGATGAGGTAAAGTTTGAGGATATGCCCTACGGTTACTACCTGATCACCAGCTCGTTGGGCTCCACCGTGACCATCAACTCGAATACCCCCGATGTTTCCGTGATCGATAAGAACCAGAAGCCAGGCATCGACTTTGACAAGCTGATTGCGACCGACAAAGACGACGACGGCAACCCGACCGCTTGGGGCGAATCCAACTCCGCCAATATCGGCGACAAGGTCACCTATAAGATCTCCTTTGAAGCTACCAACTACGATGGCGACAAGAAAATCAAGTACTATCAGATCCACGACGAAAAAGGTGATGCTATCTGGGCAGAATTTGACAGCTTCAAGGTTACCGTCGGTGGCAAAGAGCTTCCCAGAGGTTACTATCTGGATCAGGCCGATATGAACAACGGCACTTGGGAGTATTTGAACGAGAATTCCGATCACGATGACAGCTGGAATAAGCTCCCCGCAGGCGAGAAGACTCGCGACAATGCGCAGTGGTACCTGGTGCATCTGGGCGAAGATATGTTCCGCATCACCATTCCCTGGCTGGAAGGTCACAGACTGGAAGATGTTACCAATACTGACAACGAAGTGGTTTCGCACTCCCTGAAGTTTGACGAGGGTGCGGATTCCAAGTTTTCTTCCCCCGTTCAGGTAGAGATTACTTACGATGCCGTGATTGAAGCGGATGCTGTCATTGGCAGCACCACTCACGGCAACCGTTTCAACAAAGCTTACGCTTCCTGGACCAGCGAGCACGAAACCGGCTATACAACTCCCGAAGAGGTTGTGACCTATGTTTACGGTATCGGCCTGCTGAAGGACGACATTGCTACCAGTGTAAATCTGGCCGGCGCTGAGTTCCGCATTTACAAGGATAAAGATTGCACCGTCCCCGTATATTTACTCCCCACAAAAATTGACGGCGTTTACATTGTGGATAGCCTGAACACACCTCTAAACGATGTGAGTGGCACCGGCAAGGAGACTACCAGAGCCCTCTGCTCAGAAGAAACTCTGACTAACTATCTGAAGGATGCTGAAGGCAACCCCGTTACCCAGAACAACATTGTTGTTTCTCAAATTAACGGTAAGTTAGCAATTCTTGGCCTGAAAGCCGGCACCTACTACCTGAAAGAGGTTAAGGCACCCAGCGGCTATAATGCGCTGACGAAGCCCGTTGAGTTGGAGGCCGGTAAGGATATCCGCCCCTTCAGTATCTTCGCTGATAAGGATGGCAATGTTGCAGATATTCAGGAAGAAAATGGCACCCATACCGAGAACCGCTACGATCTGACACATACTGTTGTTCATAACAGCCAGGGTGTTGTGTTGCCTTCCACCGGTGGTATGGGCACCTTCTGGCTTATTACGATCGGCACTTTGCTTGCCATTGGCTTTGCTGTGTTCCTGATCACCCACAAGAAGATGTCTGTTTATACTGACTAATTCTTAAACTTACAAAAAGATACTAAGTGGGAGGAGAGAAAATCTTCTCTCCTCCCATTAAAAGTATGACAGAAAGGAGATGCCTATGAGAAAACATAAAACAGTGATCTTTTTAATCCTTGGTTTTTTGGTAGGTATCTGCATTCTGTTATATCCTGCATTCAGTGATTTCTGGAATAGCAAGACTCAAAGCCGTGCAATTACTGATTATGAATCTGTTTTGGATAACCTTGATGAAAATGACTACAATGCTATTTTTGAACGTGCCCATGCTTACAACAAGGCGTTATATGAAACAAATTATCCGTTGATGGATTATAAAAATGTACCTGGTTACTACGATACTCTGCGCATAACCGATAATGATATGATCGGCTATCTTAAAATCGACCGCATTGGCGTTGAGCTTCCAATTTACCACGGCACATCGGACGATGTGCTCAACAGAGGTGTAGGTCATTTAGAGGGAAGCAGTTTGCCTGTAGGCGGCGAAAACACCCACAGCGTTATGTCTGCCCACAGAGGTCTTCCGAGTGCTAAGTTATTCACTGACCTTGATAGAATGGAAATTGGAGATACTTTCCAAATCGTTGTATTGGATCAGGTGCTGACCTATCAGGTCGACCTTATAAAAGTAATCGAACCGACGGATATTTCTGATCTGCAGATCATTGAAGGCGGTGACTACTGCACCTTGTTTACTTGCACCCCTTATGGAATCAATACCCATCGTTTGTTGGTGCGTGGTACTAGAATAGAAACCATTAAAGAAAAGCCTGTTATCTACGTTTCTAACGAGGCATTCCGCATCGAGCCGTTGCTGGTAACACCTGCAGTTGCCGCACCGATGCTTCTGGTGTTGCTGATTCACTTGCTTGTGAAGTATAGAGAGCCGCCCAAGAATGGACAGCAAAAGAAAAAAGAGGAAGGAGGTACGAAAAGTGCACCGTAAAATCATAACCTTTTGCGTAACAATATTACTGCTTTTAACTTGTTCTTATACGGTTTTTGCCGAAGAATTTGACTCAACTCAAACTGGTTCTATATCTGTTACACTTATCGAGCAAAAACAAAATGAACCAATTGTTGGTGCAGAACTTAGCGTATATTATATTGCAACTGTTGTAATGGATGCAGACGGAAATTTGATTTATGACTACACCGAAGATTTCAAACAGTTTGACGCCGCAATCGATGATACGTCACTTGCTACAAAGCTTGGTGCGTTTGTATCGCAGCATAGCGTACCTTCTACTAAAATGACAACTAATGCTGATGGGACGGCGTTGTGCGATGAGATTCCATTAGGACTGTATTTTGTCAAGCAGACGGATGCGGTAGAAGGCTTTGCACCTTGCACACCCTTCCTTGTAACAGTCCCCAATGAAAAGAATGGGGGATATGTGTACGAAGTAAACGCTTCCCCAAAAACAGAGGTTTCAAAACTGACTTCTATCACCATAAAAAAGGTGTGGAATACCGATGAATCCACCGAGGCAACGGAAAATGTCAAAGTTCAGTTGCTTAAAGACGGAAACGTTGTTAAAACGGCAACGCTCAGCAAGGATAACAATTGGCAGATAACCTATAACGATATGCCTGAAAGTGATGCCTACAGCATCAAAGAGGTGGATGTGCCAAAAGGTTTTACTGCGACCTATAAGCAAAATGATTACGTTTTCACAGTTATAAATACCTCAACCTTAATACAAACAGGTCAGTTAATGTGGCCGATTTCTGTGTTGGCAGCCAGTGGTATGCTTTTAATTGCGGCAGGGGTTGTGCTCTTGCAGAAAAAGAGGAAGACAAATGCGTAAATGGATAGGTGCTATCTGCATTTTACTTGGCGTGGTTTGCCTGCTGTGTTCTGTTGGCTTTGTGGTGTATAACCGCTGGGAATCAGAAAATGCCGCAAAGGTTACCGAGTCTTTGCTGGAAAATGTTCAAAGTGTGATCGATGAGAAAAATACCGAACAAAATGATTCTAGGCCAAAGATGTCTACTGTTAAAGTAGATGGCTATGAGTGTATCGGCGTTCTTTCGATTCCTGTTTTAGAATTAGAAATGCCTGTTTTTACAGATTGGAGCTATGCAAAGTTAAAGAAAGCGCCGTGTCATTATTACGGATCTTATTACGAAAAGGATTTTGTGATCGCCGCTCATAATTATAAAGCACATTTTGGCAGGTTATCGGAATTACAAGCGGGTGATGTTGTTGTGTTTACCGATGTATGGGGAACAGCGCACTATTACGAAGTTGTGATATTGGAAACCCTGCCCAAAAATGCAACAAAAGAAATGATTACAAGCGGATTTGATCTTTCGTTATATACTTGCACCATAGGTGGCGGCAGCCGTGTTACAGTGCGTTGTAATGTTGTTAAGGATAGTAACTGATACTGTGTCCGTTAATTTTCAAAAAGCAATAGGAGGTTTTAAATCGATAAAACAGCATATTTTTCTATAAAAAAGGTGTTTTAGCATATTTAAAATCGCTATTTTCAAAACGGACAAATTATTACACTTTTATACTTGAAACTTGGAAAGTTTTGTGTTAAAAATAACCCAAACTTAATATCATTGCTTTGTGAACAGACAAACATATAGAAAAGTATGTATTACTACATACCAAGCGGTTAAAGCAATACCTGATGGTAGGATGTAGTTACACATTCGTCTGTTAGCACAAAACAGTAATTGTCAAGCACCTATCTCCGGATGGGTGCTTTTCTTATTTCATAGGGGCCCCAAAAGTGGAGAATAAAGTGTAATGAAAAAGCCAGGAAAGAAATTGAACGAATCGAAAATTACACAAAACAGATGAAGCCGGTAATGACCGAGTTTGATGATGCAATCATTCACCGAATTGTGAATTCGATTCAGGTGACAGAAGATCTCAATTTAAGAATTTTTATAAAGGTGGGGCAGAGATCGTCGAGTCTCTGTTTTCTTCTGAAGAAGAGTAGGCATAATAATTGTATACTGAAATCTTGGGATGTATTTTGTATAATCATTGCAAAGGCACATTTCAAAAGTGAAATGTGCCTTTGACTGAGAATTCAGTTTGTCTGCGAAATTAAGAGAGTGCAGAAACCGGATGAGTTCCTTCTTCAAGCGGTATAATAGTTAAATATCAAATGTTTTTAATGTGACTAATCAACTCTATAATTTGATTTATATTTTTCTTACCGAATGAAACCGTATCATCATTAATAACCAGGCAAGGCACGCTCATCACATTGTATTTGTTTTTGAGTTCTTCAAAATGCTGAAGATCGTATGCTTCGGCACGGATATTGGGATTTTCTGTTGCGATGCGTTGACAGGCAACGACCAGATCGGGACACATTGTACAGGATAATGATACCAATACCTTCATATCCACTGAATGCTTAATATCTCTAATTTCTTGGTGGGTCTGATTGTCGATTTTTTGCCCGGGACCGGAAGCGTTGTAAAGACCAAGAATAAAGGATGTGAACTCGTGTCCGCCTGGTACACCGTGAAATGCAATACCGGTATCCTCGCCGTTTTCAAGATAAACCCGAACACAAGGCGCCCCGTTGCTCGAGTCGTTTCTTTCGGCAACCGTCACTGCGAGCTTGTCCGATAGTTCTGCAAGTTTTGTTATAAAACTTTCTAACTCTGTAGAAATAGGTCGGTTATCAAGAAAAAGCTTGAGTAGCAAATTGTGTTCCATCTTACTGAAAACGCCGTTTAACTGCTCTTTCATCTCAGCCGTAAAGGTTTCGCTTGAATTATCTGTTGTGTGAGAGCCTTCGCTTACAGTGGATTCATCCGGCTCTTTGGCGACGGGCGGTTTTGGTCGCAAGCCCGTTTTTCTCTGTATGGTTGCCACATATTTTTCAAGCTCCGTAGCCGCCAAAGCGCCGTCTCCGGTTGCCGTGACGACCTGCCTAAGCGGTTTAATGCATACGTCACCGGCGGCATACAGTCCATCCATGCTGGTTTTTTGCGCCGAGTCGGTGATAACATAGCCTTGCTCATTCAGCTCGGCAATGCCCTTAATCAGCGCCGTATCGGGAGAATATCCGGCAAACACAAATACGCCGAAGGTGTCGCCGGCGTCTGCACGGTATTCGGTAATCTCATCCGTTTTTGTGTTTTTATAGCGGATATAATCAAGCCCGTTTTCGCCCGCTACTTCTTCCACAATCGTGTTATTCAAGATGGTGATTTTGTCGTGTTTTTTAGCCGGCTCTGCTACCGCTGCAGCACAGGTGAAATCATCAGTGCGAATAAGAATGGTTACATGACGGGCAAATTTCGTTAAGAATACGCTTTCCTCGGCGGCGGCATAACCGCCGCCGACAACAAAGATCTCTTTTCCGGTAAAAAATTCTCCGTCGCAGGTGGCGCAATACGCCACGCCACGTCCCTTGTGCTCTTCTTCACCCTTAAAACCGATCATTCTCGGATGCGCACCGGTTGCAATTAAAATACCGAAACAGTTATAATCACCGCGGTTGGTATGAACGGTTTTTACATCGCCCTCTATATCTAAGCTGGAGGCTTCTGCCAACAGACACTCGGCTCCGAAGGCTTCCGCCTGACGACGCATCGTTTCGGTGAGTGTCTTGCCACTTGCTTTTCCAATTCCTGGATAATTTACCACTTCGTTTGTGATGGTGATCTGTCCGCCGAACTGCTCTTTTTCGAGGACTAATACGCGGTATTTTGCCCTTGCCAGATAGAGCGCGGCAGTGAGCCCCGCAGGGCCGCCGCCAACTACGACCACATCGTATAAATTATCGGGGGTATAGTTTTTTGTGCTCCCCATTACAACTGGCCCACAAGGTCAAGACTGGGTTTTAACGTCTCGGCACCCGGCTTCCAGTTGGCAGGGCACACCTGATCACCGTGCGCATGAACGAATTGGCATGCCTGTACTTTGCGGAAAAGCTCCTCGGCGTTTCTGCCGACGTTTCCCGCCGTTACCTCGTAGCCTACAATTTTGCCTTCGGGATTGATGATAAAGGTGCCGCGCTCAGCCAAGCCGTCAGACTCAATGAGAACCTCAAAATCCTTTGAGATCGCATGCGTGGGATCAGCAAGCATAGGATAAGTGATCTTTTTAATGCGCTCGGAAGCATCGTGCCATGCTTTATGAACAAAATGCGTGTCGGTGGATACGGAATACACCTCACAGCCTATGTTTCTGAATTCTTCGTATTTGTTTGCCAAATCTTCAAGTTCTGTGGGACAAACAAAGGTAAAGTCGGCAGGATAGAAAAAGAAAACGCTCCATTTGCCGAGAATATCTTCCTTAGAAACTGTTTTGAACTCTCCGGCGTGAAAGGCATTGGTTTTAAAATCGGAAACCTCTTTGTTAATGATTGACATAGTTATTCTCCTTATTGATATTTGTTACTTCATCCAAAGTATGCCCGCAGATGAACAAATAAATACATCATAACAGGTTATACTATCCACAGAACGAGGTGATTTTTTTGAATACAAATAATAGAGCAAACTATTTGTCTGGTTTTGTACCTTTTGCTCTCGCAGCCTTTCTTGTTGGTATTATAGGCGGATTTACTACTGTACTCGGTCCTGCCTTTGTAAGAAACTTAAATCTTGATTATAACAACACGACTTGGACGGCACTGGCAATGGCTATATCGACAGCAACCGGTGCTCCCATACTTGGTAAACTGGGAGATGTCATCGGGCGAAGAACCACATTACTTATAGGTGTTGCGGTTTTTTTACTTGGAAATCTTCTAACTGCTGTAGCGCCGTCGCTCCTTTTTATGTTGCTTGCGCGTTTTATCGTTGGCATTGGCAGTGCCGCAATAGCGCCTGTGGTCATGTCCTATATCGTAACGGAATTTCCACCGGAAAAACAAGCAAAGGGTTTTTCACTTTATATGCTTATATCAAGCTGCGCCGTCATTTTCGGCCCGACACTCGGCGGCTTGCTGATTGAGTTTTACGGATGGCGCGTTATGATGTGGGTGTGTGTTGGTATCTGTGCCGTTGTCTTTTTGTTATGCCTTTTAATCCCCATAAATTCTTCATCGAAACAGAATACCCTGAAAGGCTTTGATAAATTGGGTGCGCTATTTGTTTTGATATTTTTTGGTATTCTTCTTTGTCTGCCGTCCTTCGGACAAAACTTTGGTTGGTCATCCAATTTGTTTGTTTTGATTTTAGTAGCAGCAGTTCTATCGTTTTTCGGCCTTTTATTTGCTGAAAAAAGAGCGGAAAATCCGATTTTGCAATGGAATTTTATGAAACGCAAGGTGTTCATTTTCTCGGTGCTCGCGCTATTTTTGACACAAGGGCTTATGCAGGCGAATATGACGAATATCATTGTGTTTGTCAACTACACGCAACCGGAAAACACCGTTATATCCGGATACGCTATTTCCATTATGTATATCGGAATGGCTTTGGGCTCTGTTTTGATAGGACCTCTTGCAGATAAATATGAGCCGAAATATGTGCTCGCCGGTTCACTGACTCTTACGGGTATCGGTTGTGCGCTTATGCTGTTATTTACCACCGATTCCTCCGTGGTGTTGCTGGCGGCTGCACTTGGTATTTTAGGCTTTGGATTGGGCGGTAATGCTACAATTTTTATGAAGGTAGTTCTATCGGGTGTGCCCAGCGAAATGGCTGGCTCGGGAACGGGCACATACGGACTTTTCAGGGATCTGGCGGCTCCTCTCGGTGTAGCTGTGTTTGTACCATTGTTTACCAATCGTGTTACAGCAAATGTCGAAAGTGGTTTAACGGAACCCGTTGCCGCCGTGAATTCCATCAAACTTATCAGTTTTATTGAAATCATTTGTGTGGCTATCGGTATATTTATTGTGTTTTTATTGCCGAGAATTTACAAAAAGAATAAAGGAGTAAGTATATGAGATTAAAGGATAAAGTCGTTTTGGTTACAGCGTCTACCAGAGGTATCGGTCTTGCTATTGTTAAGGCTTGCGCAAAAGAAGGCGCCCGCGTTTATATGGCGGGAAGAAATTTAGACCTTGCCAAAGAAGAAGCAGATAAGCTTATTTCACAGGGGTATACAGTAAAATACGTTTATAACGATGCCGGAAAGCCGGAATCGTATGCTTCTATGGTGGAAGAAGTCATAAAAAGTGACGGACGGATTGATGTTCTTGTTAATAACTTCGGCACATCGAATCCGGGCAAGGATCTTGACTTTAGCGCTACGGATAGCGATATTTTTTTTGATACAGTCAATATTAATCTCAGAAGTGTTTTTATGGGAAGCAAGGAAGCGGTTAAATACATGTCCAAACAAGGAGGAGGAAGCATCATTAATATCTCCTCTGTAGGTGGACTTGTCCCCGACATTTCTCAGGTGGCATACGGAACAAGTAAAGCGGCTATCAATTATCTCACCAAATTGATCGCGGTGCACGAAGCAAAGAATAATATTCGATGCAACGCCGTTCTTCCCGGCATGACAGCTACCGATGCAGTTGAAAAGAATCTTACAGAGGCATTTAGAGAACTGTTTTTGCGGCATATTCCTTTAAAAAGAATGGGCACCCCCGAGGAAATTGCCGAAGCTGTAGTTTATTTTGCAAGTGACGAATCTGCCTATACCACCGGACAAATACTCACTGTGTCAGGTGGATTCGGTTTGGCTACTCCTGTATATGGAGACCTGTCGGATAAGATGAGCCGCAGATAATATCTGCTCATGTAGCGCGTTTTAAATATAATTGAAAAAGCAAAGAGGGAAAAGAATTGTGTCCGTAATTAGCATAGATAAAAATAATATAAAAAGAAATGGCTTTCTGCATTTTTTATGGTATAATCAATTTGCAAAGAAAAACTGGGCAAAACCCAATAAAATCAAGGGTTTCCGACCAGTTCTTTTTTGAACAAGAGAGATAAAAATGCCAGTAGATACCTTCTATTTGAGGTTTCTACTGGTTTTTCTTTTTGCCTTCATGGATGCAATTGGTTTCTAAATTGGTTTCCAAATTCAGAAAGGAAACTAAAAATGAGTGGGAAAAGAAAGCAGAACGGCGAAGGATCGGTATTTCAAGTATCAGAGAACAAAAATGGGTTGCAAAAATTTAGCCTTGGTAGAAGACAGCGTAGTGGGCTTTGTCCGTGCTCTATACGGCGAAGTGCCCTTTACCAAGGATAGTCCCGTTTGCATAAAACTTGATTGAGGCAATAAAAAGAATCCACCCGTATAGCGGGTGGATTCTTGTCTTGTGTAAAAAACCTTAGTTGCATTCAGGCTCGAGGGGGCCGGCCAGCTCGGACAGATAGAACAGACGGCCGGGGAGAGTCGGAATAAAGGTGGAAGTGATGTGCGGATCGGGACCGTAGTGGAGGGTGGTGAGGAAACTCATGCCCTGCCAGCCCATGCCGCGGTTGAATGCGCCGTCAGCGCCGCCGATGGCATAGTCTGCCTGCAGGAACAGGCCGGGCCAATGGTGTTGGCGGTGCAGGGAACGAGGGTGGTGCGGCTCTTGAAACTGGTGATGGCGTTCTGCTCAATGGTTAGCGGATGAAGCTTAGCGCCAATGCGATAGGGGGCTTTCTTCCACTCATCCACACTGCTGTAATCCTCAGCAAACTGCGGCTCCCAGAATGCGATGTGACACATTCTGCCAATGCCGTAAACCAGAACCAGCTTTGCCCCTTCCGCCTTCAGTGCGGCAATCTTCTCGGGATAGGTGGGAAGATTATTCTTGGTGGCAAAGTTGCGCTGATTCTCCGGCACGGTCTGATCAATCTTGTTGAAAAAGGCATTCTTCATGGAATACTCAAAAGAGGCAGGCTCGCTGCTGCTCAGGGTGTTGCCCTGCGCATCGGCCCACTCGTCCATGTTGAAGGTATACACGTGATCGCAGGAAACCTTCCACTCGTTGAGGAAATAGGCGGCCCAGCGATACATACCCATCGGGCCGACCGGCAGGATCATAGCCAGTTTTTGTCCCATTTCACGGGTGGTCTTGATCTGCATGGCGATCTCGTGTCCCATCAGAGTGTCAAAATCGCCCAAACTATCGCAGGCAATGGGGTTAAAATCCTTGTTCCAGAGTTCTCGCGAGCCACGCCCTTGTCGCAGCAAGCATCGATTTTTGCCATGTCCCAGCCCTTGGGATAGAAGTTTTCCAAGAGGGAACCGGCTACGGTGTCCATAAAGTTCATGGTTATTTCTCCTTTTCTTTTTTACGGTAAAAGTCTTTTGGTTGTGCCTTTGAGGTAGACCTGACACATACGGAAGCCCTCGGCATAGTCGGCCCCGCACTGATAACCGCGATAACGGGCACAGGTCTTGATCATGTCGGCAAAATCAATATTGTCATGATCCCGCATCCATACCAGCTGGCTTTCGTGGCACTCCAGCATCTCCATCTTCAGGTCAATCGTATCGCTGATATCCACGTACTCGGTCGGAATGAAATTGACACCGGCCACGGTATCCATATAGTAAATGGGTACTAACTTGGCGGGAGCGCCGTCCTTGGAACTGAATACATGAGGATAGTCGGTATAATTGGGCAGAGTGGCTGTGAAACTGGCATCAAAAACCAATCGGGAAACGGCTGTGTGGTCGGGCATATAGTCATCCGGATTGTGGGTGATAATCACATCGGGATTGGCATAACGGATCACGTCCACGATTTTATCACGGGCTTGCTTGTTGTTATCGTAGATCATTTCCTTGCTCAATGCAGATGCCACCGAGAAGAAAAGCCGTATCTCGATGTATGAACAGGTACTGCAGTGGCAAACTCTGACCGATCAGATCGTGGCCTACCTCAATGAAAATCACGGCCATACCGTTCGGCTGGAAGAAATCTCCCGCCAGTTTTCCTATTCGCTTTCGAGCATTAAACGTATCTTCAAGGAGGAAACAGGGATTGGGATTATTTGTTATCTTATCCGCCTTCGCATGGAGAAAGCCAAGGAACTGTTGAATACCACGGCGCTGAGTATCGGTGAAATTGCTATGCAGGCGGGCTATGAGAATACCTATTATTTTTCCAATGCCTTTAAGAAGAATTACGGCGAATGTCCTTCGGCTTTCCGCAAACGAGAGAGGAACGGTTAGGAACGCTTGCGCAGATATCTCGGTTATGCTATACTGTCTAATAGGAACAGGTCAAAACATTTTTGACGGAAATGGAATGAGCGAAACATGAAGATAATTGCCTGCATTGATGATCAAAACGGACTCCTTTTTAACCGTCGTCGCCTCAGTTCGGATGTGGTGCTGACCCGCCGCATCCTCGAAAACATTGGCGATGCCACGCTGTGGGTCACCCCCTATTCGGCCAAACTGTTTGAGGGGGCATCCGTCAGTGTTGATCCTTGCCTGCTGGATCAGGCTAAGGCCGAAGATTATTGTTTTATTGAGGATACAGACATTATGCCTTACATGGATAAGGTTACTCAAATTGTGCTGTATCGCTGGAATCGTCGCTATCCGTCCGATCGTAAATTTCCTGTACTCGGTTCGGAGTGGCAGCTGGTTGCCACCGAGGAATTTGAGGGAAATTCTCACCCTGTCATTACCGAGGAGGTGTATGAACGATGAAAAAATTATCGGCCATCGGCCTTTGTCTGCTTTTGCTCTTGAGTGCCTGTGCATCCACCCCGTCAAGCAGTTTTGCTTCACAGACCATGAACGAGCAAACGGTGCCGCCATTTTCGGGCGAGCCCTTTGTGGCGTTGCAGGATAATGTCCCCGATTTTGAAGAATCGGAGCTGGTAACGCAATCCTATGAAACCTATGCCCCATTGGATAAATTGGGTCGGTGCGGAGTAGCAATGGCGTGTGTCGGCGTGGATATTATGCCCACCGAGGAACGGGGAAGTATCGGTCAGGTCAAGCCCAGTGGTTGGCAAACGGTGAAATATGACCATGTTGATGGGAAATATCTGTATAACCGTTGCCACCTGATCGGCTTTCAGTTAACGGGCGAGAACGCCAACGAGCAAAATTTGATCACCGGTACCCGATATTTGAATGTAGAGGGAATGCTTCCCTTTGAGAATATGATTGCCGACTATGTCAAGGAAACGAAGAACCATGTCTTCTATCGGGTCACTCCCGTTTTTGAGGGGGATAACTTAGTGGCCAGCGGTGTCATTATGGAGGCGCAATCGGTGGAAGATGGGGGAGAGGGCATACAATTCCATGTCTACGCCTATAATAATCAACCGGGTGTGGAGATCGATTACCGAACGGGCAATAGTTGGGAGGTTGGTTCACAAGAAGAACCGATAGCGACCGACGTTGAGTATGTACTCAATATCAACTCCAAGAAGATTCATTTGGCATCCTGTTCGCAGGTATCTTCCATAAAACCGGAGAACAAAAAGACAACCAATCAATCCAAGCAGGATTTGCAGGATCAAGGCTACACCCCATGCAAAAATTGCAATCCGTAAAGAAAAAGCAGACACATTTCGTGTCTGCGTTCTCTCTTAACAATTACATTTAAACTCGGTACTCTGTGCGGCGCACGGCTCGCGACCGACGGTGGTATTGTCATTACAACGGTCACGCAATGCGGGAATGGGATTGGGAGCAACCTCAAAACGATAATCCCGTCCGTAGCGACGAATGTGAGTGTTGATGACCCGATGCGAGGGTACAACGTCCACGCAAGGAATCAAGCGCTTCTGGAAGGCAAAGAAATCGGCATCAGCCGGCAGTTCTTCCAACTTGATATAACCCTCTCGGCAACCGGTAAACTGCACCGTAGTCCCTAAAATATCACGTACATAATCGATATTCTCATGCAGGCTGATCGGCTCAGGGAACTTGCCGTCGGGGATGACCTCCTGCCAATCCTTGTGATCGTATTTCTGAAGTAATTCTACCGCCTTATGCAGATGGCCGATCTCAATCTCCAAATTCTCTTCCCACAACGCCTTAATACAGCGGTCGGTCTCGGTCATAAAGCAGGACCAGTACAGATAGCACTCGTTGTACTCATGCCACAAGAGCATTTCCAGCCATGTAGCGCTCGAATCCATGAGCGATTCGTACTGGGTCACGTGCTCCTCCTCCACCAAGGCAATCTCTTGATAAAGCTTGCGAGCCAGATCGTTGGTGGCCAGATTGGTGATGTTCATGTAATAGTTCATCGTCTGTTGCTCGGCGGCGGTGATGATGAGGGTATTGAGCACTGTCTGCTTGTCGGCAGTGCGGGAATTGATGTTGCGCTTGACATTATCTAACGGGCAGCGATGATGGGCAATGGTGGGACGGCCGGGCATGATCTCGGTGTAGCGGCCGACCAGTTTCTCAGCACGGATGCCTTGCTCCATCTCTAAGAGATCGGCATAGCGATACAAGTGGTCAAAATCTTCCAGCAGGGCAAAATCCAGAGCCTTCTTGACGTCGCAATCCTTTTCCCGTCTGGCCAGTTCGGCGGTAAGATCAACGGCCAACTGCTCATATCCGATGGTATGCTCCAAAGGACTCTCGTTGCAGGGTTTCAGGAGAGAAATTTTCAGCTGCTGTTGTTTCTCAACATAGCGAGTCAAGGCCAGTTCACGGCGCAGATTGTTATCTGTCACGTGTCTGGCGAAATTGTGAGAGAACCAGTTGGACTCAAATTCGGTGCCGTTCATTAAGATGATGCGTGTCTTAGTGTAAGGATCTACCTCATTTTTGTTATAACTTTGCGGATAGATCTGTTCAAAATTCTGTATGGATGAAAATACGGGTGTTGGCTTATGCACAAACGGATTCATAAAATTCCCCCAATCTTGTTATATCCATACTATATGTGGTGATCTGGGAAATTATCCGTAAAATAAAACAGGACTCCGGGAAATTATCCGGAGTCCTGATTTTTATAGGCGGGTAATGCTGAAATATGTGATAAACTGAGAGAGAATGAAAAGCAAAAATAGTGCCACCATTACAATTCCCAGAATCAAGCCCACTCGGCTAAGGATACGGGCGACTTTGATTTTCCCCGTGATCTGTCCTGTAATTCGATAATATTCATTGGAACGGCTTAAGCAAAGCGCCGAAAAAATAATGCCGCCCAGTGCCATGAAGAAGGAGCAGGAAAAAACCAGTCCCAGTATGCCGAAAACCAACGTTTTCGTAGGGCTGGGTGTCGGTTCAGGCGGCGGTGTTTGATATGGATAATTCATTTAGCATTCCCTCATTTTCTGTCTATCCTTTATTGTACTGTATTTATAGGAAAAATGCAAGAGGACAACGGTAAGATATTGAATTTAATGGGAGTATGTGGTAAACTAATAGGGTATAATGTGGATAGAAAGGCAGGTGTGCCCATTGATCGTCTTGAAAATATTAGGAATCTTTTTAGCGGTTCTTGTCGGGATCATCGGGATATTGATGGTCCTTCCTGTTACCGTTAAGATTTTTACCGATCCGCAGGGTAAGGTAAAAACATATTATAAGATCCTGTTCTTTGTTTTCGGCAAAAAGCCCGATCCGAATCATATAGTTGTAAGACTGGCAATGAAACTTTTGGGATTGGAGCAGTATTCCGATTGGGATAAGATTCGTATTGCCGCAAAGGTCAATAACTGGGGCTCTGTGTTGCATCGTATTTTGGCCTTGATCCGCCGTCTTCTTAAGCGGGTCGTGCGCCTGTTAAGCAAATGCCGTCTTTCCCGTCTGCATGCCCACATCACGGTTGGCCATGAAGATGCGGCCATGGCCGCAATCGAATATGGCAGCATCAGCACCGCCGTCTATTCGATAGCCGGATTTATCGATACCAATATAAAAATGGATAAGGATGCCATGGATGTTGAGGTATCTTGTGATTTTGGTCGGACTAATCCCACGGCAAGTTTAGATATCCAATTATCCGTACGAATCTTTTGGGTGGCTTGTGCTTTGGTTCGTTTGATTCTTGAAAACTACCGTGCCGGTATTTACCGTAAAAAATCAAACAAACAAGCATAAAAATCGTCTAACATCTTGCCTGTGGCCGTATAAAGAGAATGG
>JAZQVM010000029.1:0-2635 GCA_045631845.1 Eubacteriales bacterium | reverse complement strand
GAACTGGTGGCCGCCAAGGGTGCCCAACTGTTGCAAACAGCCAAAGAGCACGGCGTCCTGTTCCTGTTTGAAGCCAGTGTCGGCGGCGGCATCCCCATTATCCGCCCCATGGCCCAGTGCATGGCCGCCAATGAGATTGAGCGGGTAACCGGTATCCTGAACGGTACCACCAATTATATTTTGACCCGTATGTTCCACGAACAGCAGCCTTTCGATGTGGCGTTGCGCTCGGCGCAGGAACTCGGCTATGCTGAGGCTGACCCCACCGCCGATGTTGAAGGTATCGATGCCTGCCGTAAGATCTGTATTCTGTCCTCGCTGGCCTTCGGTCGCCACGTCTATCCGGAGTATGTCCATGCCGAGGGTATCAGTAAACTGACGGCCGCCGATGTGGAAATGGCCGCTAAGGAAGACCGTGTGATTAAATTGCTCGGCATTACCCGCAAGTATGAGGACGGCACCGTCTTTGCCATGGTTGCTCCCTTCGCTATATCCCGTAGCCATCTGCTGGCCGGCGTCGAGGATGTCTTTAACGGCATCGTCGTCAAAGGTAATGCGGTGGATGAGGTGACGTTTGTCGGCCGAGGCGCCGGAAAACTGCCCACTGCCAGCGCCGTTGTCGCCGATATCATCGATTGTGTCAAACACCGTGGTGGTGAGAATATGATGAAATGGGCCGACTGTGCGGAAAACATCGTCCGCAACTGGGAAGAGGAGCGCTTCTGCCGTTTGGTTCGTGTGGCAGGCGAGGCCGAACATCGGGTGACTGAGCCGATGAATGAGGCGGAATTTGACGCCGCCTTCTCGGGCAAAACGGTCGAGTCGGCCGTACGTATGTTGTAATATAAGAAATAAGGAGATAAAAACATGAGTTTGATCGTACAAAAGTTCGGCGGTTCCTCGGTAGCCAACCCCGAACGAGTCAGAAATGTCGCCGAGATCGTTACCGATACCTATAAGGCCGGTAATAAGGTCATCGTCGTCGTTTCGGCACAAGGCGATACCACCGATGATCTGATTGAAATGGCCGCGCAGATCAATGAGAACCCGTCCAAAAGAGAAATGGATGTCTTGCTCAGCAGCGGCGAACAGATCAGTATGTCCTTACTTGCCATGGCCATCGAAAAGATCGGTTGCCCCGTCGTGTCCCTGACCGGCTGGCAGGTCGGCATCGAGTCTACCACTCATTACGGCAACGCCAAAATTAAGCGTGTCGACACCGAACGACTGGAAATGGAGCTGGATAAGAATAATATTATTATTGTAGCCGGCTTCCAGGGTATTAACCGCTATGAGGATATTACCACCCTCGGTCGTGGCGGTTCGGATACCACCGCAGTTGCACTGGCCGCATCCCTGCATGCCGATCTGTGTCAAATCTATACCGATGTGGACGGCGTCTATGATGCTGACCCCCGTCTGGTTCCCAACGCTAAGAAATTGGATGAGATTACGTATGATGAAATGTTGGAACTGGCCACCCTCGGTGCACAGGTTCTGCATAACCGCAGCGTAGAATTGGCTAAAAAATATCATGTAAATATGGAAGTGTGCTCGAGCATGAACCGTGTGCCCGGCACCAAGATCAAGGAGGATTCTAAGGTGGAAAAACTGTTAATTACCGGAGTAGCAAGAGATAAGGATGTAGCCCGTATCGCTCTGACTGAAATTGAGGATGCCCCCGGCAACGCGTTTAAGGTATTCTCGCTGTTGGCCAAGGAGAAGATCAATGTCGATATCATTCTCCAGTCCATTGGCCGTGACGAGTCGAAGGACATCTCCTTTACCACAACCAAGGAGAACCTGCCTAAGGCTATCGAAGTGCTGAAAGCCAATCAGGCTTATATCGGCTTTAAGAATATTGAAACCGACGAGAAGATCGTTAAAGTGTCTGTGGTCGGTAGTGGTATGGCTTCCAACCCCGGTGTGGCCGCTAAGGTATTCGAGGCTCTGTATGATGCCCATATCAATATTCACATGATCTCCACCAGCGAGATTAAGATCTCGGTGTTGATCGATGCCGAGGATGGCGAAAAGGCTATGCGCGCCATCCATGACCGCTTCGAATTGCACAACTAAAAAAAATTAAAAAAAGACTTGCATTTGGGTGATCGTTGTGATATACTACGATCACCTAATTGTCAGGGTCTTTTTTTTTGTGCGCTTTTTTCCTGACACAGGGAGGCAAAATAATAGGAGGTGCCGAAGAATGCGTGTTAAAATCACATTAGCTTGCACGGAATGCAAACAGCGTAATTATGACACAGTCAAGAACAAGAAGAACAGTCCCGACAGGCTTGAAATGAACAAGTATTGCCGTTTCTGTCACAAACACACCCTTCATCGGGAAAGCAAGTAAGGGGGATTTGTGAAGATGGCTACTAAGAACGAACAGCCAGTCAAGGCAAAGAAGCCTCGTAAGAAGCTTTCGGTCGTTTTCAAACAGTTCTGGAGTGACCTGAAGAAGATCACTTGGCCCAGCGGTAAAACCGTGCTGAACAATTCGATCAAGGTTATCGTTTCCATGGTTGTAATTGCGGCAGTCCTCGGTGTTGTCGATTTGGGGTTGACCAAACTGCTTGAACTTATCATTGCGTAAGAGAGGTATCACGAATGCCTGAAGCAAAGTGGTATG
>JAZQVM010000028.1:0-22563 GCA_045631845.1 Eubacteriales bacterium | reverse complement strand
TCTCCATACCCAAAGCCAAATAATGTTCCACGTGGAACAATTAAAAAAGAAGCCAATCATAATGGCTTCTTTTTGATTTGACCCCATTTGCGGGGATATGGTTTGGGGGTTTGTTTTTCTTTTTCTATTATAATAAGGCAGGCGGCACTTCCATCGGAAGTGGGCGCATCCAGCACCTTAATCACTCGACCGCCCAGCACTTCTATGCCATGACGGGCGGCGTCCAGTTCTTCCCGTCCCTTTTCGCCTTTGTAGGCCAGGAATCGACCGCCGACCTTAATCATCGGCAAGACCAGTTCGCATAAGGCGGGTAACGATGCCACGGCTCGGCTGACCGCTACATCAAAGTTCTCTCGGAATTCACCTTGTCCCAGTTCCTCGGCACGTCCCCATTCTACCTGCACCGGCAGATTGACCTGAGATAAGAAAGCTCGCAGGAAGGCGCACTTTTTCTCGGTGCTATCCAATAAGGTGTACCGATGTTGCGGAGCGGCAATCGCTAAAGGGATGCCCGGTAATCCGCCACCCGTGCCAACATCAATGATGGATTTAGGTTCTTGCGGGAATTCATCCAAGAAGATGGGAGCTAACGAATCAAACAGGTGACGACCGATCACACCCTCCCGATCCCGAACGGCGGTTAGGTTATATTTCTCGTTTTCACTTAGCAGAAAATCGGTATAGCCATCAAATTGATTCTGTTTCTCCTGCCCGAGTTCCAATCCCTGCTTAGCACACAGTTGCGTTATCGTCATGCGTTTTCTCCTTTTTGCGGCTCGACAGCTCAATAATCAACACCGAAATATCGGCGGGGCTGACGCCGCTGATGCGGGAAGCCTGACCGAGGTTGTCCGGCCGCACCGCGCTGAGTTTTTGACGGGCTTCCATGCGCAAGCCCTCCAACGCCATATAATCCATATCTTTGGGTAATACCATGGCTTCCATGCGCCGAAACTCTTTGATCTGCGCTAACTGCCGTTTGATATATCCCTCATATTTAAGTTCGGTCTGCACCCGCTCAATAATACTGCGAGGCAAAGACGGACGATCTTCATCCAATACCGCCAGGTCTTCATAGCACACCTGCGGGCGTTTGAGCAGTTCGGCCAACTTGATGCCGGTTTGTAAGGGAGTGCTTCCCTTGGCCTCCAGCATGGCGTTACCCGCCTCACTCGGCGCCGCCGTGGTACGGCGTAACCGCTCAATTTCCTGCATCATCAAATATTGTTTATGTTCAAAAACAGCAAAACGATCTTCGTCCACCAGACCAATCTCATGACCCAGCGGCATGAGGCGGGCATCGGCATTGTCCTGCCGTAAAATCAAACGGTACTCACTGCGAGAGGTCATCATACGGTAGGGCTCGTTGGTTCCCTTTGTTACCAGGTCATCAATCAGCGTTCCGATATAAGAACTGCCACGATCCAACACGATCGGCTCTTTCCCGTCCATCTTCCTTACGGCATTGATACCGGCCATCAAGCCCTGTGCCGCCGCTTCTTCATAACCCGATGAGCCGTTAAACTGACCGGCACCATACAAGCCCTCAATCTTTCTAAATTCCAAACTGGAGAATAATTCTAGCGGATCAACACAATCGTACTCGATGGCATAGGCACTGCGCATGACCTCGACCTGTTCCAAGCCCTTAATGGTGCGGAGGAATTTCAGCTGCACCCATTCGGGGAGGGAGGAGGACATACCCTGCAGATAGACCTCTTTGGTATTCTCGCCCATCGGCTCGATAAAGAGGGGATGGCGAGACTTGTCCCGAAAACGGTTGACCTTATCCTCAATACTGGGGCAGTAGCGAGGGCCTACTCCTTCGATAACGCCCGAGAAAAGCGGGGACAGGTGAAGATTATCCAAAATGACCTGATGGGTCGTTTCGTTGGTATAGGCCAGATGGCACAAGACCTTATTGCAACCAAAATCGGTATCCTCATTGTCAAAGGAGAAGGATTCGGGCGGTTCATCACCCGGTTGGGCTTCCAGTTGCGAATAGTCAATACTGTCGGCGTGCACCCGTGAGGGGGTGCCCGTCTTAAATCGGCGCATGGAAACGCCGAGTTCCTTGAGTTTCTGTTCCAATCCCACAGCAGGTTGCATTCCATCGGGGCCCGAAGCGATGACCGTTTCGCCGATAATGATACGGGCATCCAGAAAGGTGCCGGTGGCAAGTATGGCGGCTTTCACAGCGTACCGTCCGCCGGTGCGGGTGATCACGGCACAGACCTTACCGTCCTGCACCTCGATATCCACCACCTCGCCCTGTCGCAAGGTCAGATTGGGTGTGGTTTCCAGCATCTCTTTCATACGTAGGCGATAGGCCGAGCGGTCGATCTGCGCACGCAAGGAATAGACGGCAGGACCCTTGCCCCGATTAAGCATACGGGATTGGATAAAGCACTCGTCTGCCACCTTGCCCATCACGCCACCCAGCGCATCAATCTCTCGCACCAGATGTCCCTTTGCCGTGCCGCCGATGGACGGGTTGCAAGGCATATTGCCTACGGCGTCCAGATTGATAGTAAAGACAATCGTCTTCTTCCCCAACCGTGCCGCCGCCACACCCGCCTCGATGCCGGCGTGTCCGGCGCCGATGACGGCAATATCAAATTGTCCTGCCTCGTAAAGTTGCATAACTTTCCTTTCTTACTTCCCTACACAAAATCGGTCAAAGATGGCGTGTACGGTATCTTCGGTCAGCGACTCGCCGGTCATCTCTCCTGCCGCCGCCACCGCCCCGTCGATCAGCACTCCAACAGCATCATAGGTCACTCCCATTTCCGCCGCCTGCCGTGCCTCGGCAATGGCTTGTTCCATCTGACGAATACAATCGGTCTGCCGCAAGGAGAAGATTAACCCCTCGTCAATCACCGCTCCGCCAAAGGCCATTTCCTTGATTTTGCTCTTTAATTGCGCCATTCCCTGCCCTGTTTTGGCAGAAATTTCGACAAAATGTTTAAAGTTGTCTTGAATATACTCTTTGTTTATCTTTTCTTCCAGATCGGTTTTGTTGATTACCGCTACGGCCCGTGTCTTATCGACCGAAGCGATCAGTTCCATATCTTCCTGAGAAAGCTCTCGGGAAGCATCGAACAGACAGAGGATGACTGCCGCCTGCTCGACCGCCTTGCGGCTCTTTTCCACACCGATACGCTCAACCGGATCATCCGTATCACGAAGACCTGCCGTATCGAGCAGATTAATACGAAGGTCGTCAAGCACAATCGAGTGAGTAACCACATCGCGGGTGGTACCGGGAATATCGGTAACGATCGAGCGGTCGACCTGTGAGAGCCGATTCATCAATGACGATTTACCGGCATTGACCGCACCGCACAAGCAGACATCAGCACCGTCCCGCACCTGCTGACCCGTTTTGGCGCGGCGCAACAATTCCTGCGCCTGCTTTTCGGCCTGTTTGAGATCCGCTAACAATTCCTCAATCGGATAGTCCCCGATATCATCATCGGGATAATCAACATAGGCATACAACCGCGCAGTAATGGAAAGCAGACTCTCCCGTACCTGCCGCATTTCCTGATAGACCGTGCCGCACAAATGAGCAGCCGCCGCACGCATCTCGGCAGGCGAACGGGAATCGATCAATTCCATAACCCCCTCGGCCGCCGTCATATCCAGCTTGCCCGCTAAGAATGCCCGACGGGTAAATTCGCCCCGCCCTGCTATGCGAGCACCATGCACCAAACATAACCGACAGACCTCCTGCGCCAACACGGGCGAGCCGTGCAGAGAGATCTCCGCCACATCCTCGCCGGTATAGGAAGCCGGCCCTGCGAAATAGGTGACTAAAGAATGGTCGAGTTTCTCTCCCCGTTCATTGACCACATAACCCAATACCGCCCGCCGATCCTGCAATCGTCCGGTAAATATCTTCTCGGCAATTTCTTTTGCCCGATCGCCCGATAGGCGCAACATGGCCGTGGCCGATCGACCCGGCGGTGTCATCAACGCTACGATGGTTTCCATTTTTCATCACCTTTCGCCTATATTTAATCTATTATATAACAAAAGCCCCGAACTGTGCAAGAGTTCGAGGCAGACTATTATTCTTTTTCAGGAAAAAGTGAGATCACCGGAGCCGGTCCTGTGCATATTTCCTCTCCCGCACATTGCAATTGCTCTAATTGCCGACGAATCTGCATCGCCTGCATACGTATATTCGGCAAAGATAACGAAGCACAGACATCACTGATTCCATTAAATAAATGATAGTACGCTTCCTTGTAATTGAGTGGTTCCATTTGGTGTTCTCCCCTTTCGTTTGATGTTGACATTATATACCATTTTTTTCCATTCGGCAATACTAAATATGTAATTAATTATTATTTTTTGCAAAATTTTCCTTTTGTTTGTCAGTCTCTGTCACCCTTTGTCGAAAAAGAAAAGAGCCGAGGTTTCTCGGCTCTTTATGGGTTATTCGGTGACCTCTTCTGTGGAGGTTTCTTCCTCTTTTTCGGTGGTGGCCAGATTGACGATCTTGACCGTATCGGCCAGTTTCATCAAGCGCACGCCCTGTGTGGCACGGCCGATGAGGCTAACGTCCTGAGCCGCCATACGAATGATAATACCGTCGGAAGAAATGAGCATCAGGTCTTCCTCCTCGCTTACGGTGCGGATGCCAACAACCTTTCCGGTCTTATCGGAGAGTTTATAGTTGTGGATACCCTTACCGCCACGAGTTTGGATCTTATATTCATCGGGGTTGGAACGCTTACCGTAACCCTTCTCGGTTACTGTGAGCAAGGTCTTATTTTCGCCGGCCAGTTCCATACCGACAACCACGTCGTCACCCTGCAGACGGATACCGCGCACACCCATGGTGACACGGCCCATCGGACGGGCATCGTTCTCGTCAAAGCGGATGGACATACCCTCACGGGTACCGATAAAGAGGGTGTCGTTACCATGCGTCAACTGCACGCTGACCAAATCGTCGCCTTCGTCCAGCGCAATAGCACGCAAACCGCCCTTACGGACATTGCTGTACTCGCTGATGGCCGTTCTCTTGATAATACCGCGACGGGTACACATGGTTAAGAAGCCGTTGCCGTCGTGTTCGGTGCCGCGGATAATGGCACTCACCTTTTCCTCAGCATCCAACTGAAGCAGATTGACAATATTCATACCCTTGGACTGGCGGCTGCCCTCGGGAATCTCATAACCCTTAATGCGGAAGACACGGCCACGGGTGGTGAAGAAGAAGATGTAATCATGGGTGCCGCCCACGATCAACTTCTCAACATAGTCCTCCTCACGGGTGGTCATGCCGGTCACGCCACGCCCGCCGCGCTTCTGCGCACGGTAGGTATCGGCGGTGACACGTTTGATGTATCCGTTATGCGTCATGGTGAAGACACAATTTTCCTCGGGAATCAGGTCTTCCACATCCAGTTCGCCGGCAATCGGGTCAATAGCCGTGCGGCGCTCATCGCCGTACTTGGCACGCATCGCCATCTGCTCTTCTTTGACAATAGCCATGACCTTGGTATCATCCGCCAGAATGACGGTAATCTCCTCAATGCGGGCATGGATCTGGTTAAGTTCACCCTCCAGTTTTTCAATTTCCAAACCGGACAGTTTACCTAACTGCATCTGCACAATGGCGGTAGCCTGCAGATCGTCCAGCTCAAACCGCTCCATCAAGCGGGTCTTGGACTCGGGAATATTGGCCGAAGAACGGATGATCTTGATGACCTCGTCAATATGGTCACAGGCAATCTTAAGACCCTCTAAAATATGGGCACGCTCTTGCAACTTCTTCTTCTCGAAGTTGAGGCGTCGTACCGTGATGTTGCGCTGATGATCGATATAGCAATCGAGCATCTCACGCAGAGTCATCGTCTTAGGAATTCCATCCTTGAGCGCCAACATATTGACCGAGAAGTTGTCCTGTAAACGGGTATAGCGGTACAGGTTATTAAGCACAACCTGCGGATTGGCATCCCGCTTGAGTTCAATAACGATCGACATACCGTTACGGTCGGACTCGTCACGCAGATCGGAAATGCCCTCAATCTTCTTATCCTTAACATACTCGGCAATGGTCTTGATCAGTTCGGCCTTGTTGACCATGTAGGGAATCTCGGTTACCACAATGCGATATCGATCACCCTTCATCTCCTCAATCTCGGCCTTGGCCCGTACCGTGATCTTGCCGCGACCGGTATAATAGGCCGAACGGATACCCGAGAAGCCTTGAATTATACCACCTGTAGGAAAGTCAGGACCTTTAACAATCTGTAATAATTCATCAAAAGACAGATCCTTGTTGTCAATGATAGCCACAACGGCATCGATCAACTCACGCAAGTTGTGTGAGGGGATGTTGGTGGCCATACCGACGGCAATACCCATCGAACCGTTGGCCAGCAGGTTGGGAATACGAGTGGGCAGAACGGTCGGTTCGGGATGTCGCTCATCAAAGTTGGGCTGATAGTCCACCGTATCCTTATCGATATCGGTGAGCATTTCGGTGGCAATCTTAGCCATACGGGCTTCGGTATAACGGTAAGCGGCAGGGGGGTCGCCGTCAACCGAACCGAAGTTACCCTGACCGTCTACCAAGGGATAGCGCAGGGAGAAACTCTGAGCCAGACGTACCATAGCGTCGTAAACCGAAGCGTCACCGTGCGGGTGATATTTACCTAACACGTCACCGACGGTGGTAGCGCTTTTACGATAGGGCTGGTTGGGTGCCAAGCCGGCCTCGTGCATGGTATAAAGGATGCGGCGGTGAACTGGCTTTAAGCCGTCGCGCACATCGGGAAGGGCACGGGCGACGATGACCGACATCGAATAGTCGATATAAGCCGCCTTCATTTCTTTGACGATCTCAATCGGAGAGATCTTGCCATGTTCTACAACATCAAATTCCATTGTCATCTCTCCTCCTTATACGTCAAGATTACGCACATATTGTGCATTCTGTTCAATAAACTGACGGCGGGGTTCTACCTGATCGCCCATCAAAATGGTAAAGATCTCATCGGCACGCACCGCATCTTCGATCTCCACCTGAAGCAGCGTTCTGGTTTCGGGTTTCATGGTGGTATCTCCCAACTGCTCGGGGTTCATTTCACCAAGACCTTTATAGCGCTGAACGGTAGCATCACGGCCGATTTCGTTGAGGGCCGCTTCCCGCTCGGCTTCGTTATAGGCATAGCGAGCGTTTTTTCCTTTGAATATTTTATATAAGGGCGGCTGTGCCAGAAAGATATGTCCTCGCTCAATGAGAGGGCGCATAAAACGGAAGAAGAAGGTCAAAAGCAGGGTACGAATGTGTGCACCGTCAACGTCGGCATCGGCCATGATAATGATCTTGCCGTAGCGCAACTTTTCAATATTGAAATCTTCTCCGATACCGGTACCGATGGCCTGAACCAACGGCCACAGTTTATCGTTATTATAGATCTTATCCAAACGAGCCTTTTCCACATTGAGCATTTTACCCCACATGGAGAGAATGGCTTGATTCTTACGGTCGCGGCCTTCCTTGGCCGAGCCGCCGGCCGAATCACCCTCGACGATAAACAGTTCCGATTTCATCGGATCTTTTTCCTGACAGTCGGCCAACTTACCGGGAAGTGCCATACTCTCCAGAGGACCTTTACGGGTGGCCTCTCTGGCTTTTCTGGCCGCTTCTCTGGCTCGCTGGGCCTGCAAAATTTTATCCACAATGGCACGGGCAATCTGAGGATTTTCCTCAAGAAAATCGGCCAACTTTGTAGAAACCAGTTCGTCCACCATGGTACGCATGATGGAGTTGCCGAGTTTGGTCTTGGTCTGTCCCTCAAACTGAGCTTCGGTGAGTTTTACCGAAACGATGGCGGTCAACCCTTCTCGGGTGTCCTCGCCCGACATATTCTTATCCTTTTCTTTTAAGAACCCTCTGCGACGGGAATAGTCGTTAAATACACGGGTAAGAGCCGTCTTAAATCCCGTTTCGTGCATACCGCCTTCGGTGGTATTGATATCATTGGCAAAAGAGAGCAACAATTCGTTATAGGAATCGTTGTACTGCATGGCCACTTCGGCCTCGCAGTCATCTTTAACCACCTTGAAATAGATGGTATCATGCAGGGCGGTGACACCCTTTTTCTTATTGAGATATTCAACGAAGCCTTTGATACCGCTCTCGTCGAACAGTTCGGTTGTTTGTTCTTTGCCCTCTCTCTCATCGGTAAGAATAATATGAACACCGGCATTGAGGAAGGCTTGTTCACGCAGACGGGTCAGTAAGATTTCATAATCATAAACGGTGGTTTCGGTAAAGATTTCCGGATCGGCCTTAAAGGTTACCTTCGTGCCGGTACCGCCCGACTCGCCGATGATAGTAACAGGACCATCGGGCACACCACGCTTAAAGGACTGCATATGGCGATGACCGCCACGGCACACCTCTACCCGAACCCATTCGGACAGGGCGTTGACAACACTGGCACCAACTCCGTGCAGACCGCCCGATACCTTGTATCCGCCGCCGCCGAATTTACCGCCGGCGTGCAGTTTGGTATACACAACTTCCAAAGCCGAAAGTCCGGTGTGTTTTTCCACATCTACGGGAATGCCTCGACCGTTATCTTCGACCGAGATGATATCTCCCTCTTGAATGGTGACCTTGATATGCGTGCAGTAGCCGGCCAGGGCCTCGTCAATGGCATTATCTACGATCTCGTAGACCAGATGGTGTAATCCACGCACACTGGTGGTACCGATATACATACCCGGACGCTTACGGACGGCTTCCAGACCTTCTAAGACCTGAATTTGTTCCGCACCGTAATTCTGTTTATTCTCGTTGTCAGCCATAATATGTCCTTCCTTACTTGAGTGTGGCAATTCTCTTTTTCAGAGTGGCCGCACTTAAATTTGATAGAAATGTTCTCTCTCCGTAAAATCCCGAACAGACAACAAAGGATCGGGGCAGGGTATCGGAAACGGTGATCAACCGATTTTCCTTTTCTGCCTTATTTAAATATTTTCTTGTAGATTTTCCAACCGATGAGGTATCCAGATCAAATATTCCGATGATGTCGTTTTCATTGATCAGATAATCCTCGCCCAAATGTAAAAACATCAGATATACTCCGTTTGTCCGTCTGTCACCCGCAGGATGGCCGCCCCTTCGGGTCGGGTCTGTCGGCCGCAGTCGGTAATAATCACCTGATAGTCCCGAATGTGTCCCATTATAAACTCTTTTCTTCCTTCATCCAGTTCACTTAGCACATCATCCAGTAAGAATACGGGTTTTACCCCGAGTCTTTTTTTCAGTACCTCACATTCGGCCAATTTCATAGCAATTACCGCCGACCGTTTTTGTCCGGTGGAAGCAAAGCGCTTGGCTTGTACTCCTCCTATCAGAATATCCACATCATCCCGATGAGGGCCGATCTCCGTCACGCCCGTTTCCCAATCTTTTTTACGGGATTGTTTGATAGCCTGATATAACTTTTGGTATATTTCTTCTTCTTTTATACCATTTTTATAATAGGCATTTTTATATTGAATGGATAGCGTTTCTTTACCCGAAGAAATATCCTGCATAATGATGTTGGCCGCTTGGGTTAATTCTTCTATGTATCGGCCCCGCTCCAATATAATACGGGCGGCCCGACGGCACAAGCCCTCGTCCCATACTTCCAAGGTTTGTTCTGCCGTAGAAGAATATCCGCCTTTTAAAAGCGCGGCACGGGAATTGAGAATTTTATTATATTGAGAAAGGGTTGCCGTATAGATTTTTGAACACTGACAAAGAGAAATATTTATCATTCTTCTTCGGCGTTCGGGAGAACCGCTGATAAAACCCAAATGATCCGGCTCAAACAGAACCGTCACAAATCCGCCGATCAGTTCGGATGAACGGGATATCTTATCGGCACCGATATAGATTTCCTTTCTTTTTCCCCTTTGCAGTTGAATCTGCATGGTGCGGGTTACGCCTTCGCAATCGGCTTTGAATTTCAGCCCGGCTTTATCGGCATCAAAGGCAATCATATCCCCATCCGATGCCCCGCGAAAACTCTTGGCACAGGAAAATAACCAGATGGCTTCGATGATACTGCTTTTTCCCTGTCCGTTATCCCCAATGATTAAGGTAATATCATGATCTAAATCAATTTCTTGGGGTTTGAGATTTCGAAAGGATTGGACGGCTAATTTCAGTGCTCTCATCAGTCAGACGTTTTGGCATATTTGAGCGGAACAACGATGAAGGTAAAGTCTTCACCTGTTTCCGGCTTAATCACGATCGGCGACAGAGGAGATAAAATCTCAAAACGTATCTTTTCACAATCGCAGGCTTTCAAAGCGTCCAATAAATAGCGGTTATTGAGTGCCAATTCACACCCATCCCCTTCCATCTGCGCTTCTACACGATCTCGTACTCTACCCTGCGAAGAAGAACAGTAGGTATTGACATAGCCCTGTTCAAATCTCATGATCAACGGGCTTCTGAGTCTTTCATTAATTACAACGCTCACACGGTCTACCGATTCGATCATTTCATCCACACGAACAACGGCCGTCATAACCTTGTCATTGGGGATAACCGAAGAATAGGTAATGAATTTTCCTTCCATCAAACGAGCCACAAAGGTAATATTACCTTTGGAAATACGCAGGTGTTTTTGAGAAACGGTAATTTCAATATCTTCGTCGGTTTCTTTTATTACACGGCCAAGCTCGGCTACGCTGCGGCCGGGAACAACAAATTCATAATCCCCGTCAATGGGTTTGAGTAATTTTTCGTTGGAAAGACCCAAACGGAATCCGTCTACCGCTACGGCACGGATGTTATCCCCATGAATTTCAAAAAGGACACCCATCAAAATGGGTCTGGCATCGGTGAGGGCTACGGCAAAACTGGTGCGCTTGGTTAAATTACGCAAGCTTTCATAAGAAAGAGTCAAAGTCTTATCGGCATCTACCTGAGGAAGGGCAGGAAATTCCGCCGGATCAATGCCCATGAGTGAACTTTCGGCATCTCCCGAAAGAATGGTAGCTGTTAACCGATCCGAGGTAGTTAATACCATCATTTCTTCGGGCAGTTTGCGAACCACTTCGGAGATGGTGCGTACCGGCAGAACAATGCTGCCCGGTTCGTCTACTCGTCCTTCGCAGGTTACACAAATACCGATTCCTCCCCCGATATCATAACCGGTGACATAAATCACTCCGTCGATCGCACGGACCAACAGTCCTTCCAATGCCTCTATCGTTGTTTTCGGATTGACAGCACGGGAAGCGGTAGCGATGGCTTCAGAAAAGGATGCGGTTTCACAGGTAAATTTCATAAGAACCTCCACTCTCTAATTACCAAAATAAAAAGAGAAAGAAATAAACTTTAGTTAGTAATATTCATATAGGCTGTGGAAATGGTGTAAACCATTTATTTTTCCCGAAAATCAAGGAAAATATACAAGGAAAAGAAAGGGAATAACAAAATTCGAATGGGGGAAACGCAGGGTGTTTATCGAAAAAATGGGAAAACTGTGGAAAACAAGTTGTGGAAATGGAAGGAAACGGTTGAAAACTGTTTTAACAGGCAAACAAAAACAGGAAAAGGGTGCAAAACAGAGTAAAAGGACAGGTAAAGTTATCCAACATCCTGTGGAAAACTACGGAAAAACGAGGGATTACTTGCCTTTTACCGTGTTGATAATATCGTTAATCTGCAAAGAAAAGGCCGAATTGGTATCTACCAGCTGTTCAATTTTTTTGATGGAGTGGTGAACGGTGCTATGATCGCGTCCGTCAAACTCATCGCCGATCTGAGGCAGGGACAGCCCGCACACCTCACGGATGATATACATACTGACCTGACGGGCCATGGTAATATTAGAAGTACGCTTTTTGGATTTGATATCATCGGCCGAAATATTATAATAGCGGGCCACCTCGGTAATGATGCGATCGATGACTGCTTCGACCGGTTCATTGGTATTGAGCACATCGGCCACGGTAGATTGGGCAACGGCAAGAGAGGGATTGATATTATTAATCAATTTCAGAGCCTGAATCTTTTTAAGGGCTCCTTCTAATTGACGGACGTTGTTTTTCAGTTTATTGGCTAAAAATTCTACAACATCTTCGGGCAGGGTCAAATTCAGCGAAGCGGCCTTCATATTGATAATGGCCATACGCAACTCAAAATCGGGAATCTGAATATCGGCCATCAGACCGCTTTCAAAACGGGTACGCAGACGATCGCTGAGCTGCTGGATCTCTTTGGGAGGACGGTCGGACGCCAAGATGATCTGCTTATGGGCGCGGTAGAGAGAATCGAAGGTGTGGAAAAATTCCTCCTCGGTCTGAATCTTGCCGCCGATAAACTGAATATCATCGATCAACAACACATCGGCAGCCCGATATTTTTCACGGAAGGCTTCCATGCTGTGATTCTGAAGGGCGGCTACCATTTCATTGGTAAAGTCCTCACAATTTTTATATACCAAATTGGCATTGGGATTCTTTCTTTTGATGGTGGACATGATGGCAAACATCAGATGGGTTTTACCCAAGCCCGAACCGCCGTACAAGAACAGGGGATTATAGGCGGAGGCGGGATTGTTGGCCACGGCTTGCGAGGCGGCGTGGGCAAAACGGTTGGAATTACCGACTACGAAATTATCGAAGGTATACTCCTCATTGATGCGCAGAGAGATCAGCGAGTTTTCGGGAGCCAGTACCCCTTCATCGTCCGTTTCATTCTCAATATCCACAATCAAATCGACATCGACCTGAAAACCGATGGTTTGCGCCAAGGAATCCTTGATCAGAGAATAATATTTAGCCTTGATGATTTCCCAATAAAAATTATTAGGTACAGCAAGGGTAGCCACTTCACCGTTGATATCCACCGGACGAATCTGACTGAGCCAAACCTCAATCGAAACCGGATTGGTTACCTTCTGCGACATGACTTCCATACAATTATTCCAAATGTCTCTAACCGATGCCATAGTATACCCCTTATGTTTATAGTCTTGTTTTTTATGTTTCCTGCGAAATACCCTATCAGAAGGATAAAAGAAGAAATACATGTAAAAGGGCGCAAAGACCCCTTTTTAGCCATATACTGCATATAGTATAACATATAATATAATAATAAGCAAATATTTATTTAATAAATTTGACAGGTATGGTAAAATAAAAAAGAAAGAAATTACACGGAGAAAATAGGAATGATTACTAAAGTATTACCCGACGAGATAAAAACCGAGAGATTGGTGTTGCGCAGACCCGAAAAGCGGGATACTGAGGATTTTTATCGGTATGCCTGCAAGAAAACGGTAGGACCGATGGCGGGATGGCAACCGCATCATAACAATCGGGAGACGAAGCAGATCATAGCCTACTATGCCAAAGAAGGAAATGTGCTGGCTATTACCGAGAAAGATAAGAATATTATGATCGGCACGGTGGGATTACACAAGGACGATCATCGGCCGGGGACGGGAGCACGGCAATTGGGTTATGCCCTCTCCCCCGATTACTGGAAAAAGGGGTATGCCACCGAAGCGGCGCTGGCGGTACTCAAGTATGCCTTTGAAAGAAATCTATATCGTATGGTGACGGCCTATTGTTATCCCGAAAATACCCCGTCGAAAAAACTGCTGGAGAAGATCGGGTTTTCCTATGAGGGGTGCTTGCGAAAGAGTTACGTTCTTTTTGATGGCACGATTCATGATCTGGACTGTTATTCGATTACGGCCGAAGAATATATTGAAAAATACTGCTAAAAAATCTCCCTATTGGGAGATTTTAATTCTTTTATAGACTAGGATACACAAAAGTCCGGTAACCGTGCCGGTGACCAGCGAGCAAAGGAGCATGACCGGCAGGTAGGCGATAACCGAGGACGAAGCGGTGATGAGGGAAGCGCATATCAGTTGCCCGACATGGTGCAGGGCGGCGCCGGCTACCGACAGACCGATAGGAGAAAACCATTTGGTTTTATGCAAGAGCCAACAAACAATCAGAGCCAGCAGACCGCCGGCGGCACTGTAAAGCAAGGATGAGGGGTTGCCGCTGATCAGAGCGGCCAGCAGCAGGCGTGCCGTCAGCACGGCAAAGGCTTCCGAGGGGCGATGATACAAGAGCAGGTAGAGCGATACGGCGTTGGCGATGCCGAGTTTGACTCCCGGTATTGGGATGGGAATGAAATTTTCCAGTAAACTGATGATGAGCGCCATGGCGGTGAGCAGGGCGCAACGGGTGAGGGTGGTATATCGTTTCATGATTAACCCCCTATAATCAGATCGCCGCCGTCGAGCTTAAGCACGGTGCGGTTGGGCAGGCAGATACTGGATTGACCGGCTTGCGTCAGCCAGCCGTTGTTGACGCAGGTATGGTCGGGGCAATCGGACGAAAGGATACAGGCGCTCCTGCCTTTAAAGCGGATAACGACACCGTTTTCCAAAGTGAGGGTTTCCTCTCTGGGCAGAGGGATCTGACGGTAGATCTGACCGTCTATCGAGATGGTGGCGCAAGCGGCCGCCCCTTCGGGGCGGAAGAGGAAAAAGAGGCCGAGTGCCGAGAGTAAAATTGTAAAAATTACGATGAAATCGCTGATACGAAAATATTTCATTTGTCAACCTCTTTTTTAAGATAGGTGAAAGTAGAGTTTCGCCTTCTCCTCGAGTTCTATATTCAAGCGGGCGGCGGTGCCGTCCCAGTAGACGCGATTCATTTGACGGCGCACCGAGGTGGGGAAAAGTTGTTCCATATCTTGTGTATACTGACTGCCGTCCCGTGGATGTTCTTTTTTGGTTACGGTAAAGGTGCCGTCCTTTTCTTCGACGGTAAAGCGGAAGGGCATGGAATAGCCGCTGTCGGCCAGTAATTTTCCGTTATCGGGATAGTAGGTAACGCCTCTTACCCAGGTATAGACAAAAAAGGAATCGAAATTTTCTTCAATCCGATAGACGTGGACACCCACAAAGGCTTTTCGGTCATTTGGTACACGGCCTTCCTGTATCAGTCGGTTAAGGTCGGCCTCGTCCTGTGCAAGCATGGCCGATTCTATTGCCTGTGCAATGGCCTCGTCGGACAGGTCAACGGGCGGGCAATAGTCAAAGCCCCATGTGGAAAAAACGGTGGGTTTATTTTGGCGCATTTGGTTGACATCGATACCAAACATGGTGACAAGACTAAAGAAAAGAAGCAGGACGGCAAGCAGAACGGCGAGGAAGATGCGCTTGGTGCGGCGTTCTTTTTTGCGGGAATCGGTCAGGGCGTCCAGCACCGTGTCCTGTGCTTTTTGGGGCAGATCTTCCCTTTTGATCTTCTCACCGCACAGCAATTCGTTGACCGAAACGCCTAATATTTCACATAAAGGAACTAACAAAGACAGGTCGGGCAAACCTCTGCCGTTTTCCCATTTGGAGACGGCACGGTCGGTCACGCCCAAAGCGTCGGCCAGCTCCCGTTGGGTGAGAGTTTTCTCCTTGCGGAGAAAAGCGATAAAGTTTCCTATTTTTATTTGATCCATGTGGGTCACTCCCTTCACGGACAGTATACCGTCTTATCGGGGGAAAAGAAACAAACGCTCCGTAGAGATAGTATAGCATACGGAGAAAAAAAGGGCAAGGGAGAAAGAAACGACAATTTCCTATACGGAAATTGTCGTTTCTCTTATTATTTCTTGGGTTTGCGGATGCGGTTGAGTTGTTTGTTGAGTTTGAGCAGTTCTTCTTTGGTGAAGGAGATGTTCATCATGCCCATCATGCCGGTCAGGCGCAGCACGGTGAAGCCGCCCATCATCTGCATCAGGCCGCTGTCGGCCTTGAGATCGACATCGAAACCGCCCGACTTTTTCTTCTCTTCCGGCGATTTTTTCTTACCCTGATCCATCTTCTTTTTGAGTGTCAGACCCATACGGACAAACCACAGTTTGCCACGGGTGGACTCCATAATATCCGAGATCTTATCGTTGAGAGAGAAGCGGCCTTCGGGTGCGTCGATATCAAACCAGTTGAGGACGGCGCCCTGTTCAACCAGCACATAGTCCATATTCCGCTCTTCAACCTTGCGGATCTTGCCTTCGTCGGAAAACTCGCCGGCACGGGCGACGAGGGTACTCTCCCCTACGTTGGGCACATCGAAGTAGAAGAAATGATCCTCGGCCGTCTTCTTGCCCAGACTTTCGCCGTTGACGAACAGTTCGACCTCGTGGAGGTTGGAATAGACGGTGACTTTGGTGACATCCTCGACGCGGTCGATATACCGTTTGCCGCAGAGATGGACAAAGGGATCGTCGGAGAGCCAAGCCTTATAGGCGTAGAAGGCGTCCTTTTTATACTTGCGGTCGATGGTGATCAGTCCCTTATGGTTCTGACCGTTCTCACCGCCTTCAGCGCGGGCATCGGCGCCAAAGTCAAACATATTCCATACATGGGTGGCCCACATATACTTGCGGGTAAAGAGTTGCTTAATCAGTTCCTCATGATAGAAGGCCTGATATTCTTCCGAGTAGTCGCCCTGTTTGGGATCGCTGGTGTGCCAGTTGAGGGCTTCGCAACCATACTCGGAGCAGCGGATGGGGATGGTGGGATGGGTGGCGTGGAACTTGTCAAACCACGGACCGTTCATATCGGTATCGCCGCCGTACCAACCGAAATAGTGGTTGTAGGAAACGACATCGGGGATGAGCAGGTAGGGATCGTCCATCTTGCACATGGACACGGCGGCAATGGTGGTCAGACGGGTTTTATCCATCTCATGAACCATATCGTTGAGAATGCGGTGGTTTTCCAGCAGGTCGTCGTCCGAGCCGCCGATGGAGATTTCGTTAGACAGACCCCAAACGACGATGGAAGGATGGTTATAGTTCTGAGTAATCAGTTCTTTCATTTGGGAAATGGTGTTTTCCCGTCCGGCGGGCATGTGCTTGGAGATATAGGGGATCTCGGCCCAGATGACCAATCCTTTTTCATCGCACAGGTCATAGAAGTACTGGTCGTGCTGATAGTGAGCCAGACGGATGGTAGTAGCGCCGACTTCACAGATCAGTTCGATATCTTCTTCATGATGTTCGGGGAGAAGGGCATTACCGACGCCCCAACGGTCCTGATGGCGGGAAACGCCGCGCAGGGGATATTCTTCGCCGTTGAGGATGAAGCCGTTATCGGGGTCGATCTTAAAAGTACGGCAGCCGAAGCGGTGGCAAACATTGTCCACAACCTCGCCCTTTTCGACGATTTCGACCTCACAGCAATAGAGGTAGGGGTCGCGGCGGCCGTGCCACAGATGCACGTCCTTAATTTCGAGGCAGGCTTTGGTTTCGGTGGTTTCGACCTTAGCCAGTTCTTTTTCCTCGGCGTCGTAGACGGTATAGGTTAGCGTTTGGCCAGCTTTGAGGTTGGTTACAAAGGTTTCGACCTCGACCTTGGCGTTTTTTCCATCGACGGTGGGGGTGATCATGAGGCCGGTGCCGCCGTAATAGTCCAGATCGAAGTGGGACTCGTTGACACAAATCAGGTTGACATTACGGTAGATACCGCCGTAGAAGGTAAAGTCGGCCATTTGGGGATAGACAAAATCGTTGGCCGAGTTATCGACCACGACAGCGATTTCGGTTTCGTCGGACAGGGCATTGGTGATATTGACACGCCAAGTAGAGTAGCCGCCATCGTGATGACCCAATTTTTCGCCGCCGACAAAGAGGTCGGCCGAGGAGTTGGTGCCGCGGAATTCGATATAATATTGGTCGGCCTTAGGCAGGTCGGACTTTTTGAGGGTTTTGGCATAGAGGCAGGCGCCGCGGAAATAGTCGTTGCCGCCGTCCTGACCGTCGATCGCGTTCCAGCAATGGGGCAGGGATACGGGTTCTCCGTCGCGACGGGAGATATCGGCGGAATCTTTGATAAACAGCCAATTATCATTCAAGCTTACAATGGTTCTCATGAAGGATCTCCTTTTAGAAGTTGGATAAAAGTGGAACAGGAATTACATAGGGTAAGTGCCTGACATGAATATATGCCAGGCACCGAGAGTTTATCAGTTAGTCGGTATCACGGCCCAGATCGGCGTTCATTTTGGAAAGGGTCTTTTTATCGAGGTTGTAGACTAAGCCGAGGCCAACAAACTGGAGGATGGCCGAGAAGAGGAAAGTAGCGGCCACGATGTAGCGCATATTGACGGCTACTTCCCACAGCTGGTTGCCTTCGTTGGCGCCTTCATAGCCGAAGGCGACCATGATGATCAGCACCAAGGAGGGTCCGATGCCCTGAGCGAGTTTACGGAAGAAGGAGTGGAGGGAGTAGACAGTGCCTTCTTCACGGGTGCCGAATTTCCACTCGTTATAGTCGATCGCGTCGCCCATCATGGCCCAGGACACGGTGGAATAGATACCGAGACCGAGGGAGAAGAAGAGCTGGCAAATGATATAGATGATCAAGTCGAGCGCGGTATTGTTGGGAGTAATAACAAACAGTCCGAGGCCGGCAATGATGGAAACGATGGAGCCGAAGGTGGCCAGTTCCTTTTTGCCGAACTTGGCGACGGCATTGCGAGCCAGCGGGGTAAAGACCACAATGGGGATCATGGCAAAGAGCTGGACGATGCCGGAGATTTGAACGTTCTTAAAGTAGGACTGGAAGATAACGGTAACGGCGGTAGTTGCGCCCTGCATACCGATGAACATACCCATGGCGGCAATGGTGGCGCCGACGGCGGGACGGTTCTTTAAAAAGTTACCAAAGGCTTTGAAGACGTTGAATTTGGGCATTTCTTCGCCGATTTCCGGATTGGTATCGACACGGATTTCGGTGTTGCGGATCATAAACTGGAAGCAGATGAAGCCCAAGACGCCCATAATGAGGGCGGCAATAAAGACACGCTCGCCGATCAGGTTGTTATCCTTGTCATAGATGATGAAAGGAAGGATAACCATAGGGAGCATATTGCCGAAGATGGAGCCGATGGAGCGCCAAGCCGAGAGGGAGGCTCTGTCCTTGACATCGTTGGAGATGAGGGAGAGGAGCGAGCCGTAGGGGACGTTGGCGATGGTATAGAAGGCATCCCATACGACATAGCCGGCGATGAAGATGATGAATTTGGCCCAAGTGGGAGCGTTTGGCAGTGGCAGGAAGCAGCAGGCGCCGCCAACGATCAGGCCGATGGAGCCGGCGAATATGTAGGCTAAGAATTTGTTGCGCTTGTAGGTGCGGCGGTCGGCATCGATAATTGAGCCGATGAGGGGGTCGTTGATGGCGTCCCACACCTGAACGATAATGAGCAGGAGGGCGTACCAAAGGTCCATACCCATGAACTGTGTCCAGAAGATAGACATGGTGCCTTTGAGTGCAAAACTCATGTTGCATCCAAGGTCACCGGCGGCATAGGCGATGCTGTCGCGAATGCCAAACTTGCGATGCCCGGTAGCATCGACTTTGGGTGCTTTTTTCATAGCGGTAACTCCTTAATAGAATTGAAATATATTTGTCGGTAATAGTGTACCATAATCGTAGAAAAAAGACAACAGAATTTGTGAATTTTTATGGAATTGGAACAATGTTCCTTAGGAGTAAGCAAAAAAAAGCAATTTTGCGGAAAAAATGAGAAAAATACTTGTAAATTAAAAAATATTGTTATTTATTGTAGAAAAGAGGAATAACAAATATTAACATTGGAGGTAATTACAAAGGAAAAAACTTTCTCTTTTTCTTGCTCTTGCGATGATTCTCACCATTAGTGGAGTATATGCCGTATGGACCTTTACTCAGAGCACCGATATTATGGACATTAACACCACCTCGGTTATTGACATGACCAATGCGACGTCGATTGGAACTTATGGTACATATGAATTTGACAACAAGTTGGTTCTGACCATAGACCCCAAAGAGGGAACCACGCATACCACGGGACTTTATATTACGGGAACGCTGACCATTAAGTTTAGTCCTAACACCTATGCGCCTGCGGAAATTAGAAATTATGGTGCAGAGTCCTATTTCTCGCACGATCTGACGAATGAAAACTGGGAATATAACGGAACGCCCATTATGACGATTGATACTGAGAAGCATACTATTTCTCCAGCCAACAGCGCGGGGGAAAACAAGTGGGTTAAGCAGGACGACGGTTCGTTCCTTTATACTATTAATGCGGAAGAAATTGCCAGTCATATCCAGTTGTCCGAGGTTGTTTTAGAGACTAAGACAGAATACGATGCTTATGATGCTGTGCTTGGTCAAGGACAAATCCGCTTCCACATTTCCGACGGCAACGTTAGTTCGGGCTCTACGCCGAGCAACAACTAAGCAGTAGACTAATTTGTCTTAGCGCCCGTTTTCATCGGGCGCTAAGAATGTTTTGTGAGGATTATGATGTCACCATATGAGGTTTATACCTTTATTCTGTGCCTCATCGTTTTTCTTATGTTGGGCGGTCTTTCTGTTGCGATGTTACTGCATTTATACAAGCTCACGGGGAGATTGATCGATCTGGGGGCGGAGGATGAGGAAATTACAATGGAATATCAAAAAAAGGCGACAGCCAGGAAGACGAAGATATGGACGATCCTGGATCGGGCAGTGTCGGTTTTTTTGCTTATGGCGATCTGCATAGCCTTTGCATTCTCTGTTTATATGCAGGTGTCGGAGGATAAGGCGCCTAATGGAATTCCCTCGCTAAAAGTGGTTAAGTCGCCCTCCATGTCATATATACATGAAGAAAATCAAGTTTTGGCCCAATTGGGTATAGGGGATCAGATTCAAATGTATGATCTGATTGTTACTCACCATCTGCCCCAGGAGATGGAACTGCAATTATATGACATAGTTCTCTATGAAGCAGACGGGATTTCCATTATTCACCGAATAGTAGATATTGAGGAACCGAACGATAAACGTCCCGACTGCCGTTATTTTATTCTTCAGGGGGATGCGAATGGGGTTCCGGATCGGATTCCCGTTTATTATTCTCAGATGAAGGGAATTTACCAGGGTGAGCGGTTGCCTTTTGTAGGGAGTTTTGTTATGTTCATGCAATCGCCTGCCGGTTGGATGTGCATAATTTTGGTTGTAGTTGTATCGCTGGCGGCGCCGCTAATGGGTAAAAAGTTAGAACGAAGAAAGCAAAATCGTTTGGCTGTTTTGGGGATTTGTTTGGAGGCGAACGAGTTCGCGAAGACGAAAACGGAAGCGACGACCTCCCTTAAGGAGAACGCATAATGAAACGAAGCCTTTTTTTAATACTATTGCTGGCGATTGTTCTTGTGCTGGCCATAGGGGGTGCATATGCGCAGTGGATATTTTCTGATTTAACCATGGAGCCGAAGGACACCGGAAACGCCTTGAGGTTGTCCCCCTTTATGTATACTCCTGAGGAGATTCTTCCCGATGAGGAGGAGTCGTCCGAGTTGCAAAAAAATCACTTGGAATTGTTACACAATATTCTTTATCACCAAAAGTACGGACTAAATTACTCAAATACATTGGACAACGCGATAGATCGCTATTTAATTCTTCGTAGTCAAGAGAACATTTCGGGGGGTAACCTTAAGCATTTGTTTACTACCAGAGAGTCAGAACTTTTAGACTTCGTAATTCAATATGCTTCGGAAACGGAGTATGTGCTTTACACCTTTGAGGATGATGCTTTAGAGTCGGGAACCATCAATAGTTCCCGTATCCCGACCTATAAGATTGTATTGGTTTACGAGAACGGAGAATGGGTGGCGGGCGGTGCCGTAAAAGGACATGCCATTATTCGACAGTTTACTACGAGTAACAATAAAAAGTATCGGACTATTCACCCCGAAGATTTTGTGCCAGGAAAGCTTGCGGAATAAAAAGCAACCCGGCCCAAGAGAAGCAAGGCCGGCGGCGGTCGCGCTCTTTGCCCGCACCTCCGGTGCTCGGGTTCGAGTTATCACAATTCATTAAAACAAAAAACCGACCCTAAGGTCGGTTCTTTGTTTTGGCGGAGAAGGAGGGACTCGAAGGTGCTGTGCACCCCCTTTTGCGGTGCCCGAAAAAATGTTCGGGCACAGGGTGCGCCTCCATTTTTTCGACCGCGGCAACAAAGTCGCGCTCCCTGTATCCGCCACCGGCGGCGGTCGAATTTTCTCCCTCTCTTGCCGGGTACCCCGTCGCGTTCGTTCAAATCTCTCCACGCCAACAAAAAAGGACACCGTTTGGTGTCCTTTTCGTTGGCGGAGAAGGAGAGATTTGAACTCTCGCGCCGCGTATAATGCGACCTACACCCTTAGCAGGGGCGCCTCTTCGGCCTCTTGAGTACTTCTCCAAAAGTATTCAAACGGATTCAAAGAATCCGCGCAAGCCATCCGTTTAAATTGGCTTACCAATATATTATACCACAAACTTTTTATTTGTCAAGTCTTTTTTTACGAATTACAAAAAAATTTTTTGGGAGTGAATTTCCAAATCATCTATCAAAGCAAAAAATCGAAATAAATCCTGCCCTTAAAGATTCAGAAACACAAAGGATCTGCGCAAATAATACTGATTCTCTTGACAATTGGTAACGAATGTGTTATCATTAAAAGAGATTATTTATTTGAATGAA
>JAZQVM010000027.1:0-12387 GCA_045631845.1 Eubacteriales bacterium | reverse complement strand
CTTACCACCCAAAGCAAATACCTTGGTACCCTTGGACTTCTCAGTACCCATCGAAGCAAACCAATCAGCACCACGCAGAATGATCTGGGGAACATTGGCAAAGGTTTCCACGTTGTTCTCAACGGTCGGCTTGCCCCACAGACCCTTGACAGCCGGATAAGGCGGACGGGGACGAGGCTCACCACGCTTGCCTCCGATGGAGGTCACCAGAGCCGTTTCCTCGCCGCAGACGAAGGCGCCGGCGCCCAGACGGATGAACAGATCAAAGTCGAAGCCGGAACCAAAGATGTTCTTGCCCAGCAGACCGTATTCACGAGCCTGCTCGATAGCCATCTGCAGACGGGCAACGGCGATCGGATACTCGGCACGTACATAGACATAACCTTCGGTAGCACCGATGGCATAACCGGCAATGGTCATAGCCTCGATCAGGCAATGGGGGTCACCCTCCAATACCGAACGATCCATGAAAGCACCGGGGTCGCCCTCGTCGGCGTTACAAACGACATATTTCTGATCGGCCTGATTGGGAGCGGTCAGCGCCCACTTACGACCGGTCGGGAAACCGCCGCCGCCACGGCCACGAAGACCGGACTTGGTGATCTCATCAATAACATCCTGAGGCTTCATTTCGGTAAGTACTTTGCCCAGAGCGGCATAACCGTCCATAGCAATATACTCATCAATGCTCTCAGGGTTAATGACACCGCAGTTGCGAAGAACGACACGGTTCTGGCTCTTATAGAAAGCGGTATCGCTCAGCGATACGTTGCCTTCTACAGGAGCATCCGAGCCGGTATCGTTATAAACCAAACGCTCAACCACACGACCCTTGAGCAGATGCTCGGTAACAATTTCCTCTACATCGTCCACTTCAACACGGCTGTAGAAGGTGCCATCTGGATGAACAATAACCACAGGGCCCAAAGCGCACAGACCGAAACAACCGGTCTGAACAACTTTGACTTCATCCTGCAAGCCATTAGCTTCGATGGACTTAGTAAACACATCCTGAATTTTTACGCTGCCCGAGGAGGTACAACCGGTACCGCCGCAGATCAGTACATGAGCACGAATCATAATTGTTTAACTCCTCCTCAATGATTATGCTTTGTAATTGCCGATGGTAAACTCGGCAACCGGCTTGCCGCCCTTGAGGTGCTCCTCAACAACACGAGCAACCTTCTCGGCCGTCATCTTTACATAAGTAACCTTTTCCTGTCCGGCTTCGAACACTTCAACAACCGGCTCAAACTGGCAGATACCGATGCAACCGGTCTGGGTTACGGTGATCTGACCGGCCAAACCCTGATTGTTTACCTGCTCAACAAAAGCAGACAGAACGGGACGGGCGCCGGCGGCAATACCGCAGGTAGCCATGCCGACAACGACACGCTTCTCACCGGTTCCTTCACGCAGGGCAACTTTGTTCTGCATTTTTTCCTTGATTGCCTGGAGTTCTTCTAATGATTTCATAAGATTTATCCTTTCTTTGGAAAAATTATACTTTATTTTCAGGTCGTTTCCCAAGACTCGTAAGCCTCAAGAAGCGAACCTTGAATCCACTGTAATACCTCAAAACTATTAAGAGGTACTTCTCCTAAAACTTCACGCAAGATGCGCGTGTCAAGTTCAACCGCTTCCCTTCCCTCACATTCGTGTCGGAATAGGAAATCCGTATCGGGGTGCCCTTGAACCAGCGTCACCATCGTACCGATCACATCCCCCAGCGGCGGACAGTCAATATGCGTATGATAAAACACCGCTTTTACTGTTGTGCCGTGATCTTGAGGATGCTGGGCTTGGTCTTTAGACTCTACCGTTACCGTTCCGCCGGTCATTTCCGCTTCCAGTTTCAACAACGGCAAACCCAGCCCTACCGGCCGTGTCGTCCGTGTTGTATAAAAGGGATCGGTTACCCGACTGACCGTCTCGGCATCCATGCCGCAACCGTCATCCCGAATGGTGATGGTCAACGCATCTTCGGTCTGATCCAGCCGAATCTCGGTTAGGCTCGCACCGGCTTTGACGGAATTTTCTGCGATATCCAAGATGTTGAGTGATAATTCTTTCATCGTCCCCTCCTCAGATATTCAATCAGATTTTCCCGCACCCGTGCGCTGCTGTACGGCTCATCCTCCAACTCCAAGTAGTCATCCTTCTCTTTGATGTCCCACAGATAGTGAGCATCACTGCACGACACGACCACACACCTGTCAAGCACATAGGCTTGTCGGTACTCTTCCTCCTTTGTTCCGTCATGGAGTTCCATGCAGGAAAACTCAGGAAAAGTCGGGATGGTACCGAGAGTTGAAATGATACCGTTTGCCTCACGATCGATATGTGCCGGATAGCACACACCGCCGAAATGTTCAACCAGCCCGGGGGCTTCCTCTATCGAAACGGTAGTGGCATTACTCAGCAAATCCGGATCTTCTCCGATAATCTCATCGTTTTCATCCATGATCCACTGTTCCCCGAAAATATCCGTGCGATTGGGAATCCGTATACGGCGATTGCCGATCTCCTCATCGAATGCCATAGCCGCTTCCAATGTGGGAAACAGGCAAACCATGTGGATATCTTCAGCCGTTGTCAATTCCATACCGGGTATGGGGATAATACCGTGCTTACGTGCCGCCTTGAAGAAGGCAGGACAGTTTTTGCAGGTATTATGATCAGTCAATGCCATGATCTGCAATCCGTTGAGCACACCCATCCCTACTAAATTGTTGGGAGTGTTTTCATTGTCCCCGCACGGAGATAAGCAGGAATGAATATGCAGATCGTAATAATAGCGATTCATAGGTTTTCCGCCAGCATCAGCGCCGTTTCATAAGCACTGTGCTCACTCACCAAGATGTTGATTCCCTTAGCGTTGGCCAAAGCATCCACGCCGTCGTCCGGCATAACGCCTTCCGCCAAAATGATACATGCCGTATCCGCCAAGGTTGCAACCGCCACAATGTTATTATTGGACATGATGGTAATCCATGCCTGATCGGCCTGTGCACGCCCCATGACCCAACTAAGAAGATCACCGATATAAACACCGGTTATCTCCCGCTCACCGTCCGGAAGAGCAACTGCCTTCAAATTGGTCTTGTTTATCAATTCGTTAACGGTCACCTTGCTCCTCCTTCTGTGTGAGATATTGTTGTAACTTCTCACGCATGGTCAGCACACAATCACTCATCTTCGCCGCTCCCTTCACAACATCCTCGGCAAACGCACGACAGGTCGGCGCTCCGCAGGAGCCGCAATCCAATCCCGGCAACTGGTTGCGCAACGACTGGATATCGGCCAGCATGCGCATGGACTTGGCCATATTATCGCTCAGCTGACTGATCGGCTGATATTCCGGTAGCTCATCACAGAAATACTCTTCCGGAATGTATTGCTGTTCAGGGGGAAGGAAGTTACAGGACACCGGCATAAATCGCCGCAAAGCCTGCAAGCGGGCTTTGGCGATAAACGGGTTTTGTACCGTCATCACCCCGCCGACGCATCCACCGGTACAGGCGTTGAGTTCCACAAACTCCACCTGCGGAATGTTTCCGTTTTCAATCTGATCCAAAACGCGGATGACATTCTCAATCCCGTCCGCGGCAAGATAATTGTCGTTAAACAATGCGGTGGACTCACCGCCGGAAGATGCCCAGCCGATGCCCATCATCCCTGACGAGGACAGGTCATCAATCTGATCGGTGTATTTCATTTCGTTAATCAGTTGAAAATAGATATCACTGATCGAAACCACCGCATCTACCTGACTTTTGTATTCTCCAAATCCGTTTTTCACATAACTGGCTTTGGCCGGACAGGGAGAAATAAAACAAACACCGATTTCCTCGGGTTTAAACTCCGGATGCTCCTTCAATGCCTTTTCCCGTGCCAACTTTGCCGCCATTTCCATGGGTGGAAGCATATGCAGTACGTTGTCCTGCAAGGAAGGAAACCGAAGCGAGATCAATCTGACGACCACCGGACATGCCGAACTAATGACCGGCTTTTTCACCCCTTCTGTATTGAGATACAGCCGAGTATACGCCGAAACCATTTCTGCCGCCTTGGATACCTCATACACATCGTCAAACCCGATGCGTAGTAGTCCGTTGAGCACATAGTCCACATCATCCAAATTGTCAAACTGACCGTAAAGACTGGGCGCAGGCAAGGCAATCTTCCATTTGAAGGCTTCCATAGCGTCCAGCTTGCTGCATACCGCCTTTTTTGCCTTTTGTGGGCAGGTGCGGATACACTCGCCGCAATCAATGCAGCGTCCCTCACTGATAACGGCCCGTCCCTCTCGGATACGGATCGCCTCTGTGGGGCAATGCCGTAGGCAGGTGGTGCAGCCGGTGCACTTATGTGCATCCAGAAACACGGAATGCTCGTATGTATGCATATAGAACTACCTACCTGTTTGTAATCTGAGTTATTCCAGGCTTACCCGCATGGTAATGCGTGTTCCCTTTCCAACCTCCGATTCGATCTCCATATGATCGGTATACCGTTTCATGTTCGGCAAACCCATACCGGCCCCAAAACCAAGCGATCGAATGTTATCGGGTGCTGTAGAGAATCCGGCCTGCATCGCTTGATCGATATCCGCAATACCGGGACCTTTATCCTCCAGTATAATCTCTATGGCTTCCTCATTAACCCGCACCTCGGCATGACCGCCGCCGGCATGAATCACCATATTGATCTCACCCTCATACATCGCAATGGATACCCGACGGATCGTCTCCGGCGGAAGCCCCAATTGCCGCAGATTTTTCTTGATCTGCACCGATGCTTGACCGGCCGAGGTGAAATTCTCACCATCGACATCAAAGTGAAAGACCAGCCCCTCACTCATGACTGCGTCCTCTTGACCTTGTTGCCGACAAGGCCGTTACTGTAGAGAATGCCGCATGCTTCATACATGCGTTTTTTCGTGGCCAATACCACAATACCGCACTCCTGCGCCAGACGCACCATTTCGGGCGTTGGCTCTTTAGCGCGGACAAAAACGATGCAACGCATATCCATCATCTCAGCCGTGCGAATGACCTGTGCATTGACAAGCCCCGTCAGCAATACCGCCTGATCCTTAACATAAGCCAAGACATCACTCATCATATCACTGCCGCAAGCCGAATACACATGATCGCCCAACCGATCTTCGCCCGAAATCACTCGGGCATCCAGAAGTTCCTGTATCGTACAGATCTTCATACAGTCGTCATCCTCTTAGTCGGCGTATTTCGCCAAAATATCATCCACATCATCAACCGTCAAACGGCCGTAAACTTCACCGTTGATGGTCAGAACCGGAGCCAAACCGCAGGCACCGATGCAACGGCAAGCAACCAGAGAGAACTTCCCATCCGGCGTGCATTCTCCGTTGGCAATACCCAGTCTTTCACTCAGGCGATTGAAGATATCGCCGGATCCCTTAACATAGCAGGCGGTACCCAAGCAAACCGAAATCTCGTATTTACCCTTGGGCTGAGTCGAGAAGAAGGAATAGAAGGTAACTACCCCATATACCTCTTCCAGCGACACATCCAGTCCCTCAGCAACGGCAATCTGTACTTCCAAAGGCAGATATCCGTAAATATCCTGCGCCTTCTTAAGCACCTGAACCAGAGCACCGGGGACGGTTTTATACTCCGCCAGTACCTGATTGAGTTGTTTGCGCTTTTCAGGGCTGTCCTGGAAAGGGATCGATTCGTACTTGTTTTTCATTGTGTAAACTCCTCCTTGTATTGATCGATCACATTGATTAAAAGCTGTAAGAGGTGATGTGCGCATGGCGCACCTCACCTCCATTAGTATATATTATTTTTACTAGTTTGTAAATAGATAATACGCATTAAAATGCGGGATATTTGCATTATTTCGACAAATATCCCGCATTTCTTATTCTAACTCAAATGCTCCGGTATATAATTGATGATATGTGCCCTTAGCGGCAATCAAATCAGCGTGACTTCCCCGCTCAATAATCCGCCCGTGATCCAATACCATGATCACATCGGAATCCATAACGGTAGACAAACGGTGAGCAATCACAAACACCGTACGCCCCTCCATCAACTTATCCATACCCCGCGCCACGATCGACTCGGTACGGGTATCAATCGACGAAGTCGCCTCATCCATGATCAATACCGGCGGATCGGCAACCGCCGCCCGCGCAATGGCAATCATCTGCCGCTGTCCCTGCGAAAGGTTGGCGCCGTTATTCGTGAGTTCGGTATCGTATCCGTTAGGCAAACGGCTGATAAAATCATCCGCACCAACAAGGGCGGCCGCCCGCCGACACTCCTCGTCGGTAGCCTCCAGTCTGCCATATCGGATGTTCTCCATCACCGAACCGGTAAACAGATTGGTGTCTTGCAAAACAATACCCAAACTGCGACGCAGATCATTTTTCTTGATTTTGTTGATGTTAATGCCGTCATAACGGATCTTTCCATCCTCAATATCATAAAAACGATTGATCAAATTGGTAATGGTGGTTTTACCGGCACCTGTCGCACCGACAAAGGCCACCTTTTGTCCCGGTTTGGCATATACCGAGATATCATACAGAACCGGCTTTCCTTCTTCGTAGGAGAAGTCCACATGCTCCAGCACCACATCACCCGCCAAAAGCGTATAGGTCACACTGCCGTCATGATGCGGATGGCGCCACGCCCAGGCACCCGTGCGCTCCTTGGATTCGGTAATGTTCCCCTGTTCATCCACAGCGGCATTGACCAGCGTTACATATCCTTCATCGGTTTCCGCCGGCTGATCCATCAAGGCAAAGACACGGGAAGCGCCCGCCATACCCATGGCAATATGGTTGATCTGCTGAGAAACTTGGTTGATATTTCCGGTAAACTGCTTGGTCATATTCAAAAACGGAACAATAATACTGATCTGGAACGGCATACCCGAAATACTGAAGTTGGATGCACCGGTCAACAGGAACAATCCACCGGCAATGGCAATAATCACATACATGATGTTGCCCAAATTCATGATAATCGGAGCAAGCATATTGGCATACGAATGAGCCCGTAAACTATCCTCATACAGAGAGTGATTTAACCGATCAAAATCGGCACTGCTCTGCTTTTCCCGACAGAAGACCTTAACCACCTTCTGCCCATTCATCATCTCTTGGATATACCCCTCCATCATACCGGTAGAGCGTTGTTGCCGGATAAAATACTTGGCCGAACCACCGCCAACCTTACGGGCAACCATCGTCATAGCCACCACGCCAACCAGCATTAACAATGTCATCCATACGCTATAATAAAGCATGATGGAAAAGACGCTGATCACCACCACGCTCGCCTGTAACAGCGAAGGGATGGACTGAGAAACCAACTGCCGAAGGGTATCAATGTCATTGGTGTAGTAGCTCATGATATCGCCGTGCTTGTTGGTATCAAAGAACTTGATAGGCAGATTCTGCATCCCCTCAAACATGGCACAACGCATCTTACTCAAAAATCCTTGCGTCATGTAGGCCATCAACTGCGATTGTACGGTTACACACACAATCGAGATGCTATACAAGGTAATCAATATCGCAATCAGCGGCAATATTTCTTTGGAAGCCGCCGCCCAGTCCCGACTGACATACCACTGCTCAATAATGGCAATGACACGCTGGGTAAAGGTGGCCGGTATCGCCGCCGTAATGGCCGAAAAGATAATACAAACGATGGCTAACGGAAACAGCACGGGATAGGACTTCATCAGCATTTTCAAAGTACGCCCCATCGTACCCTTGGCCGGAGCCGGACGCCCTGCGCCTCTCGGCGGCATTTTACTCTTCATCATGGCCGTCACCTCCGTTGGTCTGCTGCTCATACACTTCCCGATAGATTTCACTATTGGCCAGCAACTCATCATGCTTACCCGACGCTACAATTGTCCCATTGTCCATCACCAAAATCAAGTCGGCATCCTGCACTGACGCCACTCGCTGAGCAATAATAATCTTAGTGGTATCGGGAATATACTCCTTAAATCCAGCCCGAATCAAGGCGTCGGTCTTGGTATCAACGGCACTGGTCGAGTCGTCCAGAATCAAAATCTTCGGCTTCTTGAGCAATGCCCGTGCAATACATAAGCGTTGCTTCTGTCCGCCCGACACATTGGCGCCCCCCTGCTCAATATGAGTGTCATACCCATCGGGGAAGGAACGGATAAAATCATCCGCCTGCGCCAAACGGCAAGCCTCAATCATTTCCTCATCGGTTGCATTTTCATTACCCCACCGCAAATTCTCCTTAATGGTACCGGAGAAAAGCAGGTTCTTTTGCAATACCATGGAAACCGCATCCCGCAAAACCTTAATATCATATTGCCGCACATCTATCCCGCCGACCTTGACTACACCCTCGGTCACATCATACAAACGGGGAATCAATTGCACCAAGGTCGATTTACTCGAACCCGTACCGCCTAAAATACCAACCGTCATGCCCGAGCGGATATGCAAGTCCACATCTTCCAAGGCAAACCGCTTGGCCTTTGCCGAATATTTGAAGCGTACATTCTCAAAATCAATCGAACCGTCAACAACCGAAAGAATCGGATTTTCGGAATTTTCCAGCGTCGATTCCTCGGAAAGGATCTCTCCGATACGTTTGATCGATTCGGCCGACATGGTCAGCATAACATAGATCATCGAAAGCATCATCAGGCTCATCAAAATCTGTACACCATAGGTGAGCATGGCCGAAATCTGCCCGACATCAATATTCTGCCCACCGCCTTGAATCACCAAACGGGAGCCGACCAGCAGCACAAATACCATGTTAAAATACATGCAAATCTGCATCAGCGGCGTGTTCAGCGCTACGATACGCTCAGCCTTGGTGAAATCCTTGCGAATATTATCGGACGCCTTCGCAAATTTCTTTTTCTCATATTCCTCACGAGAAAAACCCTTCACCACACGCATCCCGCGCACATTTTCTTCGATGGACTCATTGAGCCGGTCATACTTCTTAAAAACGGCACGAAAAGCCGGCATGGCAAACTTGGCAATGAGCAACAAACCCATCACCAAAACCGGCACCACCACGATAAAGGTAGCCGCCAACCAGCCCCCCATAATAAAGGCCATTACCACCGCAAACACCAACATCAAAGGCGAACGAATCGCCGTGCGAATCACCATCATGTAAGACATCTGCACATGCTGAATATCGGTCGTCAGACGAGTCACCAACGATGCCGAAGAAAACTTATCAATGTTTTCAAAACTGTATGTCTGAATCTTGTGGAACATGTCCCCGCGTACATTCTTGGCAAATCCTGCCGCCGCCTTGGAGCAGGTGTATCCACCAAGCCCGCCGCAGGTCAGCGAGATCAATGCCATTCCCACCAAAATTAAACCCGTCACCACAACATCCTTAATCGGCGCATTGGCCTTGATGCTGTTAACTAAGTTGGCCGTAATAAACGGAATCGCAACCTCAATCCCCACCTCGATCACCATTAAGGCAAAGGTAATAAATGTCGGCTTCTTGTACTCTCTTACACAGGCAAGCAATCGCTTATACATCATGCCACCCTTTCTATGCTTAATATATACATTATAGTCCTTTTATCTCATAATATCAAATGATTTTTTTGTGAACAAAAAGAGGACTCAGCATTGTACTGAGTCCTCTTTTTACTATCCCTTAATGTATATAGTCTTTCCCAAACTTTATCTTAAATGTGCTTCGGTCAAAATCAATCAATCCGTCCTTTTTCATGCGTGATAACTCCGCCGACATCGCCGACCGATCCACTGACAGGTAATCGGCCAACTCCTGCCGATCAAAAGGTATGGTAAAGATACGAGTCCCTGCCAAATGCGCCTGTTCACTTAAATAGGACAATAATTTCTCCCTTGTTGTGCGACAAGATAAATGTTCAATCTTACGCGTTAGCCCCATGTTTTTATTGGCCAACACTGTTAGTAAATTCTCAATCAAATGTTGATGGCATGAACACACCTTAGCACATGGACTGGATATGCGCCATCCGGCCAAAAACACTACAACGGTCTTCTCCCCCGCCATGTAACCTATCTCAAACGGTACTTGTTTATGGAAAACGGCACTTTCCCCAAACACCATTCCCTCTCGGTAAACTTCTAATATATTGCGCACCCCGCGGTAGTCATCCCGTACCATCCATACCGTTCCCGATACAACAACGCCAATGGCTGTCGGCATCTCCCCCATCTGCATGATATATTCGTCTGCCTCATATTCCCGACTCTTCGCCTGCAAGCACCCCAGCATATGCTCAATGTTATCCGTACCTGCAAATAACTCGAAATTTTGCAATTGATGAACTAAATTCATATTTTTCCCTCATTTGTTGTATTTCCAACATATTTTATCGCATTTTACGGGTATAATCAAGATGTAAATAAAAATAATTTTCGGAGGTATTCTCATGGAATTCTACGTTTGTAAACATTGCGGAAACATCATCACATTTGTTCAAAACAAAGGTGTCCCCGTCATCTGCTGCGGCGAGAAAATGCACAAAATTGAACCCGACACCGTCGATGCCGCTACCGAAAAACACGTGCCTGTCTATCAGGTACAAGGCGATAAAGTCACCGTCAATGTCGGCAGTGTAACCCACCCTATGACGGTTGAGCATCTCATCAACTGGGTAGCGCTGGAAACCGAGCAAGGCACGCAGATCAAACATCTGAAAGCCGATGGCGAACCGGTTGTGACCTTTGCCATAGATAAGGGTGATACCGTAAAGAAGGTTTACGCCTATTGCAATCTCCACGGCCTGTGGTCTGCCGAATGATAAATAAGACGGAGGATCAGTCCTCCGTCTTTTCCTTTACCGTTTTCCAAACTTCACACAATCGCTCCAAGCCCCATGCCGCATTGGCCGGCGATGTTGATGGCAGAACTACACATTCGGGATATTGCTTCATGTGCTTTCGATATAATTTGGCCGCTGTCGCTCCATTAACAAACACCGCCCGTATATCGGCAACCGAAAAAATTTCCGATAGGTCATTGGGTATGGCGTTGCGTATACTGGCATCGCTCGATCCGGTAATCTCACAATCGGCAATCACATCCCACGCCGCAATACGGTGCGCAAGCAAAAAAGCTCGCTTCTCCTCAACCGTCTGAGGCACCGGCTCACCCCATAACGAAGCCAACACCCGCCAGTACCGATTTTGCGGATGCCCGTAAAAGAAGCCCATCTCTCTCGATTTCACCGACGGGAAGGAGCCCAATATCAAAACTCGTGACCGCTCATCATACAGCGGCGGTATCGTGTGTTGTAAGCGCATCGTATCACCTCAACTACAAGTATACAATAAAAAATTTAATTTTGCTATTCACAGACGCAAAAAATGTGGTATAATGAAGAAAAAAAAAGAAAGGAATTTTCCTGTTATGTTTTTTACCGCAAAAGAAAAAGACTTTGAACTGCGCCAGAACCTCAAGGGTGGCGAAGGTAATACCGTTCTCGAAGGATTCAAGCCCGCCAAAGGCTTGCCTGCTCATTACCGCATGTATGCTGAAATGGTACTCAACCCCGGTTGCTCGGTCGGTGAACATACCCACAACGGCGAAAGCGAAATCTATTATGTCCTCGAGGGCAGCGGCGAACTTAACGACAACGGCGTCATCCGCACCATCACCAAAGGCGATTGCGCCATGTGCTATGACGGCGAGTTCCATGCCGTCAAGAACAATACCGGTCAGGTGCTTCGCATCTTGGCCACCATCGTTACCAACAAATAACGCAAGAGGGACTTAATCGAGTCCCTCTTTTAATTTGGCTCTGCGCTCTTTCCAATCCGGCAAACAAGAAGCCACCAAGGCATAAAATCTCTTGTTATGTCCCCTCTCCAGCAGGTGACATAATTCATGCACAATCACATATTCCAAACACTCTTCGGGGTAGGCACCAAGATAGGAGCTCAGCCATATCCGCCGCTCTTTTACATTGCAACTCCCCCAGCGAGTCTTCATTTTACGCACCCGCCGCTCCGTGGTTTGCACGCCGAGAAAAGACTCCCATTTCTCAAAATAAGAGTCCATTAACGCCAAAACCCGCTCGGCATCGGGCTGCACCACGGATTGCCGCTGATGTTTGCCGATCCAGTCAGCCTTTGATTCCACAAAAGCATCAACCGTCTGTCGGCTGACCCTATACGGCGCCGTTACAATAACCTGCCCGTCACGCACACGAATGTAGATATGTTTGATTGCCTTTCGTATCAGTTGATATTCCATACATCCTCATAAAAAGTCCTGTGCCGATTTGGCACAGGACTCTCTTTTCTTAATACATGCCGCCCATGCCGGGATCTGCCGGCGCAGCCACTACAGGTTCTTTAAT
>JAZQVM010000026.1:0-16198 GCA_045631845.1 Eubacteriales bacterium | reverse complement strand
GTATGCCCCGTCAAACCCTGTCGGGCCCTGTTTGCGATGCGAAATTGCTGCAGTTGCCGATGGCGGCCAAAGAAGTTTTGGCGGGAACCGATGCGGGTGTGGCTGTGGGTGTGTATGCTTGCGGCCGAGGGCGTATTGTGGTGAATACCTTGGCGCTGGTGGATCATATCGGCACGCCGATGGCAGACTGCGCCATGATCAATCTGATTGATTATGCCATGCAAAAACGGTAAGAAGGAGGATGACGCAATGAAAAAGATACGGTTTATGATAGCGTTCACGCTGATGCTGGCGCTTGTGTCTGTTTCGGTCGGTGCCGCCTCCTATTCGGTGGTGCAGCCCCGACGGGTTGCGATAGACGGCGTGATTTCGGTGCAGGAGTGGGGCGACCCCATTTACAACCATGTAACCTTGGCGCAGGCCGATGCGGTGGATTCGATTTTGACCGCTAAATGGTGGGATTCGACGCAGGATGCAGAAGCGGCCTTTGATCTGTATGTGACCCATGACGAGGAGAATGTCTTTATCGGGTGTGTGGTGTACGGTGTGGATCGGGAGATTAGTTTGGCCGAGCCCGAGATGGGACTGCATTTTGCTTTTACCCTCTCCGAATATCAAGAAAATACGGGTGTGCGCCATGCCATGTATAGGGGCGAAGAATATGAAGCCTATACCGGATATCGTCTTTACCAAACGGCAGACGGACAGGCGCAGGCGCAGACCATTTCGCAGGCAGTCAAAATGCGGGATTTGCGAGAGGGAAAGGATTTTGCTGCTGTTTATGATGATGCGTCCCGCACTATGACCTATGAAGCGGCGGTGGCGTTAAAGGATACAAATCTGTCGATCGGCAAACATCCCAACATGGCCTTTTCTGCCGTAATCGGGTTGGAGCATTATAACAATCGGGTATCGGGTCAAACCGATGGGTCGAATCGTTTTCTTGTGGGGACGGGTGCGGCCGAATGCGGCGGACCGAAGAACTGGGCGCATAAGAATGCCTGCCTGCAGATTCGATTATTGAGTGCAAATAAGTCGGTTGAGGAAATGGCCGAGTCTGCTTTGCCGGTGTATGCACAGGATGCAGATATTCCGATTGCTTCGGAACCCGAATATAAAATTATTACGGCCGATGCACCGGTATCGGTGCCTCTGATGATTATGATGATCTCGGTAGCGGTAGTGTTGGTTTGTGCGGCGGCGGTCACAACCATGCTGGTGCGGGAACGCAATCGGCAAAATCGGAACGGGGAGGAAGAAAAATGAAGAAAATAATAGGAGTTTTACTCGCTCTCCTTTTGCTGGTAGGGTTGATGCCTGTTTCGGCCGTTACCTTTGATGCCGATCGGTTTGTGCCCACCGCGCAGGAGCGTGAGGCGGCTCAGCAGATGACCCAGTCGGGCATCATTTCCTACGATGCCGTGGCCGATACCGATATGAGCGCCAACCTGCTTATGACGGCGGCCATCATCGTGGCGGCCATTGCCGGCGCCGTTCTGATTTTCACGGTTATTGTGCTGGTAAACCATAAGTCTCGCATACGCCATCGGGAAATGTTGGATAAATTATAAAAAATTCACAAAGCCCCTCAAAAAAGAGGGGCTTTTGCCTTGACATTTGGGTAAAAATAGAGTATAATAGCAGAAGTGTAAAGCAAATCGCTTTACAAATCATCGGAAAGGGTGGCGCATATGATAGAAAAAAATCTCCAAATCGGTCTGCTTTGCGATTTTTACGGCAAGATGTTGACCGAGAAACAGTTATCGGCCATTATCATGTACTATGATGATGATCTGAGTTTGGCAGAGATCGCCGTCCAGACCGGTATTACCCGTCAAGGTGTTCGGGACTGCATCAAGAAGGGCGAGGCCATCCTGCTGGACATGGAAGAAAAACTGGGTTTGGCTGAGAAGTTTACACGGCTTCGTTCGGGCATGGATGAGATTCGTGCCGCCGCCGAGGATATTCGGGATCAGAACAGCCGAGGCATGGTCAATTCGGTCATTGCCAATGCGGTGCAGACTATTGTTCGGGTAAGCGATCAGGTGCGTGAAGATGGCATTTGACGGGCTTTCCGATAAATTAAATGATATTTTCCGCCGACTCAAAGGCCGAGGCAAGCTTTCCGAGGCTGATGTTAAAGAGGTCATGCGGGAGATCAAGTTGGCTCTGCTTGGTGCAGATGTTAACTTTAAGGTAGTAAAAGCCTTTATCAATAACGTATCGGCCCGTGCGGTGGGCGAGGAGGTTATGAAATCTCTTACGCCGGCGCAGCAGGTGATTAAGATTGTGCATGAGGAATTGTGCCGCATTATGGGTGACGGTGATTCCAAGTTTAATTTCAGTACCAAGCCCCCCACCGTCATTATGATGTGCGGTCTGCAGGGTGCCGGTAAAACCACCCATTCGGCAAAACTGGCTTATTATTTTAAAAATACGCTTCATCGCCGCCCGCTTTTGGTGGCTTGCGATATTTACCGTCCCGCCGCGGTTGATCAGTTAAAGGTGGTTGGCGCACAGGCCGAGGTTCCCGTCTTTTCGCTGGACGGGGAGAAGCCGGTCAAGATCGCGCAGGAAGCGGTGGCGCATGCTAAAAAGTACGGCAACGATATTGTCATTCTCGATACCGCCGGTCGGTTGCATATTGACGAAGCGTTGATGGATGAATTGGCGCAGATCAAGGCCAAGACCGAGCCCAACGAGATCTTGCTTGTTGTTGATGCCATGACCGGTCAGGATGCCGTCAATGTGGCGCAGTCCTTTGATGAGCAGTTGGGGATCACCGGCGTGATCCTGACGAAGTTCGACGGCGATACCCGTGGCGGTGCCGCCATGTCGGTGAAATATATCACCGGCCAGCCGATCAAGTTTGTCGGCGTGGGCGAAACGGTCAAGGACTTAGAGCCCTTCCACCCCGAGCGTATGGCCAACCGTATCCTGGGTATGGGCGATGTGCTTTCTCTGATCGAAAAGGCTGAAGAAGCCTTCGATGAGGAGCAGGCCAAAAAATTAGAGGAAAAACTACTTAAGAATAAGTTTGATTTAGAGGATTATCTGGGTCAGCTGCAGCAGATGAAAAAGATGGGCGGCGCCGGTGCTATCCTCGGTAGTATGGGTGTCAAGCAAAAAGATCTTGCCAAGGTGGATATCAATGAGAAGATCTTTGACCGTCAGCAGGCCATCATCCTATCGATGACACCGAGAGAGCGGTCCAAGCCGGATATTCTGGCGGCATCCCGCAAACGCCGTATCGCTATGGGCGCCGGCGTGGAAGTAAGTGAAGTCAACCGATTGCTCAAGCAGTATGAGCAGGCTCGGTCGATGATAAAAAGGCTTAACAAGAATCCCAATCTGCTCAAGGGTTTTCCCGGCATGAATGGGATGATGTAAGACAATTCTAATGTGGAGGTGAATCACAATGGCAGTAAAAATCAGACTCAGAAGAATGGGTGCGAAGAAGAATCCTTTCTACCGTATCGTAGTAGCAGATTCTCGTAGCCCTCGTGACGGCAGATTTATCGAAGAGATCGGCACCTATGATCCGACCAGAACCCCCTCGGCCGTCAATATCGACGCTGAGAAGGCAAAGCAGTGGATCGCTAACGGCGCTCAGCCGACCGATACTGTGAAGGCCATGCTCAAGAAGAACGGCGTTCTGTAAAGGATGGTATCATGGAACAGTTATTGACGTATCTCACGAAGGCCCTTGTTGAGAATCCCGACGAGGTTTCGGTAACAAAGGTTTCGGAGAAAGAGGATACGACCACCTATCAGATCATGGTGGCCCCCTCTGACATGGGCAGAGTCATTGGCCGACAGGGGCGGATTGCCAAGGCTATCCGTTCGGTCGTCAAGTCGGCGGCTGCCAAGGACAATAAGAAAGTTATTGTCAATATAGGAGATTAAAAGGGGATATCACTATCCCCTTTTTCCTTTTTGGAGGAATTATGGAGCTTATTAGAGCCGGTAAAATTGTCAATACCCACGGCATTCGTGGTGATATAAAAATCGATGTGTGGATGAATGATGCACGGGATTTGTGCGCCATTCCCACCATCTACATCGGCGGCAAGCCCTTTGCCGTCACTACCGCTCGTGCCCAGCGTGCGCTGGCCATCGTCCACCTCAAAGGGGTAGATTCGATCGAGGCCGCCGAAACGCTCAAAGGGCGGGAGATTGAAATTGAAAAGACCGATGACCTGCTGAGTGATGGCGAATATTTTATCGAGGACATTATTGGTTGCGAGGTCTATGACGTGGATACGGACGAGCATTACGGCAAGATTGTCGATGTTTACCCCGGCATTGCCAATGATGCGTATGAGATCTGCCTGAAATCGGGCAAACAGGTGCTTTTCCCCGTCATTAAGGACGTCGTTATCGAAACGGATATCGATGCCAAAACCATCAAAATTCGCCCATTGGGAGGCATGTTCGAGATATGAGGATCGATATTCTGACTCTGTTTGACGAGTATATGGATATGGTGCTGGGACAGAGCATTTTAGGTCGTGCCCGCAAGGCCGGCTATCTGGATATCCGTACCCATAATTTTCGCAAATGGGCTACCGACAAACATTCCACGGTGGACGATACCCCTTACGGCGGCGGCAAGGGGATGTTACTCAAGCCCGACCCCATCTGTGCCTGCTACGATGAGGTGACGGCCGATGCCGAGAAAAAGCCTCTGACCGTCTATCTTTCCCCCAAGGGGCAGGTTTTGACCCAAGAGATCGCCCGCCGCTATGCGAAAGAGGATCGCATTGTCTTTGTCTGTGGTCACTATGAGGGCGTTGACCAGCGTGTGATCGAGGAGATTGTAGACGAGGAATTGTCGATTGGCGACTATGTGCTCACCGGCGGGGAATTGGCCTGTGCCGTGGCGGTTGATTGCGTCTGTCGCATGGTCGAGGGTGTGCTGGACAGTGAGGAGTGCTTTGAAGAGGAAAGCCATTATAACGGCTTGCTCGAGTACCCTCATTATACCCGCCCTGTCGAGTTTCGGGGACGGCGGGTGCCCGAGGTGTTGTTGGAGGGTAAGCATGCCGAGATCGAGCGGTGGCGGCGGGATGAAATGCTGAAGATCACCAAGGAGCGCCGCCCCGATATGCTGGCCAAGGTGGAACTCACGCCTGCCGATCTTGACTTTTTGGAGAAATTCCATGGGTAAAAAGAGAGCGGCTTTGCGAGCCGCCTTTCCGCACACCATCCCGATTATGGCCGGATTTCTCTTTTTGGGTATGACCTACGGGGTGTATGCCCGTGTGTCGGGTTTGGATTTTTGGTATCCGATGCTGATGAGCCTGCTGATCTATGCCGGCTCGGCCGAGTTTGTGGCAGTGAATTTGCTATTGGGTGCCTTTGATCCTTTGCAGGCCTTTTTCACGATTCTGATGATCAATGCCCGTCATCTGTTCTACGGGGTTTCGATGCTGGAAAAATACAAGGGTCTCGGATGGAAGAAGCCATATCTGATTTATGGGCTGACCGATGAGAGTTTTTCGGTTAACTGTTCGGTGGCGGTGCCGCAGGGTGTCGACCGTGGCTGGTTCTATTTTTTCATCACGCTGCTCAATCAATGCTATTGGATTGTCGGTGCGTCCCTTGGCAGTGTGTTCGGTTCTTTTGTTTTCTTTAATACCGAAGGATTGGACTTTGTCATGACGGCTATGTTCGTGGTTATTTTCTTGGAGCAATGGCTGAAGGAAAAGAATCACACCGCATCTTTGCTTGGTGTGGGGTTGAGTGTCGGGTGTCTGCTTTTGTTTGGTGCGGATCGGTTCTTGTTGCCGACCATGATTGCCATTTTACTGGCTCTAACTCTGCTTTGGCGGGTGCAGGATCGGGAGGTGGGATCATGAGTGTGGGTCAACAACTGATTTTGATTGCCGTCATGGTGCTGGCCACCCAGCTTACCCGTGCGCTGCCCTTTCTGGCCTTTCCCGCAGGGAAGCCGACGCCGAAATACATATCGTATATCGGAAAAGTTCTGCCGTCTGCCGTCTTTGGTATGCTGGTTGTCTATTGCTTGAAGAATGTTAACATTCTCGGCGGCAGTCATGGCTTGCCTGAGTTGATCGCTATTGGTATTGTTGTGGCACTTCACCTATGGAAACGGCAGATGCTTTTATCCATTGCCGGCGGTACGGTGGCTTATATGCTTTTGGTGCAATTCGTATTTTAAAAAGAAAGCACGAGCGTTACGCTCGTGCTTTTTTGTATAGGTATTGCAATGTACTTAAGTTGTAGCGCAACACAAAGATCGGCAGTAGGCTGAGGATGAAGTTGACCGCCGCAATGGGCAGAGCATAGGATGTCGGCAAAAACAGGAGCAGCGTCAGACCGTCCATCGCATTTTCCAAATGAATGACTATGCCGTAGCGGCTTTCCAGTAAAAACCGTGCCAGAAAGTCGGCATCGTATTCTACATGATCCTTATGAAAGCCGGAAAAGCCGCCCAGTTCGGGGATGGCATCTTTCCATTTGCGAATGCCGATCTTCTTGTAGAATCGCCGCTCCTTGGCCGAAATCTGCCAGTCTTGATCAAAGCAGGATTCGGGCAGTCGCCGTAGCAGAAAGGCACCCAGTCCGTCCAGCGCAATAACGGCCGCTGTGCCGCCGAAGGTGTAGGCGGCCGCCGTTCCCGTTAAGCCGTGGCATAGTAGGATAACCAGATCGGCGCCTAAGATTATAAGGAGATAGAGCAGCATAGATCCTCCTCGGTGTCGTAAACCAGCGGAATGCCGTATTCCCGCTCGTAGCAGGCCTTCCATGCGGCAAAGTTTTGGTCGCACAGGTGTTTGATGTTGGCGGCGGTGCGCTTGGTCGGGTCAGGGAAGAGGGGCGGCAGATAATGAACGGTGTAGGCCTGAATGGGCAGACCGTCGGCATCCAAGCGGTTGGTGTCACGCATGGTGATAAAGACCGGCAGTACCGGTGCGCCGCTCTTGGCGGCAAAGTGGAAGGCGCCGCTCTTTAAGGGGCGGGGTTTGCGATAGTTGTACCACATGGCCTGCTCGGGGTAGATGAGGATCTTTTCGCCACGCCTTAAGAGGGTGTCCACGGCACTCAATAATTCCTTAAAGACGGTCAGATTTGAGGCCAGCGGCAGGGTATTGCAGTGGCGGAAAAAGTAGCCGTAAATGCCTGAGAAAGAGGTATAGTTGCCCTCACGGATGATCTTCCATAGCCGCTTGCGCCCCAAATTTTTCTCGATGGGTTTGAAGACGGCATAATTGTCGTTGGGATGAAAATGATTACAGGTTATCATCACCCCTCGGTCGGCCACCAAGAGATAATTTTCCAGTCCTCGCACCTCCTCAATGACCAATTCGCCCTTGGCGATGCGTCGATCGTAGAAGGTCTTGGCTACCAGATTGGCAAACTCTGAGGCGATTTTTGTGGATAATTTACGGTGAGTATAATCTACCTGCCCTGGTTGCAAGGGTCGGGTCGGCGGATCGGCCTCAACATCCTGATCAAAAATGCCTTGCGCCTCCAGGGTTTGAATGCGCTCGGCGGCGGTCAGTCGGTCCTTGCTTGGTGCGGCACCTAGGGATAGCCGCAGGGGCAGTTCATATCCGGCCTTATGAGCTTGTTCGCATTCTTTTTGTGCCAAGGCCACCAAGCCCTCATACTGTGCGGCATCCCGTTCTTGGCCGCTGTAAGTGTTTAGTTGGGTCAAGATACTCTCATAATAGGCGGTCTGCTTGGCGTAATACCAGAAATGATTTTCATAGGAAATGCCGCTATAGTGCCAAGGCTTAAAGTTGATCTTAAAATGCACGATGGCCGGTGGGTCGAGCGGGTCGCAGTTGTCAAAGGCGGTCTTGTTCCAGCGCAGGGGCAGGATGACCGTCTTCTTATAGAAAAGAACATTGAGATAGTCCTGATCCTGCGCCACGCTAAAGGTGTGCCGATCCATCAGATTGACCAGTGCATCTAACAGATTGATGCGGCGCAGTTGCGCCAGATCCATGACCAGAATACCGGCGTTGAAGTATTCACGGCGGGGAATGCCCAAAACCTGCTCGGCATAATCCGAAAAGACGGGAATGTCGGTGATGACCTCATCGGTCACGGCACCCAAGGGATGCCCCTGCAGATCCATGTGGTATAGGTTGGCAATATCGTCCAGCACCGTAATGTCGCAGTCTAAATACAACCCCTTATCGTATTGCGGAAAAAGTTCGGGGATAAAGAAGCGGTAGTAGGTGGCCTTGGTATAGTAGTCACGCAGGTGCAGGGCCTTGCCGAAACTTTCCACCTTTTTTGCAACATTGACAAACTCAATAGAAAGCCTGTCATTCTGCATGGCCAGCAGATTGGTCTTGTGTTGCTCGGCCAGCTGCTCGATCAATACGTGCACGCAAATCGGATGGTCGGTGTTTGCGCATATCGAGCGCAGAGCCACCGCCAGATAGGGAGCATAGCCGTCGTCTACGGCGCAAAAAATAGGGATGATGTTCATGACTGTGTCCTCCGGTTTTCTTTCTTTGCCGTCAGTATACCCAACAACGACGGTAGAAACAACCTACTCCCGCACCAAGCGCCACGCCGTCAAATTCTGCCCGCGTAGAAGCAAAAAAGAGCCACTCTCCTGTCGGGAGAGTGGCGGTAGAGATTGTAGAGTTATCGGTAGAATGGACAACGAGCCTTGATGCACTGGGCATTTTTCGCCGAGTAAGGACAGCGGTAATCGGCCAGCGGCAGGGAAACACCGAATTGTTCTTTGGTGAAACTGACGGCGGCTCGAAGGGCTAAGAAACTATCCCGCTTGCAACATCGTGGGCCGCCCACCTGACCGATGGCGGACAAGGCCGCCGCCGTCATGCGGTTGGATAGCCCCCATTCGTCTTGTTTTAATGGGGTAGCGCCGGTGAGGATGGACAGATACATGCCGGTACTGATACCGGCCCCGCAAGCACCCCAAAAGCCGCAAGTGCCGCCCGGCACCTGTCGCCCCCGCTTAAGCATCTGTTGCAGGGCATCGGCCAGTCCCGTTCGGGCGGTGGCGTTGTAATAGGCCGTCAGGAGCGATGCGCCTACCAGAATATGATGTTCCGGCCCGTGCATATGGCAAAAGGGTTGCGCCATCAATTGCATAAGCAGGATGCCCGGATCGGTGCCTTTGTGCGCCAAGCACAGGCTCAGTATCGTATCGACCCCTTGGGTGTGACACTCGTTGCAGACATAGTGCCCCGCCTCACAGCAGGCGGTACTCGGTTCGGTTTTGCCGCACAGCGTACAGGTCATGGGTTTGTCTTGGGTGAAATATTGTAGCGGTTTGCCGCAGATCAAACATTCGTCAGCCATATCAATAACCCAGATTTTCCTCAATCAGTACAAGTTCCATATTGGTTTTCATGGGGCATTGCCACAGCACGGCCAGCTCCCGACAGATGCGGTTGGGACTCTGGCAGTCAAAGCACCGCCCGCCCTTGACGCAAGGGGTAGCCGTGTTCAAGCGTTTGGCGTTTAAGGGTGCGGCTATGTTGCGGGCACGGTGGAGCGCCGATTCAAAATCGGGCGCAATCTTATTCTTGCCGATAAGTAAATACACCTTTTTATGCCCGTAGAAAATGGAAGCGACCCGATTGCCGATGCCGTCAATGTTGATAATCTCGCCCGTTTCGGACAGACCGTTGACCGAGGACAGATAGACATCAGCGACCGCCGCCTGTGCCGCATCGCCGCCTTTCCAGTGCCAGTGCACGGTGTTGTGACTTTGCAGGCGGTCATACAATCCCATTTCTTCAATGGTCATCGAGCCGCCGATGCCGACCGATACCCCGTCAATGACAGAATTTAAGTAGTCAGCCGCCTGTGCGGCGGTGGCAAAGGTCGATACGGTGTAGCCTTTCTTTTTCAGCGTTTCTATCATGGGTGTCACCGCTTAAGGCGTTTATCCGAGCGGGTGGCAAGGCTTGTGCCCACGCTCTGGAAGATCTGTACCAGTACGATCAGCAGGATGACTGCTACTACCATAACCACATATTTATAGCGGTAATAGCCGTAGTTGATGGCGATCTTACCCAATCCGCCGCCGCCGATGATACCCGACATGGCCGAATACCCCAAAATGGTGGTAATGCCGATGGTAATGTTCGACAAGAGTGACGGTACGCTTTCGGGAATCATCACACGGGTGATGATCTGCAAGGGCGAAGCGCCCATGCTCTGCGCCGCCTCAATGATGTTGGGGTTGACCTCTCGTAAACTGCTTTCCACCAATCGGGCTACGAAGGGGAAAGAAGCAATGACCAACGGCACAATGGAAGCCACCGTGCCTACCGATGTGCCGACAATGGCACGGGTCAGCGGAATGACCAGAATCATTAAGATCAGGAAAGGAACCGAGCGCAGGAGGTTGACGACGATATTCAGTGTTTTCATCAACCAGTTCGGCAGGGGCATGACCCCGTTTTTCTCGCCCACCACCAGCAGGACGCCGATGGGAAGCCCTAAAAGCAGGGCAAAGGCGGTGGCCAAAACGGTGACGTAGATCGTTTCCCAAGTCGCCAGTAAAAACTCGCTTTGGATAATCTCCCAAGCCTCGGTTAAGGCTTCGGGGGTAAAGAACTTATCCACGCTTGTCCACCTCCTCAATGATAATATCGGGTGTGGCGCACAGATAGGCAACAGCGGCATCCAGTTGCGCCCGCTCGCCCGGTATACTTAAAATCATATGACCAAAGACCTTGTCGCCGATGCACTTGGTTGAAGCGGCCAAAATGTTGGCCGGAATCCCGATATCAATAGCCATTTGGGTAATCAGCGGGGTGCGGGTGGCAAGAGCGCCGTTAAAGACGACACGGATGACGTTCTCATCCTCCACCGCTACCGCTTCATTGACTCCCTCGGGGAATACCAACTTCTTGGCGGCCTGGGAGCGGGGATTGGAAAAGATATCGCTCACCTTGCCCTGTTCCACCACTTGACCGTGATCCAAAATGGCAACATGGGTGCAGATTTCTTCCACCACACTCATCTGATGGGTGATGATAATAGCGGTAATGCCCATCTTGGTATTGATATCCCGGATCAGTTCTAAGATGGCATGGGTGGTCGTCGGGTCAAGGGCGCTGGTAGCCTCGTCACATAATAATACTTTAGGGCTGGTTGCCAAGGCACGGGCGATGGCCACACGCTGTTGCTGACCGCCCGAAAGCTGGGCAGGATAGGCCTTGGCCTTATCGGGCAAGCCTACCAGTTCCAACAATTCCAAAGCACGCTCCCGTGCTTTTGCACGGGGGGTGCCCGACAGTTCTAAGGGGAAGCAGACATTATCCAGGCAGGTGCGTTGCATGAGCAGGTTAAAGCCTTGGAAGATCATCGAGATCTGCCGCCGTACCGGCCGCAGTTGTTTCTCGGTAAGGGCGCCAATGTCCAGCCCGTCGATCACAACGGTGCCCGAAGTGGGGCGCTCCAACATATTGATGCATCGTACCAAGGTGCTCTTGCCTGCACCGCTCATACCGATAATGCCGTATATTTGTCCGTCTTCCACCGTAAGGGTTACATCACGCAAAGCGTCCAGCGTGCCCTCGGCAGTGGAGAAGGATTTGCATAGGTTCTGTATTTCAATCATGTTATTTCAGTACATCCAGCGTCGTCTGTTTGCCGCCGTACAGACCCAGCGGCTCCACGTGAATCGCGGCTACCGACACGATCTCGGTACCGTTCTGAGCATTGAAGTCATCCAAGTAAGGCAGATGCTGGAAGTAGTTGGCATCAACCTCGCCGGCATCCACAACATTGTTGGGCTGCACATAATCGGTATACTCGATCACGTCCAGCGTAATGTTCTTGGCTGCCAGAATCTCCTTGGCAACGGCCAGAATTTCGGCGTGCGGGGTGGGGGAGGCGGCCACGGTGATCTTAGCGCCGTCCAGCAGATCGTATTTGATCTGAGGATTGTAACCGTCGGTCAAAGCGTCCACGGTAGAAACGACAGCACCGTTGTATTTCTCGGCAATGAAATCAGCTACCTTTTGGCTCTGCAAAGCGGCAACCAGCGCCTGAATCTTGGCTTCGGATTCTCTGCCCTTTTTCACGGCCACAATATTGGAGTAGAAGGAAGAGGAACCTTCGGCGGCCAGCGAGTCGGATACAGGGTTGAGGCCTGCCTCAATGGCATAGTTGGAGTTGATAACGGCATAGTCCACATCCTGCAAAACATTAGGAAGCTGAGCCGCCTCTACCTCTTTAAAGGTGATGTTGTGCGGGTTTTCGGTAATGTCACGAATGGTGGCGGTGATGCCGGCATCTGGATCCAATTTGATGTAGCCAAGAGTGTCGAGCAAGAGCAGGGCACGAGCCTCATTGGTGGTGTCGTTGGGTACGGCAATGGTAATGCCCTTACCGCCGCCGCAACCGACAAGCAGGGTCAGCGCCAGCGCAGCGCACAGAATCAGCGATATGATTTTTTTCATGGGAAGTTCTCCTTTCAAAATAAAAAAGAGGGAAGCTGAAAGTAGCTTCCCTCAAAAGTTACGGGGTAAGGAAAGACTACTTACGATTACGCAACGAAACGGCACATGCTGCACATGTGCATCGCCATATCCATCATCGCGCGCATCTTCATAGTCTATCTCCTTCGGTTTTTCTTTATTGTACCGAAATTTTCCCCATTTGTCAATGCTTTATCTTTCGCTTTCCTCTTTCTCCGGCGGCTCGGCGGAAAAGATAAAATCATCAATGTCTTTTTTAGGCTTTTGTTCGTCTTGCATGGACACACACCTTTCCTGTTTTTTCTTAGTGTATGCCTAAGTGACGGGGTTTAGCCCTGTTATTTTTAATATCCTACAACCAAACCAAACAACAAAAGCAAACTCGTCAACAGCAGATTGCACAACTGGAATTTGAAACTCCATTTGGCCCACTGTCCGTAACTGACCTTGGCCAAGCCTAAACTAATCAGCAAGGCGGGATTGGTGGGATAAAAGACATTGGAAAATCCATCGCCAAAGGCAAAGGCCAGTACACACAGTTGCGGTGAAATGCCGAACACCTGCGCCAAAGGCACGATCAGCGGCATGAGCATAAAGGCCTTGGCCGATCCTGACGGAATAAAGAAATTCATCACTAATACAATTACATAAATAAAGAGGATAACCACCCAATTGGGTAGTGTTTGTGCCAATCCGACCGCTCCGTTTAAAATGGTGTCCAGTACCTGAGCCTGTTCCAGCGTATACTTGATCGAGGACGCCATCAAGATCATCAGCACCGCAGGCAGAATATTCACGACCCCCTGCAAGGCGGTAGCACCGAGTGTGCCTGCACGCATGCCCGATACTAAAGTGGCGGTAATACCGGCCAGCAGGAACATCACCGCTACTATGATCATGGTCAGGTCTTGCAGGGCGGGAATAAAGCCCGAGCAGAGAATGGTCAAAATACCAAGCCCGAGAATGGATACAAAACAGACCAGTCCACGGTCCATCTGCCGATTGCGATCAAAAGTCATCCGGGTTGCCTCATCCAGCGGCCGCTCAATCTTCTTGGCGTATAAGCGCACAAAAAGAAACAGCAATCCATAGATGAAAACAAAGGCAAGTAACCGCATCCATACACCCGAAAAAACGGGAAGTCCGGCTAATTGTTGTGCCACGCCCACGGTAAAAGGATTGCACACGCCGGCAGCAAATCCGCATCCGGCGGCAAGCAAACTCATGGCCACGCCCGTCAGCGCATCCCAACCTAAGTTTACGGCCAACGCCACTACGATCGGCACCAGCGGTACGCACTCCTCAAAGGAGCCGATCATGGTTCCCATGCCCATAAAAAAGAGCAGGATGATGGCCATGAGCCGATAGCGCACACGCCCGAAACGGTGTACCGTGCGATCGAGCATATATTTCATCAGTCCGCATTGATCCAAACTGTTGAAAATGCCGCCGATTACCAATAAAAAGGCAATCACGGCAATCAACGAGCCGCTTCCTTCACTGCCCAGCACCAGAAAGGGTGAGGCCGCCCATTGCCAAAAGGGAATATGCCCTCCGGGAATGAGCAGGGTCAATATGTAGGTGATCACCATCAGTACAAAGATTACGCCGATGGCGGTTAAAAAGGATCGAATCCCAATGGCGGAATTGCCTTGTTTATTCTCTTTCATTTTTTAGTTTCCTTATGGTTGTTTAGATGTTAATATTATTATAGGATATTTCTAAGATTATGGCAAGAAAAAAGTCAGCCCCCCGCGATAAAAGAGCAAAACAAGAACACCGCCTATTGGCGGTGTTCTTGCTTTGGTGGGAGATGGTGGATTCGAACCACCGAAGGCGTTGCCAGCAGATTTACAGTCTGTCCCCTTTGGCCACTCGGGAAATCTCCCATTTGATGGAGCTGGTGAACGGAATCGAACCATCAACCTGCTGATTACAAATCAGCTGCTCTGCCTATTGAGCTACACCAGCATGTATTATCCATTCATCAGCGCAACAATGATTATAACAGAAACCCAAGCACTTGTCAACATAAAATTTTTATTTTTCTTCTTTCCTCTCTCTATGGAATGTGGTATACTGTAGAAAAGAAAAATCAGGAGGCGACCATGCCCTTTTTACCCATCACAAAAAAAGAAATGACAGCACGGGGCTGGGATGCCCCCGACTTTGTGCTGGTTACCGGCGATGCCTATGTCGATCATCCGTCCTTCGGCACCGCCATCATTTCCCGTGTGCTCGAATCGGCCGGCTATCGGGTCTGCATCGTGTCGCAACCTCGTTGCGATGCCGACTATCAGCGCTTCGGCACCCCCTGCCTCGGCTTTTTGGTCAACGGCGGCAATATCGACTCCATGGTCGCCCACTACACGGCCGCCAAAAAGCGCCGTTCGGACGATGCCTATACCCCCGGCGGCAAGGCCGGCGCTCGCCCCGATCGGGCTACTATCGTCTATTCACAAGCCATCCGCCGCCTGTTCCCCGATAGTTATATCGCCATTGGTGGGCTGGAGGCGTCCTTGCGCCGCTTCGCCCATTATGACTATTGGGACGATGCCGTGCGCCCCTCTATTTTGCTGGATTCCCAGGCCGACCTGCTTATGTACGGCATGGGCGAAAAGCATGTTGTGGAATTGGCTACCCGTTTGGAAAACGGCGAGCGCCCCACCGACCTGCTCGGCACCTGCTACGCCGTGAAAACGGCCGACTATACCCCCATGCCCGTCAAAGAATGTCCTTCTTTTGCCGCCGTGAGCGCCGACTCCGAAAAGGGCAGAAGGGACTACGTCATCGCCTGCCGCATCCAGCAGAGCGAGCATGACCCCGTGCGGGGCAAAACGGTCATCCAGCGCCACGGCGATACCATTGTGGTGCAAAATCCCCCCACGCCACCCCTCACCACTGAAGAAATGGATCGAGTCTATGCTCTGCCATTTATGAGAAACTATCACCCCTCTTATGAGAAGATGGGCGGCGTCCCCGGCATCGAGGAAGTCAAATTCTCCATTATCCATAACCGTGGCTGTTTCGGTGCTTGCAACTTCTGCTCGCTGGCCTACCATCAAGGCCGCCAGATCGCCTGCCGCAGCCATGAATCGGTCTTGGAAGAAGCCAAGGCGATTACGCAAATGGAAGATTTTAAGGGCAATATCCATGACGTCGGCGGCCCCACCGCCAACTTCCGCCGCTCCTCCTGTGTCAAACAGGAAAAGAACGGGATGTGCCCCGATAAAAAATGTCTGGCGCCCGACCGTTGCCCTGCCGTGCAGGTCGATCATCGGGACTATCTGGACCTGCTCAGAAAATTGCGAAAATTGCCCAAGGTCAAAAACGTCTTTATCCGCTCGGGCATCCGCTTTGACTATTTGATCGCCGATAAGGACGAAACATTTTTTAAGGAATTGGTGGCTCACCATGTCAGCGGCCAGCTCAAAGTTGCCCCCGAGCATTGCTCGGCCAATGTCTTGAAATATATGGGCAAACCCCGCATCGAGGTCTATAACCGCTTCAAAAAGCGTTTCTATGAACTAACGGCCGCCGCAGGCAAAAAGCAGTATTTAGTGCCGTATTTGATGTCCTCCCACCCCGGCTCTACCGTGGCCGATGCTATCGAATTGGCGCTGTTCTTGAAACGGGAACGGATGCGCCCCGAGCAGGTGCAGGACTTCTATCCCACCCCCGGCACTGTTTCCACCTGTATGTTCTACACCGGCCTCGACCCCTATACCATGGAAAAGGTCTATGTA
>JAZQVM010000025.1:0-26180 GCA_045631845.1 Eubacteriales bacterium | reverse complement strand
TCAACGAAAGGAACGGGGATCAGCGCGCCAACGCGGTACAGCAGCAGAATCATGACGGTGAAAAGAATCTTCTTTCTCAAATCAAAATTCTTAAATGCTGCGATCAATCCCTCGAACATCGTTATACCTCCTCAGCCTTGCCGCCGGCTGCTTCGATCTTCTGCTTAGCAGACTCGGTGAACTTAGCGGCACGCACGGTGAGAGCCTTGGTGACCTCGCCGCGACCGAGGAACTTAACGCCGTCCAAAGTTTTGGAGATGATGCCGGCCTCATGCAGAGCGGCAGCATCGACAACAGCGCCAGCTTCAAAAGCGTTCAGGCGCCCGACGTTGATGGTGACATATTCTTTAGCGAAGATGTTGTTGAAACCACGCTTCGGAACACGTCTCTGAAGGGGCATCTGGCCGCCTTCAAATCCGGGACGAACACCGCCGCCGGAACGGGCCTTCTGGCCCTTGTGGCCACGGCCACCGGTCTTGCCGTTACCGGAACCGATACCTCTGCCCTTTCTCTTGGGCTCGAAGGTGGAGCCGGCAGCAGGAGTTAATTCATGCAATTTCATTTCTTGCGTGCCTCCTTGACCTTTTCTACTTCAACAAGGTGGGAAATAACACGAACCTTGCCGAGGGTAGCGGCGTTCTCCGGCTGAACGGTAACGTCGCCCGGTCTTTTCAGACCGAAAGTATTAGCGGTATCTATCTGATTCTTTTTGCAGCTGATCAGAGATTTCTTCAAGGTGATCTTGAGAGCCATGATAAATACCTCCTTAACCTAAGATTTCTTTAACTTCCTTGCCGCGCATAGCCGCAACCGTCTGAGCATCACGGATCTCGGACAGGCCGTTGATGGTAGCGTTAACAAGGTTGATGGGGTTACGGGAACGCAGAGCCTTGGTACGGATATCCTGAATACCGGCCAACTCAACGACGGCACGGACAGCGCCGCCGGCGATAACACCGGTACCGGGAGCGGCAGGCTTCAGCACTACCATGGAAGCACCGAAACGGCCAACGTTCTCGTGGGGAATGGTGGTATTCTTCATAGCGATACGGACGAGCTTCTTCTTCGCATCTTCGATGCCCTTACGGATAGCATCGGGAACTTCGGAGGACTTGCCCATGCCAACGCCGACAATACCGTTGCCGTTACCAACAACGACGAGTGCCGCAAACTTCATGATGCGGCCGCCCTTGACGGTCTTGGATACACGATTAATGCACACAACTCTTTCCTGGAGATCGAGGGTGCTTGCATCGATCAATTCTGCCATTGTTTATGCCCTCCTTTGTTAAAAGTTCAGGCCGCCCTCGCGGGCGCCTTCTGCGAGTGCCTGTACACGGCCGTGGTAAACATACCCGCCGCGATCGAATACGACATCCACGATGCCGGCTTCCTTAGCCTTCTGTGCAATCAGCAGACCGACCTGCTTGGCAGCTTCCTTATTGGAGCCACCTTCCAGACCCAGCGAGCTGGCACTTGCCAAAGTCTTACCCTCAGTATCATCAATGATCTGAGCATAGATATTGGTGTTAGAGCGGAATACGCACAAACGAGGGCAAGCGGAAGTGCCGGAAATTTTGCCACGGACTCTCTTATGTCTCTTAAGACGAGCCTTATTGCTGTCAATTTTCTTAACCATTGCTTTTTCTCCTTACTTCGCACCCTTACCGGCTTTACCCTCTTTACGGATAATACGCTCGGTTTCGTACTTGATTCCTTTGCCCTTATACGGCTCAGGCGGACGCTTCTCTCTGACTTCGGCAGCAAACTGGCCGACCTTCTGCTTATCCACACCGTGGATAATGATGGTGTTCGGGTTGGGAACATCAATCTTGATGTCCTCAGTTTCGCTAACGATGACCTGATGAGAGTAGCCGAGGTTCATAACCAGATCCTTGCCCTGCTTAGCGGCACGGTAACCGACGCCGTTGATGATCAGGGTCTTGGAGAACTCGTTGGTAACACCTTCCACCATGTTGGCGATGAGGGTACGAGTCAGGCCATGCAAAGAGCGATGCTCTCTGCCCTCGGTGGGACGGGCCACGGTGATCACACCGTTTTCCTGCTTGATCAGCATATCAGGATGGGCATTCATTTCGAGACTGCCCTTGGGGCCCTTGACGGCGATATGATTGCCCTCACCAATGGTGACGGTTACGCCGGCAGGGACAGTTATTTCTTTTCTGCCAATTCTGGACATAACTTATACCCCTTTCTTACCATACGAAGGCGAGAACTTCGCCACCGATGTTTGCTTTTCTGGCTGCCTTATCGGTCATAACACCCTTGGAGGTGGACACGATGGCGATACCCAGGCCACGCATAACGCGAGGCATTTCCTCTTTGCCGGCATAGATGCGCAGGCCGGGCTTGGACACACGGCGCAGACCCTGAATAATCTTGGTCTTGCCGGGGCCGTACTTAAGCTCGACATGGATCATGCCCTGCTTGCCGTCTTCAACGACGTCATACTTCTTGATGTAACCCTCATCCAGCTGTATCTGGGCAATAGCCTTCTTCATGTTGGAGGCGGGAATATCTACGCTGTCATGCTTGGCAGAGTTCGCATTGCGGATTCTGGTGAGCATATCAGCAATCGGATCAGTAATCTGCATTTCTATTCCTCCTCTTACCAGCTGGACTTCTTCACGCCGGGAATCTGGCCCTTGTAGGCCAATTCTCTAAAGCAGATACGGCAGATGCCATACTTACGAAGATAAGCATGGGGACGACCGCATATCTTGCATCTGTTATAGGCTCTCGTCGAGAACTTGGGAGCTTCTTTCTGCTGTAAAACCAGTGCTTTTCTAGCCATGCGTATCGCCTCCTTACTTGGCAAACGGAGCGCCCATCAGAGAGAGCAGCTCACGAGCTTCTTCATCGGTCTTGGCGGTGGTAACGAACACGATGTCCATACCACGAACCTTGTCGATCTTATCGTACTCAATTTCGGGGAAGATCAGCTGTTCTTTCAGGCCCAGGGCATAGTTGCCACGGCCATCAAAGGAATCTGCCGAAATACCGCGGAAGTCACGCACACGGGGCAGAGCCAGGCTGAACAGACGATCCATGAATTCATACATACGATCGCCACGCAGAGTGACTTTCACGCCGATGGGCATACCTTCACGCAGTTTGAAGTTTGCAACCGACTTGCGAGCGGCGCAAACGACGGGCTTCTGGCCGGTGATCTTGGTCAGGTCGTTGACAACAGCGTCGATAACCTTAGCATTCTCACGGGCTTCGCCGCAACCAACGTTGATGACGATTTTATCGAACTTCGGAATCTGCATGCAGCTCTTATACTGATACTTCTTGTTCAGAGCGGGAGCCACTTCGTTGATATAACGTTCTTGTAATCTTGTCATGTCTCCTACCCTCCTTATTCGATAACAGCGCCGCACTTCTTGCAGACGCGGACCTTTTTGCCGTCTTCAACCTTCACGCCGGTACGAACGCCGGTCTTGCACTTGGGGCAATAAAGCTGGACCTTGCAGGCATACATAGCGCCTTCGGCCTTCACGATCTCACCCTGCTGCTGTTGGTTCTTGGGCTTAACGTGCTTGGTCACCATGTTGACACCTTCAACGATGACCTTTTTCTCTTTGGGAGATACGGCAAGAACCTTGCCGGTGCTACCCTTGGAATCGCCGGAGATTACCTGAACGGTATCGCCGGATTTAATATGAAGATCGTTCATTTCTTTTCCTCCCATTACAGCACTTCGGGAGCCAGGGACAGGATCTTGGTGTATTCCTTGTCACGCAGCTCACGAGCGATGGGCCCAAAGATACGAGTACCGCGGGGGTTCTTATCCTCACGGATGATGACGGCGGCGTTCTCGTCGAAACGAATGCGGCTACCGTCAGCGCGCTGAATGCCCTGTGCGGAGCGGACAATCACGCATTTAACGACATCACCCTTTTTCACCATGCCGCCGGGTGCTGCCTTTTTAACCGAGGCAATAACAACATCGCCGATATTGGCATACTTTCTGCCAGTACCGCCCAGCACACGGATGCACATAAGCTCTTTTGCGCCGGTGTTGTCAGCTGCCTTCATGTAGGTCTGTTGCTGAATCACGGTTGTATCCTCCTTACTGGGCTTTCTTATTTAGCCTTCTCAATGATTTCGACCAGTCTCCATCTCTTGTCCTTGGACAAGGGTCTGGTCTCCATTACGCGAACCTTATCGCCTACGCGGCACTCGTTGTTTTCATCGTGAGCCTTCAGCTTGTAGGTGCGCTTGATAACCTTAGAATAAAGCGGATGCTTTACATGGTCGGCGATGGACACGACGATAGTCTTATCCATTTTGTCGCTGGAAACGACACCGACACGAGTCTTTCTGAGTCCTCTTTCACTCATGATAAAATCCTCCTTTCATGAAAGCCAAGCCCTTAGGCCTCGACTTTCAACTCCTTTTCACGAAGAATAGTCTTTGCCATTGCGATATCCTTCTTGGTCTGGGAGATGCGCAGAGGATTTTCGAGCTGGTTGGTAGCATGCTGAAAGCGAAGGTTGAACAGCTCTTCCTTGAGATCTGCGATCTTCTTGGTCAGCTCCTGCTCGCTCATAGCTCTGAATTTATCTCTCTGATCCTTTGCCTTCATCACTTATCACCTCCGAGGTCTTCTCTGGCGACGAACTTGCACTTGACCGGCAGCTTATGAGAAGCCAAGCGGAATGCCTCACGGGCGACCTCTTCCGAGACGCCGGCGATCTCAAACATAACCTTGCCGGGTTTTACTACGGCTACCCAATACTCGGGAGCGCCCTTACCTTTACCCATACGGGTTTCAAGGGGCTTACGGGTGATGGGCTTGTGGGGGAATACTTTGATCCACACCTTACCGCCACGCTTGGTAAAACGGGTCATGGCGATACGAGCGGCTTCAATCTGATTGGCAGTGATCCATGCGGGCTCTTCGGTAGCCAGACCGAATTCGCCATGGGACACGGTGTTGCCAACGAGGGCGCGGCCGGTCATTCTGCCACGGTGTACTCTTCTGTACTTCACTCTCTTAGGCATTAACATTGCGGCGTCCTCCTTCTCTGCGAGGTCTTCTGTCGCGGTTCTCACGACGCTCACGACGCTCCTCGGTCACGTTGGTACGAGCCTGAAGAACTTCGCCTCTGTAGATCCAAACCTTAACGCCGATACGACCGTAGGTGGTGTTTGCCTCAGCAAAACCGTAGTCGATGTCAGCACGCAGGGTCTGCAGGGGAATGGTACCCTCATGATAATGCTCGCTACGAGCGATTTCCGCACCGCCCAAACGGCCGGACACGCAGGTCTTGATACCCTTAGCGCCCAGACGCATGGTGCGCTGGATGGCCATCTTCATGGCACGACGGAAGGAAGTACGCTTCTCGAGCTGGGAAGCGATGTTCTCGGCAACCAGCTGAGCGTTGAGATCCGGCTGCTTCACTTCAACGATGTTGAGGGGAGCGACCGGCTTGCCGATCATCTTTTCGATGGCGGCACGGTACTTCTCGATCTCAGTGCCGCCCTTGCCGATAACGACGCCGGGCTTAGCGCACTGGATGGTAATACGAATCTTGTTGGGATCTCTCTCGATCTTGACGGCAGGAACACCGGCAGCATAGAGAGTCTTCTTCAGGTAGTCACGGATCTTCTTATCTTCGACGAGCAGATCGCCAAACTGATGATCGGGCGCATACCATTTAGAATCCCAGTCTTTGATGATGCCCACACGTAAACCGTGGGGATTAACTTTCTGGCCCATGCTAAAACCTCCTGTTCCTTATTCTTTTTCCTTGACAACCAAGGTGATGTGGGACGTTCTCTTGAGGATCCGGTAGGCCGAACCGCGGCTACGGGGCTGCATTCTCTTGAGAATGGGGCCGGGGCCAACGAAGGTCTCGGAAACGATGAGATTGTCCTTATTCAGATGCAGATTGTTCTCTGCATTGGCTACAGCGCTATCGAGCAGCTTAAGCAGATAAGCGCTGGCAGCCTTCGGGGTGTTTTTCAGTATCGCTCTCGCCTCAACGACCGGTTTGTTGCGGATGAGATCCTGCACAATAGTCACTTTCTGAGGGGAAAGACGAACGAAAGTCACAGTAGCTTTTGCTTCCATTGTCATATTCCTCCTTAAGCACCGGTCTTCTTGGCGCCGGCATGGCCTCTGAAGGTTCTGGTCGGAGCAAATTCACCGAGTCTGTGGCCAACCATATCTTCGGTCACATATACGGGAACATGCTTTCTGCCGTCATGAACGGCAAAGGTGTGTCCGACGAAATCCGGGAAAATGACGGATGCACGGGACCAGGTCTTGAGCACACGCTTCTCGCCTGCGGCATTCATTTCCTGAACTCTCTTCAGAAGTACGGGCTGTACGAACGGGCCCTTCTTAACACTTCTACCCATTGAATTACCTCCTTACGCAACCAAATTACTTGGCATTGCGTCTCTTGACGATAAATTTGTCGGACTGAGCCTTTTTGGATCTGGTCTTGTAGCCCAGAGTCGGTTTGCCCCAAGGGGATACAGGACCGGGACGACCGATGGGGGATTTACCCTCACCACCGCCATGCGGGTGGTCGTTCGGGTTCATGACCGAGCCGCGGACGGTAGGACGGATGCCCATGTGACGCTTACGGCCGGCTTTACCGATGACTACGTTCTCATGATCCAGGTTACCGATCTGACCAATGGTAGCCTTGCAGTTAAGACGGATCAAACGGACTTCGCCCGACGGCATACGGATCTGAGCCATGCCGTTCTCCTTGGCCATCAGCTGTGCAAACGCACCGGCCGTTCTGACCAACTGGGCGCCCTTGCCGGGATACATCTCTACGTTGTGGATGGTAGTACCGACGGGGATGTTTTCGATCGGCAGGCAGTTGCCGGGCTTGATGTCGGCAGTAGCGCTGCTGATGATGGTGGTTCCAACCTTGAGATCAAGGGGAGCCACGATGTAGGCCTTCTCGCCATCCTCATACTGGATCAGAGCGATGTTGGCGCTACGGTTGGGGTCGTACTCGATGGCCAAAACAGTAGCAGGAACATCCATCTTGTTTCTCTTGAAATCGATGATTCTGTACTTGCGTCTGTTGCCGCCGCCCTGATGGCGAACGGTGATGCGGCCGTTGTTATTTCTGCCCGAATGCTTCTTCAGAGAAGTCAGCAGGGACTTTTCCGGAGTGGACTTGGTAATCTCATCAAAGCTGAGCACCGACATGCCACGGCGGCCGGGAGAAGTAGGTTTATACTTTTTGATACCCATGTCTGTATTCTCCTTCTCTTATTACTGCAGGCTGTCGAAGAAGCCGATGGTCTTCGAATCCTTAGTCAGCGTCACGATGGCTTTCTTGCGCTTGGCAGTCGTGCCCATGTGCATGCCGACTCTCTTGGGCTTACCCTTGACGGTGACAGTGCTCACCTTGGCAACCTTAACCTTGAAGATCTCTTCAACTGCCTTGGCAATCTCAATCTTGTTGGCATCGGTAGCCACTTCAAAGGTGTACTTCTTGTCTTCAAGACCGCTCATGCTCTTTTCGGAAATGATCGGCTTGATGATCACATCATACATGGACTTCATTATGCATACACCTCCGTGATCTTCTTAACGGCATCCTCGGTAAGGATGAGTTTGCCGGAGTTGAGGATGTCATACACATTGAGCTGACCAACGAAGGTGGTCTTGTTGCCCTCGATGTTACGAGCGGCCAGAACAACCTTCTTATCGACATCGCCGGTAACGATCAGAGACTTCTTCTCAACACCCAGAGCGGTGAGCATTTCAGCCACAGCCTTGGTCTTGACTTCCTCGAGTTCGATAGCGCTGACAACGATCAGATCGTTATCGGCCATCTTGGAAGACAGAGCCGAACGCATAGCGACCAGCTTGGTCTTCTTGTTCAGGGAGTAACGGTACTCTCTGGGCTTGGGAGCGAACACAATACCGCCATGAGTCCACTGCGGAGCGCGGGTGGAACCCTGACGGGCACGGCCGGTACCCTTCTGACGCCAAGGCTTGCGACCGCCACCGGCCACTTCGGCACGGGTGAGCGCAGACTGTGTACCCTGACGCTGATTAGCGAGGTAGTTCACAACGACAGCGTGCAGAACCGAGCCGTTTACCTCAGCAGCGAATACGGTGTCGTTCAGTTCGATCTGATTGACAACTTCGCCTTTCATGTTAACAACATTAATGTTAGCCATTGTTTGTATCCTCCTTACGCTTTCTTGGAGGACTTGATGAACACAAAGCCACCCTTGGGACCGGGAACGGCGCCCTTGACGGCGATGATGTTATCTTCAGCCTCTACCTTGACAACAGCCAAGTTCTGAACAGTAACCTGCTCAGCACCGAGCTGACCTGCCATGTGCTTGCCCTTGAGGGTCTTGGACGGATCGCTGGCCGCACCCATGGAACCCTGACCACGATGATACTTAGAACCGTGGGTCATAGGACCGGTGTGCTGACCCCAGCGCTTGATGGCGCCGGCATAGCCTTTACCTTTCGAGGTGCCGGTAATATCGACAGCCTCGCCCTCAGCGAAACGCTCGACGGTGAGTACATCGCCGACGTTGAGGGTGGCCGCATCGTCAAGATCAAACTCCTTAAGTACACGCTTGTAGGGAGCGCCGACCTTGTCGAACTGGCCCTGCTCGGGCTTGTTGAGCTTCTTGGCGGTGACATCGTCGTAACCAAGCTTAACCGCTTCGTAACCGTCGATCTCAACCGTCTTCTTCTGGATGACAACACAGGGGCCTGCTTCGATCAGGGTGACAGGCAGGCAGTTGCCGGCCTCATCGAAGACCTGTGTCATGCCTAACTTTTTGCCGATGATGGCATTCTTCATGATGTTTTTCTCCTTTTCTGGTTATTGGTTGACGTCTTTGCGCCAACATGACCCCGGCGCTTACAGCTTGAGTTCAATCTCTACGCCAGCGGGGAGTTCAAGATTTGTAAGGGCTTCCATCGCCTTCTGGGAAGGTTTCAGGATGTCAATCAGACGCTTGTGAGTGCGCATTTCAAACTGCTCACGGGAATCTTTGTACTTGTGCACAGCACGCAGGATGGTCACGATCTCTTTCTTAGTAGGAAGAGGAATGGGACCGGCTACCTCTGCGCCGTTGCGCTTCGCCGTGGCAATGATCTTCTCGCAGGCCTGATCGATCAGGTTGTGATCGTAAGCCTTCAGTCTGACTCTTACCTTTTCCTTGACTGCCATTTGCTCGCCTCCTTAATTTTTTTTGGCAAATTGGTTTGGCGGCCATGAAAACCTAACACGCTCTCTTGCGTTTCGCACCTCTCCACAAGAAAACCGAATCCCTGCACCCGCAGGTATCCGGCCTTGTTAAGCAAAAGAGGTACGGGATCGCCGTACGATAATGCCGGTTTCCATATTACGCCCGGTTTAAAATCGGACCTACTCCGCGGAAATTACCCGATTTCTCGGCAACCTTCCGCATCATCGCATTTTAGTCGCTAATATACTATACCAGAAAGGTCAAGCAAAATCAAGAGTTTTTTTCATTTTTTGCAAAAAAATTTTTCTTCCTATAATAATAGGCTTGAAAAATGGGCCAAGCCGTGCTATATTATCATATATTACTATATAGGAGACTATTATGGATCTGGCTAACTTGTTATATCCGCATACCGCTTATACGCTTGAGGAGTTGGAAACCCGCTACCCCGAGCGTCAATTACCCGAGGGCGCTAAGGTCACCCGCTTTGCCCCCTCCCCCACCGGATTTGTTCACTTCGGTGGTTTACTGCCCACCCGCATATCCGAGCGGCTGGCACACCAAAGCGGCGGTGTGTTTATTTTAAGAATTGAAGATACCGACCAAAAGCGTAAGGTCGAGGGCGCCGAGGAAAATCTGCTGGAAACCTATAACTATTTCGGCATTCAATTTGACGAAGGCGTACCCATCGACGGCGATAACGGTAAGTACGGCCCCTATCGCCAGAGCGCCCGTCGGGAGATCTATGCTACGCTGGCCAAGAAACTGGTAAGCGAAGGCAAAGCCTACCCCTGTTTCTGCACCGAGGAGGAGTTGACCGACATTCGCGCCCGCCAAGAGGCCGAGGGGGTTGACCCCGGCTACTACGGCAAATGGGCAGTATGGCGGAATGCTACCGTCGAACAGGTTCAGGAGAAGTTGGATGCCGGCGTGCCTTTCGTTATTCGCTTTAAGAGCGAGGGCGATCCCGAGCGCAAGATGAAGTTTACCGATCTGGTTAAGGGCGATGTGGAAATCACCGAGAATCATATCGACCATGTGTTGCTTAAGTCGGACGGCATCCCCACCTACCATTTCGCCCATGCGGTGGACGATCATTTGATGAGAGTCACCCATGTCGTGCGTGGTGAGGAGTGGTTGCCATCACTCCCCTTCCATATCCAGCTATTCAAGGCGCTCGGCTTTAAGCTGCCCAAATACCTGCATTGTTCCCAGTTGATGAAGATGGAGGGCGATTCCAAAAAGAAACTCTCCAAGCGGGATAAGGCGGCCGCCCTGGCCGATTATAAAAAGGAAGGGTATGATCCGGTTTGCATCACCGAGTATATCATGACCCTGCTCAACTCCAACTACGAGGAGTGGCGCACCGCCAATCCGGATAAGCCGTTTAGCGACTTCCCCTTTGCCATCAAGAAACTGAGCGCTTCGGGCTCGTTGTTCGACTATGATAAGCTCGACGATATTGCCCGTACCACCGTTTCCCGCATGAGCACCGAGGCGGTCTATGCAGCCTTGACGGCATGGGCAAAGGAATACGATACTGAATTCGCTTCCCTTCTCACTCGTGATGAATCTTACACCAAAGCCATCCTGGCCATCGGCCGTGGCGGCAAGAAGCCCCGTAAGGACATCACCAAGTGGAATGGCGTCAAAGACTATGCCGGCTTCTTCTTTGATGAGTTGTTTGCGCCCGACTATTCCACGCTGATCGGTGACGATGTCAACGCCATTCTCACCCGCTATGCCGAAATCTATGACCAAGCAGCCGATCAAACGGTATGGTTTGATACCATTAAGGCTTTGGCCACCGAGTTTGGCTACGCCGCCGAAACCAAGGTCTATAAGGCTAATCCCGATGCCTATAAAGGGCACGTGGGTGATATATCCAACATTTTGCGTGTGGCTGTGACCGGTCGCACCGCCTCGCCCGATATGTATACCGTAATGCAGATACTGGGGCGTGAAAGAGTACTGGCCCGACTGGCCGCCGCAAAGGAGAGAAACTAATGGAACCGAGCAATAACTTTATTCATGAAATCATTGATGCCGACTTAGCGGCCGGCTACCCCCACGAGATCCACACCCGCTTCCCGCCCGAACCCAACGGCTATCTGCACATCGGCTCGGCCAAGGCTATCTGGATCAACTGGTCTACCGCCAAGAAATACGGCGGCAAATTCAACCTGCGCTATGACGATACCAACCCCGTGCGTGAGGATGACGAGTATGTACGCTCCATCGAAGAAGATCTGCGCTGGCTGGGTGCCATTCCCGACGGGGGCATCTTCTACGGCTCGGATTATTTCGAGAAGTGCTACGAGTTTGCCGAAAAACTTATCATGGACGGCAAGGCTTATGTGTGCGACCTGAACCCCGAGCAGATGCGGGAATACCGCGGTACGCTCACCGAGGCGGGCAAGCCCAGCCCTTGGCGTGACCGTTCGGTAGAAGAAAACCTCAAACTGTTCCGTGAAATGCGGGACGGCAAATATAAAGAGGGCGAACACACCCTGCGCGCCAAGATCGATATGGCCTCGCCCAACATGAATATGCGTGATCCGGTTATCTACCGCATCGTTTACGCCACCCATCACCGTCAGGGCAACAAGTGGTGCATCTACCCGATGTACGACTTTGCTCACCCCCTGCAGGACGCCTTGGAGGGCATTACCCATTCGCTGTGCTCGCTTGAATTTGAGAACCACAGACCGCTTTACGAGTGGGTGGTCGATAACGTCGGCGGCTTTGATCCCGCCCCCAAACAGCGGGAATTTGCTCGTTTGAACATCACCTATACCGTCATGTCCAAGCGCTACCTGCGCGAGCTGGTGGAAGGACACCATGTGGACGGTTGGGATGGTCCCCGTATGCCAACCCTGTGCGGTTTGCGCCGCCGTGGCTATACTCCCGAAAGTTTGTTCAAATTCGTCGAAACAGCAGGCGTAGCTAAGGCCAATTCGATCGTGGATTACGAACTGCTCGAGCATTGCATCCGTACCGACCTCGATCCCGTAGTGCCTCGCCGCATTGCGGTACTCGATCCTCTGAAGGTGGTTATTACCAACTACCCCGAGGATAAGACCGAGACCTTTGACCTGCCCAACAACCCCAAGGATGAAACGGCAGGCAAGCGTGCCGTTCCCTTTAGCCGTGTGGTCTATGTCGATCGTGAAGACTTCATGGAGAATCCGCCCGGCAAATTCTTCCGTCTGAAACCCGACGGCGAAGTACGCTTGATGGGCGCCTATATCGTTAAGTGCAACGAGATCATCAAGGACGAAAACGGCAATGTGACCGAACTGCACTGCACCGCCGATCTGGAAACGGGTTGCGGCATGCCGGCCGACGGCCGTAAGGTCAAGGGCACCATTCATTGGGTCAGCGCCGCCCATGCCGAAAAGGGCACGGTACGTGTTTATGAAAAGCTGTTCACCATCCCCAACGTCGGTGACATCCCCGAGGGTGCTTCCTATCTCGACTATGTGGACCGTGACTCCTGCAAAACCTATGAGAACGCCATGTTCGAGCCGGCCTTAGCCAAGGCCGAGGACGGCGAACGCTTCCAGTTTGTCCGTACCGGCTTCTTCATCAAGGATCCCAAGGATAAGGCATTCAACCGCATCGTCACCCTGAAAGACTCCTACAAACCCAATAAGTAATAAAAAAGAACGGTCATTTTGACCGTTCTTTCCTTATATTATTATAATCATTCAAGGCCTTAATGGCTTGACCGCCCATCGGGAGCAAAGCCATCATGTTAAATACAGTCATCAGCGCAATGCCGAGATCCCCCAAATCCCACACGAAAGAGGGCTGGGCGATACCGCCGACAAAAAGCATCACCAACGCCAGTATCTTGTAGGCCGTTTGCGACCACCAGTTATCTCCGCACAGATAGGCCACGTTGGAGCGGGCGTAGTACAAAATTCCGATAAAGGTGGAGAAACAGAACAGGAACAAGGTAATGGCGGTAAAGACCACGCCGAAACCGCCCAAATGATGGTGCATGGCGCTCTGTAACAGCCCCATGCCCTCCTGCCCTGCCGTCACCGCTTGGGGGGCGAGCAACACCAGCATAGCGGTGCAGGTACAGATGACGATGGTATCAATGATCACGCCAAGGGCTTGGAATAGGCCGCTCTTGGCGGGATGGGACACCTGACCGGCCGCCGCCGCACAAGGCGCTGAGCCGCTACCTGCTTCATTGGAGAACAACCCACGCTTAACGCCGAACATCAACGCTCCGCCAAAGCCGCCGGCCGCCATCTGTCGCAGTCCAAAGGCTTCTTCAAAAATACGGACAAACACGGCGGGAACTTGGGTAATATTCAGCCCAATCACCACAAGAGTCAACACAAAATAGGCAATAGCCATAATGGGCACTAAGACATCCAGCACCTTAACGGTAGCGTTCCTTCTCAATACAATCACCGCCGCCAGCACCAGCAGTACCGCCGAGGTAATCCACGGAGCAATGCCGAAAGCGCTATGAAAAGCATCGGTGACCGAGTTACTGGCAATCTGGCTGACACCGCACCAGCAGACCAAGGCCGACACGGCAAAGAGTATCGCTATGATGCTCTTTTTCTTTTTGCCAGCAAAGAGTTTATGAATATAGTAGGCAGGGCCGCCACGCTTACCGCCGTAGAGGGGATCGTCCTCATTGTGGAGTTGTGCCAGCGTGCCCTCAATATAGGCGGTGGCCGAGCCGATCAGCGCCGTGACCCACATCCAAAAGACAGCGCCCGCACCGCCTAAAGATACGGCGGCGACAACGCCCGCCATGTTGCCCATGCCCACACGGGTGGCGGTGGACACAATCAGCGCCTGCCAGCCCGAAAGGCCGCCCGTCTTGTTCTGATTTTTCTCGGCGGCAATGCGGAGCATTTCGGGAAACATGCGAATAGGCAAAACCTTCGTTCTTACGGTAAAATAGAGTCCTACAGGTATCAAAATGAGTACCAAAAGCGGAATTTCCAGCCCAAAAACGGTAAAAACAGGGGCGTTTCCGAGCAGTAATTGGTAGACTTTTTGCAAAAATTCCATTATTTCTTTCTTCTTTTCTTATTCTTATTATATAGAATCGTATAGCCGACAAATAAAATCAAAGCGATGACTATCAGCACAATCAGCACCACCACAACGGGGTGAGAGAAGAACTGTTTTAGCCGGTAGCGTATCGTCATGCCCGCATCCCTCTCGGCCGTCTGCCCCGCTAAGGCCGACACCGTACCGATAACGGTACCGTCATAGGTGACGGTGATGGTACCCACCTCGTCCCCTTCCCGAACGGGCGCTTCCATTTCGTCGGGCGCATCCACGGTTAATTCAATCAAGGTCGAATCGTAGTCGGTAGGCACGACATAGAGTAGGTCGGCACCCGACATGAGCATAACGGTATCGGTATTGCGGCAGAGAATGACACGGGTACTGTCACAAATCATGCCCTGTTTGAGAACATTGATGCGCTGGTAGTTATTTCTCACCCATTCCAGCGCGGCGGTAAGTTGTCCATAGTGCGTTTGGGCATCGTTGCCCGCATGGAAGACGACGGCAATGACCTGCATGCCGTTAAAGGTACTGTAGACACCCTGCGAATAGCCGCCGGTGTTGGTGTGGTGATTTTTAATACCAATGGCACGGGAATAGCCGTATTCCCCCGAACCGAGTAACAGATTTGACGAGTACATAAGCCGTTCTTCACTCACGTCGGTAGCGGGCATACGATAGAAGGTAGTATCCGAGATATCGAGCAACTCTTGATTCTGAATAAAGGCAGACAACAGTTTGACGGCATCACGGGCGGTGGTATAACTCTCGCTCGACTCGCCGTGAGTATCGGCAAAATGGGTGGCAGTCATACCCAACGCCTTGGCCTTTTCATTCATGGCCGATACAAATTCCTCAACCGTTTTACCGGTAGCCAAGGCCAAGATATTACAAGCCTCGTTGGCGTTTTTGACCAGCACGGCATAATAGAGATCTTTTACGGTAACCGTTTCACCGACCTTAAAATCGAGCCCCGAATGGTAGGCTACGCCATCGAAAAAGCCCTCACTCACGGTAACGGTATTATCGGGTTGCAGGCTTTCGCTTGCCAGCAGAACCGTCATAACCTTCACGGTGAAGGCGGCGGGAACACTGCCGTCAACATTCTTTTCATAGAAAAACTCGCCGGTAATCACATCATACAACGCGGCGCCTTGAGCGGCAAGACCTGGGCAGGCTTCGGGAGCCGACGGCAGAGCTGCCGAGACCGATGTGATGAGCAAGAGGGTAACTAACAAAAATGACAGGTATTTCTTCATAACTTCTCCATCTGATACAAGATACCCGTATTGTACCATACAAACCAATCCAATGCAAGATTCTATTATATTTTCTGTTATTCCTCTTGAAATAAAATCCAATTCGAGATATAATGATACTGTATGTGTATACAATATATATTTACGATAGGAGAACTTACCATGGCTTACAACAAGAAAACTGTGGAAGACGTATGCGTGAAAGGCAAAAAGGTGCTGGTGCGCTGCGACTTCAATGTCCCTCTCAAGAACGGCGTGATCACCGATGAGAACCGCATCAACGCCGCTATGCCTACCATTGAATATCTGGTCAACAACGGCGCACAGGTGATTCTGTGCTCGCATATGGGCAAGCCCAAGGGCGAACCCAAGCCCGAACTGTCTTTGGCTCCCGTAGCCAAGCGCTTAAGCGAGAAGCTGGGCAAGGAAGTGGTTTTTGCCGCTGATGCCAACGTGGTTGGCGAGAACGCCAAGGCCGCTGTTGCCGCTATGAAAGACGGCGATGTGGTACTGCTCGAAAACACCCGCTATCGTGCTGAGGAGACCAAGAACGGCGAGGCTCTGTCTGCTGAGCTGGGCTCTCTGGCTGACCTGTTTGTTAACGATGCTTTCGGTACTGCCCACCGTGCTCACTGCTCGACGGTTGGTGTCGTTTCCCATGTGGATCAAGCCGTGGCCGGCTATCTGATCGGCAAGGAGCTGGAGTATCTGGGCAATGCCGTAGACGCTCCCGTTCGTCCCTTCGTCACCATTCTGGGCGGCGCTAAGGTGGCCGACAAGCTCACCGTTATCGAGAACCTCTTGAACAAGGCTGACACCCTGATCATCGGCGGCGGTATGGCTTACACCTTCTTAGCCGCTAAGGGCTATTCAGTTGGTACTTCCCTGCTGGATGAGACCAAGATCGACTACTGCCGTGACATGATGAAGAAGGCCGAGGAGAAGGGCGTAAAACTCCTGCTCCCCGTTGACTGCACCATTGCTAAGGATTTCCCCGATCCCATCGATGGCGAGATTGCCGTTGAGGTTGTGGATGCCGACAAGATCCCTGCCGATATGATGAGTTTGGATATCGGTCCGAAGACGGCGGCTCTGTACGCTGAGGCTGTGAAGAGTGCTAAGACGGTGGTATGGAACGGCCCGATGGGCGTGTTTGAGAACCCGACTTTGGCTAAGGGCACTATGGCTGTGGCCAAGGCGATGGCCGAGACCGATGCCGTTACCGTAATCGGCGGCGGCGACAGCGCAGCGGCCGTGAACACCCTCGGCTTTGGCGATAAGATGACCCACATTTCGACCGGCGGCGGCGCTTCTCTCGAATTCCTCGAGGGTAAGGAACTGCCCGGTATCGCAGCCCTCAACGACAAGGAGTAATCAAAATGAATAAAGCAAAAAGAAGAACGGTTATTGCCGGAAACTGGAAGATGAATAACACTCCCTCTCAGGCTCTGAAGCTGATTGAGGAGTTAAAACCGCTGGTAAAGGATGCTGACTGCGATGTGGTGGTTTGCGTACCTTACGTAGACCTGCTGGTGGTGATTGCCGCCTGCAAGGATTCCAACATCAAGGTTGGTGCACAGAACCTGCACTTTGAGCCCAAGGGCGCTTACACCGGTGAGATCAGTGCCGATATGCTCAAAGAGATCGGTGCGGAATATGTCGTAATCGGCCACTCGGAGCGCCGCGAATATTTCGGCGAGACCGACGAGACGGTTAACAAGAAAGTCCATGCCGCTCTGGGTGCCGGCATCACCCCCATTCTCTGCTGCGGCGAGTCCCTCTCCCAGCGTGAGGACGGCGTGACCGGTGAGTGGGTTCGTTCCCAGATCAAGATTGCCCTGAAAGGCATCACCGCCGCTCAGGTGCAGAAGATCATCATCGCCTATGAGCCCATTTGGGCCATCGGTACCGGTAAGACGGCAACCTCCGATCAGGCTGACGAGGTTTGCGGTATCATCCGTCAGGTCATTGCCGAGTTGTACGATGCCAACACGGCTGAGGGCGTGACCATTCAGTACGGCGGCTCGATGAATGCCGGCAACTGTGCCGAACTGCTGGACAAGTATCATGTAGACGGCGGTTTGATCGGCGGCGCTTCTCTGAAGGCTCCCGATTTCTCCACCATCGTTTCGGCCGGCAGCCGCTGAGGTGACTCATGAAACCCTTAATGCTGATGATTCTGGACGGCTTTGCCATTACCGATCCTGGAAAATATAACGCCATTGCCAACGCCCGCACTCCCCATTTGGACACCCTCTTTTCCTCCTGCGCTCAGACTCTGCTGGGCGCATCGGGAATGTCGGTGGGTCTGCCCGACGGGCAGATGGGAAACAGTGAGGTTGGTCACACCAACATTGGTGCCGGCCGCATTGTTTATCAGGAGTTGACCCGCATTACCAAGGCGGTGCAGGATGGCGATTTCTTTGAGAACGAAGCGCTGTGCGCCGCCATGGACTCCTGCATCAAAAACGACAGCGCTCTGCATCTGGCGGGGCTTTTGTCCGACGGCGGTGTTCATTCTCACAACTCGCATCTGTATGCTCTGCTGGAGATGGCCAAGCGCAGAGGCCTAAGCAAGGTTTATGTGCACGCCATTCTTGACGGCCGTGATGTAGCGCCCGATTCGGGTCTTAGCTTTGTCAAGGAACTGATGGCCAAGTGCGAGGAAATCGGCGTTGGCAAGATTGCCACCGTGATGGGCCGCTACTATGCCATGGACCGTGACAACCGCTGGGAGCGTGTGGTGAAAGCCTACGATGCCATGGCCTGCGGCGAAGGTGTCAAGGCGGCATGTCCGATTTGTGCGGTGGAAAATTCCTACAAGGATAACGTGCTGGATGAGTTTGTTGTACCCTGTGTAATTGAGGGCGGTGCTCCCGTGCAAAGCGGCGACAGCATCATTTATTTCAACTTCCGTCCCGACCGTGCCCGTGAAATTACCCGCACCTTTGTCGATCCCGATTTTAGCGGATTTGAGAGAGCGGGCGGCAAGAAGGATGTTACCTACGTTTGCATGACCCAGTATGATGCGGCCATGCCGAATGTAGAGGTAGCCTTCAAACCTCAGAGCTTGACCAATACGTTGGGTGAATATCTCTCCAAACTTGGCAAGAAGCAGTTGCGCATTGCCGAGACCGAGAAATACGCTCACGTCACCTTCTTCTTCAACGGTGGTCGTGAGGAAGCCTATGAGGGCGAGGATCGCATTTTGGTGGCATCTCCCAAGGTGGCTACTTACGATATGCAGCCCGAAATGAGCGCCCCCGAAGTGACCGACAAGGTGATTGAGGCGATCAAGGCCGACAAGTACGATGTAATCATTCTCAACTTTGCCAACTGCGATATGGTGGGACACACGGGTGTATATGACGCCGCTGTGGCCGCCGTGGAGGCGGTGGACGGTTGTGTAGGTCGCATTGTGGAGGCCATGCTGGATGTGCAGGGTACGATTTTGCTCACGGCCGACCACGGCAACGCCGATAAGATGGCCGAGGAAACGGGCGAAATCTTCACGGCACATACCACCAATCCTGTACCTCTGCTTCTTGTTAACGAGTACGGCTCGCTCAAGGACGGCGGTGTGCTGGCTGATCTGGCACCCACCATGCTGGACCTGATGGGAGTTCCTCAGCCGGAAGAGATGACAGGAAAATCCTTATTGATAAGATAAAGGAGTCATAATATGAAGAAAGTAACAAAGGCCGTCATTCCGGCCGCCGGATACGGCACACGGATGTTGCCGCTGACCAAGGCGCTTCCCAAAGAAATGGTACCGATTGTAGACAAGCCATCCATTCAGTACATTGCCGAGGAAGCGGTGGCTTCCGGCATTACCGATATTTTAGTTATCGTATCCCGCGGCAAGGACTTAATTGAAAATCATTTTGACCGTTTGCCCGAGCTGGAGTACAATCTGTCGGCCAAGGGCAAGAACAAGGAACTTGAGCAGTTGCTCGGCATTTCGGGCATGGCCAATTTCTATTTCATCCGTCAGAAGGAGATGCGTGGTTTGGGTCACGCCGTATCCTGCGCCCGTTCCTTTACGGGGGATGAGCCCTTTGCCGTGCTGTACGGGGATGACGTGATTGTCGGCGAGCCGCCGGTTTGCGGTCAGCTCATTGAGGCCTATGAAGCCACCGGCAAGGCGGCTTGCGGCATCAAGCAGGTGACCAAGGAGCAGGTATCGCGCTACTGTTCACTCAAGGTCGATCCGCTCGAGAAAGAGCGTTGGTTCCACGTATCTGACATGATTGAGAAACCGGCGCCCGGACAGGAGTTTTCGCTCTATTCCATCTTGGGTCGTGTTCTGCTCACTCCGGATATCTATGATATTCTTGACCGCACCGCGCCCGGTGCCGGCGGGGAGATTCAGTTGACCGATGCCATGTGCGTGCTGGCCAAAAACGGCGGCATGACGGGTGTGGATTTTATCGGCACTCGGTATGACATGGGTAATAAACTGGAAGTGGCCAAGGCGGGTGTGGAAATGGCGATGAAGCATCCGGAAATCGGCGAAGAATTTACGGCATATTTGAAAACGCTCTTGACAAAATAATATTTTTCGGTATAATATATCTGTTATTCCTTGCTCCTACGGGAGCCAAATGTCCAAAAGGAGGTGCAATACAACATGGAAAAGACCCTGAACGCTTATGAATTGATGTATGTCATCGATGCGCTCAAGAACGAGGAGGAAACCGCTGCTCTGGTGCAGAAGTTCTCCGATCTGATCGCAAAGCACGGCGAGGTCGAGTCTGTGGATGAGTGGGGCAAGCGTCGCTTGGCTTACGAAATCGACCACAAGACCGAAGGCTATTATGTTCTGGTCAACTTCAAGTCGGATGCTGATTTCCCTGCCGAGCTCAATCGTGTTATGGGTATCACCGACGGAATCCTGCGTTGCATGGTTATTCGCAAGTAAGGAGGAAGAAAAAATGGCTAATCTCAACAAAGTGATGCTGATTGGGCGTCTGGCAGCAGATCCCGAACTGCGTCGCACCCAAAGCGATTTGGCCGTGACCTCTTTCTCTGTGGCCGTTAACCGTCCATACAGAAAGGATCAAGCCCAGCAGGCCGTTGATTTTATCGACGTTGTTGCTTGGCGTAACCAGGCCGAATTCGTGACCAAGTATTTCAAAAAAGGCTCTGCTATCTTCGTTTCCGGTTCCCTTCAGGTTCGTCCCTGGAAGGATAAAGACGGCAACAACCGCCGTTCGGTCGAAGTCGTGGCAGACGACATTCAGTTCGTAGATTCCAAGAAGGATGGCGGTGCTGTTTCGGCGCCCGCTGCTCCCTCTTTCTCTACCGGTGCTCCCTCGGATTTTGAGGAGATGACCGGTGAGGACGAACTGCCGTTCTAACGATTATTTAGGAGGATACATTCCATGGAAAGACCGGCTAGACCCATCAAAAAGGGCAGACGCAAGGTTTGCCAGTTCTGCGTTGATAAGGTCGAATATATCGATTACAAGGATATCGCTAAGCTGCGTAAGTACATGTCCGAGCGTGCTAAGATTCTTCCCAAGCGCGCTACCGGTACCTGCGCCAAGCATCAGCGTATGCTGACCGAGGCCATCAAGCGTGCCCGTCAGGTCGCTCTCCTGCCCTATATTTCTGACTAATAGAAGCAGATGTAAATCCCGCACCCAAATGGGTGCGGGATTTTTTATACAATCAATAGACGGCAGTTTTCTGTTATTTCTTCCCCTTCAATGCTGTTGCATTTGCGGATCTGTTCGGGAGAAATTCTGTACTTTTTGGCGATATCCCACACGGCCTCGCCCTTATCGGCGAAATAGACGGTAATGGGATGGCGGGTCATGGGCGGCAAGGGTTTACTTGCGTCGGGAATGGCGGCCGACAAATGCTCACAGACACGGTCCTGCCACAGGGACAACTCATATCTCAGAGTCAATCGTACCCCTTCCGCGGTAGGTAAGGCCGACCAAACGCAGGCCTGTACCGTTGCCCGTCCTTGCCCGTTATGAGGCAGAACGGCGGTGAGCGGCAGGGTCACTTCCCGTGAGCGGATACGCCCACTTTCTTCCAGCATCAGTATGGCCAGCGCACATTCTCCATCCAAGGTAGGCTTCCCGTCTCCCATTCTCACTCCGATTGTAGGCAGAGCCGCCACGACATCCAGCACCACGCCGCCTTCGGGGTCATCGGGTAGGGGTAAATGCACTTCGATACTGCCTCGGGTGCGCCCCAGTCCCGTTACCAGTTCGACCGAATCCCGAGTTAAGTCCAAAGCATGGGTGGCAGAAAAAGCATCACAGATTAGGTCGCAAGAGCGATGCTCTGTGGCACAGGCGGTGATGGTCAGATCAATCTCATAGCCAAATCGGCCCCGACCTCCATCCATAGTTTCTCCACTCTCAACCTCAACGGCGCAAACCTGAATTTGCACATCATGCTCCGCCGATTCACCATAGGGCAGATCGAGCAGTTGAGACACCGGAAAAGTATAGCAGGCCACGCCTATCTCATCCTCGCGTGTGACATAGAGGGTGCGCACGGCCAATTCTCCCTTGACCAGCGTTTTCCCGCCTGCGCCCGACAGTTCGGTAACGGCGGCCGATACCTTGGTATCCAGAGCGGCAGCAGGCAAACGGTCACACTCCCCCTTTTCCGACAGGTGTGTTTTTCGGGAAGCACAGCCAAGCAGACAACGCCCCTGCATGCTGCGCACCAGATAGTGCATCCCCTCACAAGGCGTGGGGCCACTCAGTTCCCGCTCACCGTCTACCGTAAGGGTGACGGGCACGGACACCTTAAAGGATATCCGCCGCGCTGAGGTTAGTCGGCAGGTCACGCCGACCATGCCGACATGAGCATCGGCCCGTCCGGAACACCCTTCGGGCAGGGAGAAGGAGTGAGAAAAGGGAGCCGTGGTGTTATAAGAGCACAGTCCTTTCTCGTCCTCGGTCTGATACAGCAAGGTCACGGACACCTCACCGCTTACCTGCACAACACCCGCCTGCTCCCTCACCTCTTTGATCCACGCATGGCCTGCGGTTCTCACCACGCTCAGGATCGGCGGGTAATAGTCGGGCAAGGCCGCCGCCTGCTCGCAGATCACCTGGGCACAATCCCGATGTCTCTGACTCCATATTTTCATATCGGTACCTCATTTCCTTTTTTATACCAAGATATGAAACGGCGGCAAGGATTATACCCTGCCGCCTCATTCTTATGTAAATTTAAATATCTTCTTGAGTATGCTTTTCATAAACGGTTTGGGACGAACCACAACGATTTTCATGCGATCACCTCAAAAACAGGATTCCGGCCAGCAACAAGATCAGGGCCAGTACTAAGATGATGAGCGTATCCGGAATGATGATCGACACGATGATTCCCACCGATATGCCCACCATCAACAGCCCGATCGGTGACTGTTTTCTCTTTCTCATGCGCTCACCTCCTAATGCCAGTATATGCAGGGTATCTTTGGGTGTGCAGAGATAAAAAAAGAGGCTTTCGCCTCTTTTTTATTGACCCAGTTCGGTCCAGACCTGATTGTATAATTCGTTGATGTTATCGGGTAAAACAATATACAGTTCGTTCTTAGCCATCAGTTCTTCACTGGGATAGACAGCCATATTGCTTCCTTCGGCTTCGAGCAGTTTGAAGGTTTCCGCATTGGGAGTATAGCCGCAGACCTCCTCGACGTTGCGCTTATTCGACTCGGCCTCCAGCATAAAGTTGATATACTGATGGGCGGCATCGACATTCTGTGCACAGGTGGGGATGCACATGGCATCCACATAGAAGTTACTGCCCTCCTGCGGAATGGCGAAGCTAAGCTTGTCGTTGGACTGCATCATGACCATGGCATCGCCCGAATAATAGGCACCCATGGCGGCCGACTCGCCCTCTAACTTATTATACATCTGATCGTTGAAATAGCCCTGCAGAATGGCCTTTTGCTTCTTGAGCTCATTGCCCGCACCGAGGATCTCAGCCTCATTGGTAGAATTGATGGAATAGCCCAGTTTTTTCAAGGCAATCGCTACGGCATCCCGCTGGTTGCCGATCATAAGAATATTTCCGTCATACTTGCTGTCCCACAGAATGTCCCAACTGGTTACAGGATCGGAAACCATTTCGGTATTATAGATGATACCCACCACACCCCACAGATAGGGCACGCTGTAGGCGTTCTCGGCGTCATAGGGAAGATTCTTGAAGGTATCCATAATGTTGGCATAGTTGGGGATCTTGCTCATGTCCAGTTTCTGGAGCATATCCTCTTTGAGCATCTTGCCCACCATATAATCCGACGGAATGACCACATCGTAGTGGACATTACCGCCCTTCAACAGGGCATACATCGATTCATTGGTATCAAAGGTGTCGTACACCACGCGGATACCCGTCTTAGCGGTAAACTCGTCATTCAGAGAGGTGTCCATATACTCTCCGGCATTATAGACATAGAGCACTTCCCCGCTCCCGCCGCAACCGACCAGAGGGATCAAGGCAAGAACAGCAATCAAAGCCAGTGCAATAATTTTTTTCATCGACGTTCCTCCGTTTTTTTCTTCGGTGCTCTGCGAACGTTGACCACGATCAACAACAGCAGAACGGTAATAAACATAATGGTGGACAGCGCATTGATCTTGGGTGTGATCTTACGCTTAGTCATGGCATAGACGATCAGCGGCAGGGTTCTCGTCCCCGTACCGGCTGTAAAATATGAGATAATAAAATCGTCAATCGACATGGTAAAGGCCATGATCAATCCCGTAAAGACACCGGGCATGATCTCTGGCAGCACCACCTTGCCCACCGCCGTTAAGGGACGGGCACCCAGATCCAGCGCCGCTTCATAGGTAGAAATATTAAGCTGGCGCAATTTGGGCATGACCGACAGAATGACATAGGGGATGTTAAAGGTGATATGCGAAATACACAAAGTCATAAGACCAAAGGGCAACTGAAGCAGACCATAGACCAGCATCAAGGAAATACCCGTTAAAATATCGGGGTTAAGCACAGGCAGGTAGGTGGCGTTCATGATCAGTCCGCGGGTCGATTTCTTCATACCGAAAATGCCGATAGCGGCCATGGTACCGATCACGGTAGAGACTACGGCCGAAATCCCGCCGACCAGTACGGTATTCCACAGCGCCTGCATAATATCCCGATCCCGAAACAACTCTTGATACCAGCGCAAGGAGAAGCCCTGCCAGACAGTCTGGGAATTGCCCTCGTTAAAGGAAAAGACAATCAACATCAAAATGGGCGCATACAGCAAGACAAAGACAAAGGCCATGATGACACGGCAGAGGGTTTTATTCATCCTAAAATACCCTCCTTTGTTTCTTCATCCATCCCGCGCATACAGAACAGCGAAATGAGGATGATGACCATCATTACCAGGGAGATTGCCGAACCGACACCGGGGTTATAGGTATTGCCCAAGAACTGCATCTCAATATAGTCACCAATGAGCATGAACATACCGCCGCCGAGCATCTTGGATATAATAAAGGTAGACACCGCCGGCATAAAGGTCATAATAATGCCGCTCATGACTCCCGGCATCGACAAAGGCAAGACCACCTTGCGGAAGACCTGCGGAGGGGTTGCCCCCAAGTCCTCGGCCGCCTGAATGACATTACGTTCAATTTTAATGAGAATAGTATAGATAGGCAGGATCATAAAGGGCAGATAGTTATAGACCATACCCAACAACACCGCAAACTGGGTGTTGATGATCTCCACCTTGGGGATGCCGACCAACCCCAGCAGTTGATTGAGCAGACCGTTGACATCAATGATGTTGATCAGCGAATAAGTGCGGAGCAAGAAATTCATCCACATAGGAAGAATCAGAAGCAGGAGCATCATGGGTTGGCGGTGCTTTTTCATGTGCGCCACGGCATAGGCTACGGGGTAGCCCAGCAACAGGCAAATGACACAAGAGAGCAGAGCCAGCCAAAAGGAGCGCAGGAAGATGCCGCCCAAATCCACTAAGGTGGAGAAATTATTGAGAGTAAATTGGCCGCTTGTATCGGTAAAGGCGTTGACGATGACCAGCACCAGCGGCACAAGGATGAACAGAATCATCCATACCAGATAGGGAGCCGCCAGTCCTTTATTCTTCACTCGCCAGCACCTCCTGGATCCGTTCTTGGATATCGGTTTGCATCTTGTGCATAACATGGATGCCGTCGGGCTCAATGCGCAGACCCACCTCGGCACCCTCGACGGGAGCGACGGTGGAACGGATCTGCCAACGGTAGCCGCCCGAATCGACGGTGATGACATAGTGCATTCCCATAAAGACGACCGACTCGACCACGCCGATGATCATGCCGTCCTCCGGCTTAGTTATTAAAATATCCTCGGGGCGGATAACTACATCCACCGTTTCGTTGACTTCAAAACCACGGTCCACGCACTTAAAGATACGGCCGGAAAACTCGACCTTTTCGTCGCCCAGCATGTGCCCGTCAATGATATTGCTCTCGCCGATAAAGTGGGCAACAAAGGCGTTGTTGGGCTCATTATAAATATCGGTGGGAGTGCCGATCTGCTGAATGACACCCTTGTTCATGACCACGACGGTGTCCGACATGGTCAGCGCTTCTTCCTGATCATGGGTGACGTAGATAAAGGTAATGCCCGTCTGCTTCT